>NZ_JBVHQB010000002.1:214794-635273 GCF_055567635.1 Streptomyces sp. NPDC026500 | reverse complement strand
CCCGGCCGCCTCTTCCTCCCCACGATCATGGACCCCGTCTACGGCTACCAGGTCACCAACGTCGAAGCATCGATGTCGTCACCGTCCTCGCTGCTCCACTGGACCCGCCGCATGATCGAGATCCGCAAACAGAACAAGGCCTTCGGACTCGGCTCCTACACCGAACTCCAGTCCTCCAACCCCGCCGTCCTCGCCTTCCTCCGCGAGGCACCCTCGACCGGGGGCGAAGGGGACGACGACCTCGTCCTGTGCGTGCACAACTTCTCCCGCTTCGCCCAGCCCACCGAACTCGACCTGCGCGCGTTCAACGGCAGGCACCCGGTCGAGCTGATCGGCGGCGTACGATTCCCGGCCATCGGCGAACTGCCGTACTTGCTGACCCTCGCCGGTCACGGCTTCTACTGGTTCCGGCTCCGCAAGGATGCCGTCTAGAACCCGGGCGGCGGGGCGGTTTCTCCCGCCCCGCCCTGGGCACGCATGACTCACACCTCGCCCGGTATCCGGGACCCCCGGGTCACTGGGGAAAGGACGCGACGCCATGTCGGAAGCCGTAACCCACTCTGCCCCGGCCCCGGTCGCACGCCCCGAGTTGCTCGCGTCGCTCGATCCACTGCTGCGGGAATGGCTGCCCCGGCAACGCTGGTTCGCGGGCAAAGGGCGTCCGGTGACCGGATTCTCCCTGGTGGCCGCGGTGGAACTGCTGCCGCCCAGCGCCCAGTTGGGGCTGATCCATCTGCTCGTACGCGCCCATCAGCCACGCACTCCCACGCAGGGCGCCATCTCGTATCCCGGGGACTGCTACCAGTTACTGATCGGCGTACGCGAGGCGCTGCCGCCACGGCTCGCACCGGCCCTGATCGGGCATCTGGAGGAGGGACCGCTGGCCGGCCGCACGGTGTACGAGGCGCTGCACGACCCGCGCCCCGCCGGTGTCCTGCTGGAAGCCCTGCGCACCGGGGCCCGCGTCGGTGAACTGCGCTTCGAGCACGACCGGCACCAGGAGATACGCAAGGACCTGGTCCCGCGCCTGGTGACGGCGGAACAGTCCAACTCGTCGGTCGTCTACGGAGATACGTTCATCCTGAAGGTGCTGCGCCGGATCGTGCCCGGGATCAACCCTGATCTGGAGCTTCCGCTGACGCTGGCCCGGGAGGGCTGCGCGCGGGTGCCGGCGCCCGCGGCCTGGATGCTCGCGGACCTCGACGCGGAGACCTACGTACTCGGCGTGCTCCAGCCGTTCGTGCAGGGCGCGGCCGACGGCTGGGAACTGGCGCTGCGGGAACTGGCCAAGGGCGAGGACTTCACCGCCGAGGCGCGCGCGCTGGGCCGGGCCACCGCCGAGGTGCACACCGCGCTCGCGCGAGCGCTGCCCACGGTCACCCTGGGCCACACCCAGATGCGGCCTCTCATCGACGCCATGACCAAGCGGCTGGACGCCGCCGCACAGGCGGTGCCCGCGCTCCGGCCCCACGCACCCGGCCTGCGGACCGCGTTCGAGGCGCTGGCCGATCTGTCCGCCGAGGGCCACACCTGGACGGCTCAGCGCATCCACGGCGATCTCCATCTCGGCCAGTGCCTGCGCTCCCCCGACGGGGAATGGTCGCTCATCGACTTCGAGGGCGAGCCGTCGAAACCGCTCGCCGAGCGCCGTATGCCCCAGCCCCCGGCACGCGACATCGCGGGCATGCTCCGCTCCTTCGACTACGCGGCCCACTCCGTCCCCCAGGCTCTCGGCTCCCCGGGGACGCCACTGGCGTCCGGTTGGGCCGACGCCTGCCGGGCCGCCTACTGCACCGGATACGCCGAGGTCAGCGGCCTCGACCCGCGCACGGATCCCGTATTACTGCGTGCCTTCGAGACGGACAAGGCGGTGTACGAGGTCGTGTACGAGGCCCGGCACCGCCCGGACTGGCTGCCGGTTCCGCTGGCGGCGGTACGGCGGCTGGCCGCGTCGCGCTAGATCCCCCTGCTGTTCCCCAGTTCACCCTCCTGAGGAGGCCCTGCCCGTGACGCCCCGCCCCCCGTCCGAGGACAGTCCGAAGAAGAACGGCGCGAAGAAACCGGCCGCCGCCGAGAAGACGCCCACCGAGAGGCCCACGCCCGAGAAGGCGGCGGTCGAGAAGGAAGCGGCCAAGAAGGCAGAGGTCGGAAACGCGGCGGCCAAGAAGGCGGCTGGGGGGAAACCGACGGTCAAGAAGGCCACCGCCAAGAAGCCCGGGATGGCCAAGAAGACCTCCGGGACCAAGAAGGCCGCCCTGGCAAAGAAGACCTCCGCGGCCAAGAAGACCTCCGTGGCGAGGAAGACCATATCCGCCCAGCGGGCCGGCGGGAGCGCGGTCGCGCAGGCCGCTCAGAACGTCCCGAGAAAGGGCACGACAGCCGTGGCGAAGATCCCGGAGCCCACCGCGGGCGAGAGCGGTCCCGCAGCCGGCGGGACAGGTCCCGTACCGGCCGAGAACAGTCCCGCGGTCGGCAAGACCGGTCCCGGCCCGGCCGGGAGTGGTCCCGCGGTCGGCGGGACAGGTACTGGCCCGGGTGAGGGCGGTCCCGGCCCGGCCGCGAGTGGTCCCGTTCTCGCCGGTGTCGATCCGGTGGACCGGCAGCGGCTGCTCGACGGTACGCACCACGATCCGCACGGGGTGCTGGGCGCCCATCCGGTGCCGGACGGTATCGCCTTCCGGGCCTTCCGCCCGTACGCGCTCGGGGTCACCGTCGTCACGGACGACCTGCGCGCCGAACTGCGCGACGACGGGGACGGGTTCTTCTTCGGGCTGCTGCCACTGCGCGCGGTCCCCGACTCGTACCGGCTGCTCGTGACCTACGAAGGGACGGTGCTGGACACCGAGGACGCGTACCGGTTCCTGCCGACACTGGGCGAGTTGGACCTGCACCTGCTCGGTGAGGGCCGGCACGAGGAGCTGTGGCGGGCGCTCGGCGCCGAGCCGATGGAGCAACAGGGCGTCGCCGGCACGCGCTTCACCGTGTGGGCTCCGAACGCGCGCGGTGTCCGGCTGGCCGGCAGCTTCAACTTCTGGGACGGCACCGGATATCCGATGCGGTCGCTCGGCTCCTCCGGCGTGTGGGAGCTGTTCGTCCCCGCGATAGGCGAGGGCGAGCTCTACAAGTTCGACATCACCCGCCCCGACGGTTCCCGCACCCTGCGCGCGGACCCGATGGCCCGCCGGACCGAGACCCCGCCCAACACGTCCTCGATCGTCCACGCCTCCCACCACGTGTGGCAGGACGCGGAGTGGCTGGCGAAGCGGGCCGCCCGCCCGGCCCATGAGGCGCCGTTCTCGGTGTACGAGGTGCATCTGCCGTCCTGGCGACCCGGCCTGACCTATCGTCAGCTCGCTGACCAGCTCCCCGCCTACGTCGCCGACCTCGGCTTCACCCACGTCGAACTCATGCCGGTCGCCGAACACCCCTTCGGCGGCTCCTGGGGCTACCAAGTCACCGGCTTCTACGCCCCCACCGCGCGTCTGGGCACCCCCGACGACTTCAAGTACCTGGTCGACGCCCTCCACCGTGCCGGTATCGGCGTCCTCATGGACTGGGTGCCCGCCCACTTCCCCCGCGACGACTGGGCCCTCGCCGAATTCGACGGCTGCCCCCTCTACGAGCACGCCGACCCGCAGCGCGCCGACCACCCCGACTGGGGCACCCTCGAATTCGACTACGGCCGCCGGGAGGTCCGCAACTTCCTCGTGGCCAACGCCACCTACTGGTGCGAGGAGTTCCACATCGACGGCCTGCGCGTGGACGCCGTCGCCTCCATGCTCTACCTCGACTACTCCCGCGAACCCGGCCAGTGGTCGCCCAACGAACACGGCGGCCGCGAGAACCTCGACGCCGTCGCGTTCCTCCAGGAGATGAACGCCACCGTCTACCGCCGCAACCCCGGCGTCGTCACCATCGCCGAGGAATCCACCGCATGGGACGGCGTCACCCGGGCCACCCACCACGTCGGCCCCGGAGGTTTCGGCGGTCTGGGGTTCGGGCTGAAGTGGAACATGGGCTGGATGCACGACTCGCTGGACTATGTGTCCCACGAGCCGGTCCACCGCAAGTACCACCACAACGAGATGACGTTCTCGATGGTGTACGCGTACAGCGAGAACTACGTCCTGCCGATCTCCCACGACGAGGTCGTGCACGGCAAACGCTCACTCGTCTCCAAGATGCCCGGCGACTGGTGGCAGCAGCGCGCGAACCTCCGCGCCTATCTCGCCTTCATGTGGGCCCACCCCGGCAAGCAACTCCTCTTCATGGGACAGGAGTTCGCCCAGGGGGCCGAATGGTCCGAGGCCCACGGCCCGGACTGGTGGCTCCTCGACCCCGCCTACGGCGCCGAACCCGACCACCGCGGCGTGCGCGACCTCGTCCGCGACCTCAACACCACCTACCGGCACGAAGCGGCTCTCTGGGAGCGCGACACCGACCCCGCCGGCTTCGCCTGGATCACCGGCGACGCCGCCGACGACAACGTGTTCGCCTTCCTGCGCCACGCCGCCGACGGCACCCCCCTGCTCGCGGTCTCCCACTTCTCCCCCGCCGTCCGCCACAACTACCGCCTCGGCGTCCCCGAGGACATCCCGGCCTGGCGCGAAGTCCTCAACACCGACGCCCTCCGCTACGGCGGCAGCGACGTCACCAACCCCGACCCCGTCAAACCGGAACCCCAGGGCTGGCACGGCCGACCGGCCAGCGTCCATCTGACCCTGCCACCCCTCGCGACGGTGTGGCTGCGGCCTGCCTAGGGGCTGCGCGTACCCGGTCCCCGGCGGCGCGGCCGCCGGGGACCGGTCAGGGATGAGGCGACGGGACCGCCGAGCCCGCCGTCGCTCCGGACCGGCACCCCGCGTCGGTCACTCCAGACCGGTGCCTCGCAGCGACGCGGGCAGTTCCCCGGTGTACACGACGCCCAGGGTCTGGGTGGCCCGGGTCAGCGCCACGTACAGGTCGCTCGTCCCGTAGGACGCGGGCTCGACCACCAGTACCGAGTCGAATTCCAGCCCCTTGGCCTGCCGGGGGTCGAGGAGCACCACCGAGCGGGTGAGGTCGGGCTCCTGGCCCGCCGTCACGCCGTCCAGCCGACCGGCGAGCGCGGTGTGCAGAGCGCGCGGCGCGATCACCGCGAGCCGTCCTTCGGCCGGGGTCAGTTCGGCGACGGCCTTGGCGACCGCGCCGGGCAGATCGTCCCCCGCCTCCCGTGCCCAGGGCCGTACCCCGGTGGAGCGGACGGAGCGCGGCGGCTCGAACCCGGGGCGTTCGGCCCGCACCACACCGGCGGCGACGTCCATGATCTCGGACGGGGTGCGGTAGTTGACGCCGAGCCGGGTGTGCTCCCAGCGGTCCTCGACGTACGGGGAGAGGATCTCCTCCCACGAGCCGACTCCCGCCGCCTCCGCCGTCTGCGCGGGATCGCCGACGAGCGTCATGGACCGCGTGGGGCTGCGCCGCATCAGCAGCCGCCAGGCCATCGGCGACAACTCCTGTGCCTCGTCGACGATGATGTGGCCGAAGGCCCAGGTCCGGTCGGCGGCGGCGCGTTCGGCGGCGCTGCGGTGGTCGTCCTCCTCGTGCCGTTCGGCCATCCGCTCGGCGTCGATGATGTTGTGCGCGGACAGGATCTCGGAGTCGTCCTCGTCCTTGTCCTCGAACTCGTACGTCCGCGAGGCGTAGGAGACGTCCAGCACGCCCTGCGCGTAGGCGATCTGGGTACGGCGTTCCTGGTCGGCCAGCGCCCGTGCGACCCGGTCGTCCTCGCCCAGCAGTTCGGCGGCCTCGTCCAGCAGCGGGACGTCCGCGCCGGTCCAGTCGCCGGGATCGGTCAGCGGGCGGTGGATCGCCGCCGCGTCCTCGTCGGGGACATGGCCGTACGGGTCGGCCAGGAAGTCGGCGACCAGTCGCTGTGGGGTCAGCCTCGGCCACAACTGGTCGACGGCCGACCAGACTTCGGGGTTCTCGGCGAGTTCGTCGCGGATCTGGGTGATGTCGCTCGCGTCGAGGAGGTTGGAGCCGTCGAAGGGGTCCGTGCCGATGCGTTCGGCCAGCATGTCGGTGAGCGTGTTGAGGATGTGGCCCTCGAAGTGCTCGCGCGCCACGTTGTGGGGCAGGTCGGCCGCGCGGGTGCGCTCCCGGGCGACCTGGACGAGGCCCGCGTCGAGCATCAGGACGTCCCGGTCGTGCTCGATCGCGATCACCGGGTCGGGGAGTGCCTGGCGGTCCCGGACGACCTCGGCCAGGACGTCGGCCATCACGGCACGGCCCTTCACGGCGGCTGCCTCGGGCGTGTCGACAGCCGTCGCGTGGACACCGGGGAAGAGCTCGCCGACGGTCGAGAGCAGCACGCCGGTCTCACCGAGCGAGGGCAGCACCTCGCCGATGTAGCCGAGGAAGGCCGGGTTGGGGCCGACGATCAGGACGGCCCGCTTGGCGAGCAGTTCCCGGTGTTCGTACAGCAGATACGCGGCGCGGTGCAGGGCGACGGCCGTCTTGCCGGTGCCGGGGCCGCCCTCGACGACCATGATGCCCCGGTGCGGCGCGCGGATGATCCGGTCCTGCTCGGCCTGGATGGTCTGCACGATGTCGCTCATCCGGCCGGTGCGGGCCGAGTTGAGCGCGGCGAGCAGCACGGCGTCACCGGTCGGGTCCTCGTGGCCGGTGCGTTCGCGGTCGCCGAGGTCGAGGATCTCGTCGTGCAGGTCGATGACGTGCCGGCCCGCGGTGCCGATGTGCCGGCGACGGCGCAGGCCCATCGGGGTGTGACCGGTGGCCAGGTAGAAGGGGCGGGCGACCGGGGCCCGCCAGTCGATGAGGATCGGGGTGCGCTCGATGTCGTCGGCGCGGACGCCGATCCGGCCGATGTGGTGGCTGACGCCGGCGGAGGGCGCCCCCTCCACGGGGGCCAGGTCGATACGGCCGAAGCAGAGTGAACCGTCCACTGCGTTCAGCGCGGCCAGCAGCCCCGAGCGTTCGGCGACCAGGACGTCTCTTTCGAGCCGGGCCTGCATGGGCGTGTTGCCCTGGGCGAGCGCGTCCCCGACGGAGGCCTCGGTGACACCGCGCAGCGCGTCCACACGCGCGTACAACCCGTCGATGAATTCCTGCTCGCTTCGCAGTTCATCGTCGGGGAATTCTGTGTGCGATCCCTTGTTTGACAATTCCGCTCCCACCCAGATATACTGCGCCTACTGAACTTCTCCGCGATTCGATCCCTCGAAGTCGCGAATCATTGAATATACGCAGCGAAATCCCCCGGGCGCAATTGCCCAGGGGATTTTTTTGTCTGCCGGGTGCGGTCAGAGCACGTCGGACAGCTCCTGCAGCAGCCGTCGCTTGGCTCGGGCACCCACCATCGACTTCACGGGCTCACCGTCGCGGAAAACCATGAACGTCGGCATCGAGAGCACGCCGTACGCCAGGGTCGTCTCCGGATTGGTGTCCACGTCCAGCTGGACCACCTTGAACCGGTCGCCCTCCTCGAAGGCCAGCTCGCTGAGCACCGGGCCCATCTGCCGGCACGGCGGGCACCAGTCGGCCGTGAACTCCACCAGCACGGGCAGATCCGACCCGATCACCTCCGCCCCGAAATCCGCGTCCGTCACTTCGGCCACGCCTGCCGCCCTGATCATCGCGTCCGCCCTCCCAGTTCGCACACGGGTTCCGGACCGCCCGGAACCTCCGCGTCGGCCGCCAGCTCGTCGCGCGCCCGTTCCGCCCGCGCCAGCTGCTCGCCGACCTGCTCGCGCACCGACCGCAGCTCGTCGATCAACGCGTCGAGCTCGCCGAGTTTGCGGCGGTAGACGTCCAGGGACGCCGGGCACGAGTCGCCCTCGGGATGCCCGGCCCGCAGACACTCCACGAACGGACGCGTCTCCTCCAGGTCGAACCCGAAGTCCTGCAGCGTCCTGATCTGCCGGAGCAGCCGCAGGTCGTGCTCGTCGTACGTCCGGTACCCGTTCTCGCCCCGCCGCGCGGGCAGCAGCCCCCGCGACTCGTAGTAGCGCAGAGTCCGCGTGGTCGTCCCGGCCCGTGCGGCCAGCTCGCCGATTCGCATGCCTCGACGGTAATCCTTGACGCCGACGTCAAGGCAAGCGGCCGCGTGGCGCCGCCCCGGCGGACGTCAGCGTGAGGTGCGCGGCAGCAGCGGCTTGCGGTCCACCGGTGACGACAGCACGATCGAGGTCGTCGTCCGCCCCAGCGCGGAGGTCTGCTCCAGGACGTCCTCCAGGTGGATCGTGTCCTCGACGGCGACCTTGAGGATCCAGCAGTCCTCGCCGACGACGTGGTGGACCTCGGTGACCTCGGGACGGGCCAGCAGTTCCAGGGTCCGCGGATGCTTGAGTGTGTAACCGCCGTGCGGGTTGACGCGGATGAAGGCCTGGATGCCGTAGCCGAGGCGGGGTGCGGACACCCGGGCGCCGTATCCGGTGATCGCACCCGTCGCCTCCAGCCGGCGCACCCGCTCCGCGACCGCCGCCGGGCTCAGCCGGACCCGGCGGCCCAGCTCGCTGAGCTTGATACGGCCGTCGCTCTGGAGCAGTTCCAGGATCTGCCGGTCCAGCGCGTCGAAGCCCACCGACGTTTCGCCGGAGACGGCGCGCGGATGCCGTGTTTCCTTCGGTGCGACGGCCGGATCTCCCATGTCTCCCCCTTCGGACCTGACCCCTGCGACGGGAGAATTATGGCCACAGGCCGGAGCACCGTGAACGACCGGCGAGGGTGACCGGTGCGTGGGCTCAGGTGCATGGGTGCATGAGGCACGCGTGCGGCGAATTGGGGGAGGGCGACGTGCGAGAGATCTGCGTCATAGGCGGAAACCGGTATTTCGGAAAGCGTCTCATTGCGCGGTTGACGGCCGCGGGAGACCGGGTCACCGTCATCAATCGCGGCTCGTCGGCGGCGCCCGCCGGGGCGATTCATCTGATCGCCGACCGCAATGACGAGAACTCCCTGGAAAAGGCGCTGGGTTCACGGACTTTCGATGTCGTCGTCGACCAGGTCTGCTACACACCGCGGCAGGCGGAGATCGCCCGCCGGGTCTTCGCGGGGCGCACGCGCCGGTATGTGATGACGTCCACCGTCGAGGTGTACGAGTACGAGGACTCGGCGGACCCGGTCGGCGAGGACGCCGTGGATCCCCGTACGGTCGCCGTCGATCTCGCCCTCCCGTGGGACGACGCCGACTTCCTCGACGCGCACTACGGCGAGGGCAAGCGGCAGGCCGAGGCGGTGTTCGCGGCCGACCCCGGCTTCCCGTCCGTGGCCGTGCGCGTCGCCCATGTGCTGGGCGGGGAGGACGACTTCACCGGCCGGCTGGAGCACTACGCCGACCGGATCCGTACCGGCCGGGCGATCGCCGTGCCGCCCGTGAACCACCCGGCGACCTACATCCACGTCGAGGAGATCGCCGACTTCCTGTTCTGGACGGTGGGCGAGGACTTCACCGGCCCGGTCAACGCGGCCTCCCACGGACCGCTGACCACGCAGGAGTTGTGCGAGGCGATCACCGCGCACCTCCAGGAGGGCAGGACGGTCCTGGGAGCCGTCGAGGCGGGCGAGGTCTCCCCCTTCTCCTTCGGCCGTTCCTACGGCATGGACAACTCCCGGGCCACCCGGCTCGGTTTCCCCTTCGGCGACGCGCGGGGATGGCTGCCGCACGCCGTGGCCGAAACCCTCGGAAAGGGCAACTGACGTGCGCTACCGCACACTTGGCGGCCTGCGGGTGAGCGCCGTGGGGCTCGGGGCGATGCCGCTGTCCATCGAGGGCCGTCCGGACGAGGCGCGGGCCCTGGCCACGGTGCACGCCGCCCTCGACGCGGGCGTCACCCTCCTGGACACGGCGGACTCGTATCACCTGCCCGGCGACGAGCCCGGACACAACGAACGGCTCGTGGCCCGCGCCCTGGCGACGTACGGCGGCGACACCGCGGACGTTCTGGTGACCACCAAGGGCGGGCGCGGCAGACCGGCCGACGGCACCTGGACGGTGAACGGCTCCCCGCGCCACCTCAGGGCGGCGGCCGAGGCCTCCCTGAAGCGGCTGGGCCTGGAGGCGATCGGCCTCTATCAGCTGCACAAACCCGATCCCGCCGTCCCCTTCGAGGACTCGGTCGGCGCCCTGCGCGACCTTCTCGACGCGGGCACGATCCGGCTGGCCGGCGTCTCCAACACCACCGGCGACCAGATCCGCCGGGCCCGCGCGATCCTCGGCGACCGCCTGGTGTCCGTCCAGAACCGGTACTCCCCCGCGGTACGGGACAGCGACCCCGAACTGCTCCTCTGCGCCGAGCTGGGGCTCGCCTTCCTGCCGTGGAGTCCGCTGGGCGGCATCTCCCGCAGCTCCCTGGACGGCCCGTCCGGCCCGTCCGGCAGCGGGTCCGCCGACGGCCCCCAGGGGCGGTTCGGGGCGTTCCACACGGTGGCCCGGGAACACGGTGTGAGCCCTCAACAGGTATGTCTCGCCTGGCTGTCGGAACGGTCCCCCACGGTGATCCCGATCCCGGGCGCGAGCCGCCCGGAGACCATCCGGGACTCGGCGGGGGCCGCGGACCTGGTCCTCACCACGGAGGACCTGGCCCGCCTGGACCCGTGAGCCGGGCGCGGGCCCGCAAGCCAGTGGGCCTGTGCGCCCGGGGCGTGGAGCCGCAGGTCAGACCATGACCCCGGCCGACTCCTCGACCTCCAGAAGCGACGCGCTCTGCCGCTCCGCCTCGAACGCCTTGTGCCCGCCGCGCAGGCCGAACAGACGTTTGGCGAGGGCGATGTAGAGGACGGCGAGGATGTTCAGGACCAGCGTCGCGATCTTCAACCAGCTGATGTGCTCGGTGAGTTCGTAGATCTCCAGCGGGAGGAACGCGGCGGTGGCGACGACCGTGAGGTACTCCGCCCAGCGCTTGGCGTACCAGAGCCCGACCGCCTCGACGAGCTCGATCAGCGCGTACACCAGCAGCAGGACCGCGACCAGCAGCAGCGTGGAGTGCTTGTAGCCGAAGGTCTTCTGGATGGTGCCGACCACGGGCGAGTGGTCGAGGTCGTAGTGGAAGTGCCGGAAGACCGGCCTGAGGACGTCGAGGTACTCGTCGAAGAGCCGGCGCACCGCGTACTGGCTGTTGCTGAACTTCCAGACGGCCGCCGCGACCAGCACGATGAACACCCCGCGCACGGCCCGCTCGATCGCCAGGAAGCGCAGGATGAACAGATCGCGGAGCACCTTGCCGCGCGGCACGAGGGGCGCCTCGTCCGCGGGGCCCGAGCCGTGCGGATCGCCGAGCGCGAAGTCGCCGCAGCGCAGACAGCGCCAGGCCTCGCCGAGGCCCGTCTCGGCGCGCAGCCGCTCCCGCAGCACCCGCTCGTCGGGCGCGTACGTCACGTGGCCGCGCCGCGCGCACGTACGCCGGTCCCAGTCGATCTTCATGCTCGGTGTCCTCCGCAGAACGTGCCGTGCCGTGCCGGTCGGTCCGGCACGGCACGGTAGTGCATGTTCTACGAGACGGCGGCCCGGGGGGTCACGGTTCCGGCCGAATCGCCACTCGAACCGCCTCACCGTCGGCCCGCTCCTCGGCATCCTCGTCGACGTCCGCCCCGGGCTCGCTCTCGACCTCATTGCCGGCCTCGGTACCGGCCCCGGTCTCGACCGAGGCCTTGTTCCCGGTCTCAGCCGCGGCCTCGTACTCGGCCTCGGCCTCGGCGGAAGCCTTCCTCTCGGCCTCGTCCTCGACCGCCGTACGGCCCTTGCGCGGCAGCAGCAGCGCCACCAGCACCGTGCCCACGCCCAGGATCACCGCTCCGACGAGGCTGGTGTGGGCCACCGCGTCCGAGAAGGACGAGCCGACCGCGTCCGTCATCTGCCGTGCTCCGTCGGCGAGTTGACCGGCCTGCGCCTTCAACTGGGCCGCCTGCTCGGCATTCGCCGAATGCGCCGCCTGTTCGCCGAGCTGTCGGGCCTTGCCGCCGATGCCCTGGGCGACGGCGTAGCCGGCGCCCACCGAGTCCTGCGCCGTGGCCAGGGCGCCCGCCGGGAGCTTGCTGCCCGCGGTGGCGTCCGCGAGGTGCGAGGAGTACGAACCCGAGAGCACCGAGCCGAGGATGGCGATGCCGAGCGAGCCGCCGAGCTCCAGCGAGGTGTCGTTGACCGCGCCGCCGACGCCCAGTTCGGCCTCGGGGAACGCGCCCATGATGGCGTCCGTGCAGGGCGAGAGCGCGAGTCCGATGGCGAGGCCGAGGATGACGAGGGGCAGCACGAAGTCGCCGTACGCCGAGGAGGCGTCCACCCGGGTGAGCAGCGCCAGTGCCGCCGTGCCGCCGACCATGCCCGCGGTGACCGTGAACTTCATGCCGATGCGCGGAGTGAGGTACCCGGTGAGTGCCGAACCCACGAAGACGGCGCCGGCGAGCGGCAGCATCCGAACCCCGGTGTCCAGCGCGTCGTAGCCGAGGACGAACTGGAGGTGCTGGGTGAGGTAGTAGAAGGCTCCGAAGACGGCCAGGAAGAAGAGGGCGACGGCGAGGTTCGAGCCCGCGAAGCGACGGTGGGCGAAGCGTCGTACGTCGATGACCGGGCGCGGGTGGCGCAGCTCCCACAGGACGAAGAGGACCAGTCCGACCCCGGCGACCACCGCGGCGGTCACGGCCTTCAGGCCCCACCCGAAGTGCGGGCCTTCGATGATCATGTAGACCAGTGAGCCGATCCAGACGACGGAGAGCAGCCCGCCGACGTAGTCGATGCGGTTGTGGTGCGCGGCCTTGGACGGCGGTACGAGGACGAGGGCGCCGACGATGGCGAGGACGGCGATCGGCACGTTGATCAGGAACGTGGACGACCAGCCGTGGTTCTCCAGCAGGGCCCCCGCGACCAACGGCCCGGCGGCGATGGCGAGTCCGGCGGTGGCGGTCCACAGGACGATCGCCTTGGCCCGCTCGGCGCGAGGGAAGGTCGCGGCGAGCAGGGAGAGCGTGGCGGGCATGATCAGCGCGGCGCCGACGCCCATGACGGCGCGGGCCGCGATGACCCCGGTGGAGCTGTCGACGAGCGAACCGGCGACCGCGCCGCCGCCGAAGACGACGAGCCCCAGGATGAGGGCGCCGCGGCGGCTGTACTTGTCCCCGATGGCGCCGAGCAGCAGCATCAGCGCGGCGTACGGGACGGTGTAGCCGTCGATGACCCATTGCAGGTCGGCGCTGGTCAGGCCGAGGTCCTGGGTCATGTCGGGAGCCGCGACCGTGAGGGCGGTGTTCGCCATCACGATGATCAGCAGGCTCAGGCAGAGCACCAGCAGCGCCCACCACCGCCTGGCGTAGGGCCGGTCCATCCTCTCGACCGGTTCGTTCATGACGAGACGCATGGCCACGGTCGCCCTTCCTTCGTCGACGGGTACGGAGATCCGTCCGCACCAGGACTTGCACAGTGGAGTGCAATTACACAACGCTGTGCAATGTACGAGATTGCACAGCACTGTGCAAATGGAGGAGGTGGAGAGCCTGTGACCGCGGGACAGGAGGTCGCCCGAGGGGCGGGCACAATGGCAGCCATGACCACGGGTAACCCGAGCCGCGCCGATGTGAACCGCCGCCGCATCCTCGACGTCGCACTCGCCGAACTGCTGCGTGACCCCGACGCCTCCATGGACCAGATCGCCCGGGCGGCGGGTGTCGTACGGCGCACGGTGTACGGGCATTTCCCCAACCGCGAGGCGCTGGTCGGCACCCTGACCGACGAGGCCGTGGCGGCGGTCGCGGCGGCGCACGCGGCGGGCCGCGAAGGGGTCGCGGACCCGGCCGAGTCGCTGGCCCGCTCGACCCTGGCGGTCTGGGAGATCGCCGACCGCTACCGGCTGCTGGTCGCCCTCGCCCAGCGCAGCGTCACCATGCAGGGCATCCGCGAACGTCTCACGCCGGTCCGCGACGCCTGCGCGGAGATTCTTCGACGCGGCCTGGAACAGGGCGTGTTCGCGTCGCCGCTACCCCCGCCCGCACTGGCGTACGTGCACGAGCAGACCCTGTTCGCCCTCATGGAGGCGGTGAACGACGGCCTCCTGGCAGCGGAGGAGGCGGGCAGCTCCGCCGCGGTCACCATGCTGACCGCGGCGGGCGTACCCGCCTCACACGCCACCGAACTCGTGGCCGAGCTGAGCGACTGAGTCCTCGGAGGGTCAGGGCCTGCGAGGACTCAGTCGCTCAGCGGTGCACCGGGCGGCCGGGCCCGTGGGGGATGCCCGGCCACCCGGCGTCTCAGGGGCTCCTACGCCTCGGCCGGGTCCTTCTCGCCGCCCTGCTCCGGCACATCCGCGTGGACATGGGCGGAGGCGGGAGCGGAGGCGGCGGTGCCGGCGTCGTCCAGCAGGGTCTCCTCGTCGAAGGGAAGCTGTCCGGCGAGGACCATGGCCACCCGCTCCTTGTCGATCTCCTTCGTCCAGGTTCCGATCAGGACCGTGGCCACGGCGTTGCCTGCGAAGTTCGTCAGCGCGCGTGCCTCGCTCATGAAGCGGTCGATGCCGACGATGAGGCCGACGCCGTCCACCAGGGCGGGCTTGTGCGACTGGAGGCCGCCGGCCAGCGTGGCGAGGCCCGCCCCGCTGACGCCCGCCGCGCCCTTGGACGCGACGAGGAGGAAGAGCAGGAGCGGGATCTGCTCCCCGATCGCCATCGGCGTGCCCATCGCGTCGGCGATGTAGAGCGAGGCCATGGTCATGTAGATCATCGTGCCGTCGAGGTTGAAGGAGTAGCCGGTCGGGACGGTGATGCCGACGACCGACTTGCCGACGCCCAGGTGCTCCATCTTCGCGATGAGCCGCGGCAGGGCGGACTCGGAGGACGAGGTGGACAGGATCAGCAGGAACTCGCGGCCCAGGTACTTCAGGAACGTGAGGATGTTCAGGCCCGTCACCACGCGCAGCAGCGTGCCGAGCACGATGAAGACGAAGAGGAAGCAGGTCACGTAGAAGCCGAGCATCAGCACGGCGAGACTCTTGAGCGCGTCCAGGCCCGCGGAACCGGTGACGGCGGCGATGGCGCCGAAGGCACCGAGCGGGGCCGCCCACATGACCATGGCGAGGATACGGAAGACGAGCCGCTGGATGTGCTCCACACCGCGCAGGACCGGCTGCCCGGCCGTCCCCATGGCCTGGAGCGCGAACCCGGTGAGAAGCGCGACGAGCAGGGTCTGCAGGACCTGGCCCTCGGTGAACGCCGAGATCATCGTGGTCGGGATGATCGAGAGCACGAAGTCGACCGGCGGCAGCGCCTCAGCCGACACCTGCCCGTGACCGGCCTGCTTGACCGCGTCGGTCATCGCCAGGCTGCTGCCCGGCTCCAGGATGTTGCCGACGACCAGACCGATGGCGAGCGCGACCAGCGACATGACCAGGAAGTAGCCGAGCGCGATACCGCCGACGGCGCCGACCTTGGCGGCCTTGCGGACCGAGCCGATGCCCAGCACGATCGTGCAGAAGATGATCGGGGAGATCATCATCTTGATCAGGTTCACGAAGCCCGTACCGATGGGCTTGAGCTCGACGGCGAAGTCGGGGGCGATCAGGCCCACCGCGATCCCCAGGATCACGGCGCCGATCACGGCGATGTACAGATAGTGCGTGCGGTCCCGCTTGGCGGCGGGTGCGGCAGGTGCCGTATGCGGCGTGCTGGCCACGGCTGCCCTCCTTGACGACGTCGTCGGCATCATCCGGCGTGCGGCTCACGACCGGCGGAACCCGGCGTGCGGCTCACGTCCGGGGAAACCGGGAGGCGTGGACTCCCGGGGGATGAGGGGACTATCTCCCGGCGTGTGAGGGTGGTCACCCTTCCGTTCATTGAGTTCACGCGCCTCGGCGCAGTCGTCCGGCCGCCGGTGCCGGGGCGGAGTCGCCCGCTCCCCGGCAGCGTCGTCCCGCCGGCCGGAAGAGCACCCGTCCGGGCGAGGCACACTGAACGACATGCGTCTCCCCCGTGTCCCACGACCCCGCAGCCTGGCCGGCCAGCTCTTCGGCATGCAGGCCGTGCTGATCACGGTCCTCGTCGCCGGGTACGCGCTGTTCACGTACGTCAGCGACCGCAGCCAGGCCGAGGAGGCCGCCGGCCGTCAGGCGATGGCGGTCGCGCGCTCGGTCGCGGACGCCCCGTCCGTCCATGGGGCCATCGGCACCGCGAACCCCACCGAGGAGCTCCAGCCGTACGCCCTTCGGGTGCAGCGGGACACCGGCGTCGACTTCGTGACGATCATGAATCCGCGGGGCATCCGCTGGACGCACCCCGAGGAGAAGCTGATAGGCAAGCACTTCCTCGGGCACATCAGCCCCGCCCTGGCGGGCAGATCCTTCACGGAGACGTTCACGGGCAGCCTCGGCGCCTCCGTGCGGGCCGTCACGCCGATCCAGGACGGCGAGCGGACGATCGGCCTGGTCAGCGCGGGCATCAGGGTCGAGGCGATCACCGAACGCGTCCAGGACCAGGTCACGGCCCTGATCGGGGTCGCGGCGGGCGCGCTGCTGCTGGGCGGTGTCGGCACGTACGTCATCAACGCCCGGCTGCGCCGCTCCACCCACGGCATGAACGCGGCCGAGCTGAGCCGTATGCACGACTACCACCAGGCCGCGCTGCACGCCGTGCGCGAGGGGCTGCTCATGCTGGACGGGCAGTTCCGGGTGGCGCTGATGAACGACGGCGGGCGGGAACTGCTCGGCGTCACGGACGACGTGGTCGGCCGCTCGGTGGCCGAACTCGGGCTCCCCGCCCCGCTGACGGGCGCGTTGCTGTCCGCGGAGCCCCGCGTGGACGAGGTCCATCTGACGGACGCGCGGGTGCTGGTCGTGAACACCTCCCCGGTGTCCGGCGGCGAACGCCGGGGCACGTTGGTCACCCTGCGCGATGTGACGGAACTCCAGGCGCTGACAGGAGAGTTGGACTCGGAGCGTGGTTTCACCCAGGCGCTGCGCTCGCAGGCGCACGAGGCGGCGAACCGTCTGCACACGATGGTCTCCCTCATCGAACTGGGCCGCGCCGAGGAGGCCGTCGACTTCGCCACCGCCGAACTGGAACTGGCGCAGGCCCTCACCGACGAGGTGATCTCCGCGGTCAGCGAACCGGTCCTCGCCGCGCTGCTGCTGGGCAAGGCGGCGCAGGCGAACGAGCGCGGGGTGGAGCTCGTGGTCTCCGAGGACAGCGGCATCGACGACGGCCTGCTCCCGGCCTCGCTCTCGGCGCGCGACCTGGTCACGGTCCTCGGCAATCTGATCGACAACGCGATGGACGCGGCGCAGGGCACGGTGGGCGCCCGCGTCACGGTGACGGCGTTCACGGACGACTCCGCCCTGGTGCTGCGGGTCGCCGACACCGGCTCCGGGGTGGACCCCGCCCATGCCGAGCAGGTCTTCCGGCGCGGCTGGTCCACGAAACCGGCGGGCCCCGGCGGCCGCGGCCTCGGCCTGGCCCTCGCCCGGCAGACGGTGAGCCGGCACGCCGGCACGCTGGAGGTACGCGAAGGGGCCGACGGCGGAGCGGAGTTCGCCGTCCGCCTCCCGCTCCCCACGCCACCCGGAGACTCCCCCTCGGCCCCGGACCGGGCCTCGAACTCCGACTCCGCCTCGGACCCGGCCTCGGACTCCATCCCGGACCAGGCCCCGAACTCCGACTCCACCCCGGGCCGGGCCTCGAACTCCGACTCCGCCTCGGGCCCAGCCTCGAACTCCGACTCCGCCTCGGGCCCAGCCTCGAACCCGGCCTCCGACTCCGCCTCGGGCCGAGCCCCGAATCCGGACTCGGACTCCAGCTCGGACCGGGCCCCGAACCCGGCCCCGGACTACAGCTCGGACAGGGACTCGGACTCCGGCTCGGACCAGGCCCCGAACCCGAACTCGGACTCCAGCTCGGACCCGGCCTCGGACTCCATCCCGGACCAAGCCCCGAACCCGAACTCGGACTCCAGCTCGGACCCGGCCTCGGACTCCATCCCGGACCAAGCCCCGGACCCGGCCCCGGACTCCAGCTCGGACCGGGACTCGGCCCCGAACTCGGACTCCGCCCCGGACCCGAGCTCGGATTCCGCCCCGGCCCGGGGCTCGGGACCGGATCCGCGTCCGGTTCCGGGCTCGGCCCCGACCGGGGACACGGAGTCCGCACCCGCCGACTCCGTCGTGTCCGGGCCCAGACGGACGTGTCAGCCGCCCCGGCCCGCCCGGTCCGCGCGGCCGTCCGAGCCCGCTCTGCCCGGAGGTGGCGTATGACCGATCCGATCCGTGTCCTCGTCGTCGAGGACGATCCCGTCGCCGCCGACGCGCACGTCATGTACGTCGGCCGGGTGCCCGGCTTCACCGCGGTCGGCAAGGCCCACACGGGTGCGCAGGCGCGCCGCGCGCTGGACCGTACGCCCGTGGACCTGCTGCTGCTCGACCTGCATCTGCCGGACACGCACGGCCTCCAGCTCGCCCGCTCGCTGCGCGCCGCCGGCTATCACGCCGACGTCATAGCGGTGACGTCGGCACGGGACCTGGCGGTCGTACGGGAGGGGGTGTCGCTCGGGGTCGTCCAGTACGTCCTGAAGCCGTTCACCTTCGCCACCCTGCGCGACCGGCTGATCCGGTACGCGGAGTTCCGCGCGGCGGCCGGCGAGGCGAGCGGCCAGGACGAGGTGGACCGCGCGCTGGCCACCCTGCGGGCTCCGGGCCCGGCCGCGCTGCCCAAGGGCCTGAGCGCGCCGACCCTGGAACGCGTGACCGTCACCCTCCGGGACCACGCCGACGGGCTGACGGCGGCCAAGGTCGCCGAGGCCGTCGGCATCTCCCGGATCACCGCCCGGCGCTATCTGGAACACCTGGTGGAGGCGGGCCGGGCGGCACGCGCTCCGCAGTACGGGACGGTCGGGCGGCCGGAGTTGCAGTACCGCTGGACGAAGGGCTAGCCCGAGAAGGGGCCGGCCCTCCGGCAGGCCGGGGACCCCGGTCCACTCTCCGCCGAAGTCCCGGCGGGACGCGGTGACGGACGCGGGCACGGGCACAGACGCCGGAACCGGCACGGGCACGGGCACCCGGCACCGGCACCGGCAACAACGCGGGCATGGCCGCACGCACCGCAACCGGCACGCCGAAGGGCAGCATGCCTAGACCACTGGCGGGCAACCTCCTTGTCACTTCCGCGACTTGCAACCCTGCACAGTCATTGACCTGACATCCGCACAGCTTTACGTTCGGCGGGCAGACAACTCGGCTCGCACGACAACGATGTCGGTCCGTAGGAGGTCCTGCCCGTGCGCCCCACCGCCGCCCCCGTTCTCCTCGCCACGCTGCTCGCCGCGACGACGCTCACCGCTTGCGGATCCGGGTCCGGAAGCAATCCGGACACCGTGAAGGTGTCCTACAAGCAGTCCACCGACAACTCGATCCGGGTGATGGACACCTACCTGGGCGAGATGAAGAAGCAGTTCGAGAAGGC
The DNA here is from genome assembly GCF_055567635.1 of Streptomyces sp. NPDC026500. Classification (NCBI taxonomy): domain Bacteria; kingdom Bacillati; phylum Actinomycetota; class Actinomycetes; order Kitasatosporales; family Streptomycetaceae; genus Streptomyces; species Streptomyces sp. NPDC026500. The sequence goes on along the minus strand of NZ_JBVHQB010000002.1, from coordinate 615,848 downwards.
GAACCCGGGGAAGAAGGTCGAACTCGTCCCCATCAAGGCCCCGGACTCCGAGTACTACACGAAGCTCCAGCAGATGCTGCGGTCGCCCAAGACGGCGCCCGACCTGGTCTACGAGGACACCTTCCTCATCAACTCGGACATCACCAGCGGGTACTTGAAGCCGCTGGACCCGTATCTGGACAAGTGGTCCGACTGGGGCCGGTTCATCGACACCGCGAAGGCTGCGGCCAAGGCGCAGGACGGGAAGACGTACGGCGTCCCGGACGGGACGGACACCCGCGGACTCTGGTTCGACAAGGGCGTCTTCGCGAAGGCGGGACTGCCGGCCGACTGGCAGCCGAAGACCTGGGACGACATCCTCACCGCCGCCCGCACCATCAAGAAGAAGGTCCCCGGCGTCACCCCCCTGAACGTCTACACGGGCAAGCCCGCGGGCGAGGCCGCCACCATGCAGGGCTTCGAGATGCTGCTGTACGGCACCGGCGACGGCACGGCGGACCCGCTGTACGACACCGCGTCCAAGAAGTGGGTCGCCGGCAGTCAGGGTTTCAAGGACGCCCTCACCTTCGTGGAGACGGTCTACAAGGAGAAGCTCGGCCCCGACGTCACCGACGCGCTCGACCCGAACTTCGCGACCAGTGTCCGCGGTGAGCTGCTGCCCAAGGGCAAGCTCGGCATCGACCTCGACGGCAGCTGGCTCCCGCAGGACTGGCTGAAGGGCTCGGGCCACGAGTGGCCCGAGTGGTCCCAGAAGCTCGGCCTCGCACACATGCCCACCCAGCACGGCCAGGCCCCCGGCAAGGTCAGCATGTCCGGCGGCTGGACCTGGTCGATCCCCTCCAAGGCGTCCAACCCCGACCTGGCCTTCAAGTTCGTCGAGACGATGCAGACGAAGGCGAACGCCCAGAAGTGGTACATCGCCAACTCCGGTATCGCGGTGCGCAACGACGTCGCCGCCGACCCGGCCTACGTGAAGGCGCAGCCCGGCATCAAGTTCTTCACCGACCTGGTCGCCAGCACCCATTACCGGCCCGCCTACCCGGCGTACCCGAGGGTCTCGACGGCCATCCAGGAGGCCATGGAGAGCGTGACCACCGGCGACAGTTCCGTGGACAAGGCCGCGAGCGCGTACGACGAGGAACTGAAGACGGCCACCGACGACCAGGTGACCCGGAAGTGAGTGTCGGCACGAAGGCGGCCTCCCCGCCGGTCCGGCCGCTGAGGACGGGGGTCGCCTCCCCGAGCCGGGGAGGCGTCCTGCGCTCGCTCACCCGGACACTGCCGCTCGCCCCCGCCGTCGTCCTCCTGCTCCTCTTCCTCGCCGGCCCGATCGTCTACTGCGCCTACATCGCCTTCACCGACCTGCAGTTGACGGGGCAGGCGCACTCGTCGTTCGTCGGCTTCGCCAACTTCCGGGCGGCGTTCAAGGACGACGCCTTCATCAACGCCGTATGGCTGACACTGGTGTTCACGGTGCTGTCGTCGCTCGTCGGCCAGAACACCCTGGGCCTCGCCCTGGCCGCGCTGATGCAACGAGCGTCGAAGCCGGTGCGCACGCTGGTCGGCGCGGTCGTCATCACGGCGTGGGTGCTGCCGGAGGTGGTCGCGGGCTTCCTGCTCTATGCCTTCTTCCGCCGCGAAGGGACCCTGAACGCCATCCTGGACTGGCTCCATCTCCCGTCCCAGAACTGGATGTTCACATTGCCGATCCTGGCGGTGTCGTTCGCGAACGTATGGCGGGGCACGGCCTTCTCGATGCTGGTCTACTCGGCGGCGCTGGGCGAGATCCCGAAGGAGATCACCGAGGCGGCCGAGGTCGACGGAGCCGGTGGCTGGCGGCGGATGTGGCACATCACGCTGCCGATGATCCGCCGCTCGATCGGCACCAACCTCATGCTCAACACCCTCCAGACACTGTCCGTGTTCGGGCTCATCTGGGTGATGACGAGGGGCGGTCCGGGAAATCGCAGCCAGACCCTGCCGCTGTTCATGTACGAACAGGCCTTCCAGAACAGCATGATCGGGTACGGAACGGCGGTGGCGCTGCTCCTCCTGGTGGTCGGCTCGCTGTTCTCCCTCGTGTACATGCGGCTGCTGCGGACGGAGGTGTGAGATGGCCGTACTGACGCGCGGCGCACGCTTCAGGTCCCGCCGCTCGGGACGGCGGCTGGCGGCCGACGCCGGCCTCCTGGTGGTGGCGGCCGCGTTCGCGCTCCCGCTGGCCTGGGTGATCCTGTCCTCCCTGGACGCGCACGCGGACCTGCGGGTGAAAATGCCGGACGGCGTGACACTGTCCAACTTCGACGCCGTACTGAAACCGGACATCACCTTCACCCCGCTGCTGAACAGCCTGATCCTGTGCGGCGGGGGCACCGCCCTGACCGTGGTGTGCGCGGCCCTCGCGGCCTATCCCCTCTCGCGCTTCCGGTCCCGGCTGAACCGCCCCTTCCTGCTGACGATCCTCTTCGCGACGAGCCTGCCGATCACGGCGATCATGGTCCCCGTCTACGCCCTGTTCGTGCAGGTGAACCTGATCGACACCACGCAGGGCACGATCTTCTTCTTCGCCGCCTCCCAACTGCCCTTCGCCATCTGGCTGATGAAGAACTTCATGGACGGCGTGCCGAAGGAGCTGGAGGAGGCGGCCTGGACGGACGGGGCGTCGTCCCTGCAGTCCCTGGTACGGATCGTGCTGCCCCTGATGGGGCCGGGCGTGGCGGTGGTGACGGTCTTCTCGTTCGTGATGATGTGGGGGAACTTCTTCGTCCCGTTCATGCTGCTGCTCACGCCGGACCAGATGCCGGCGTCGGTGAGCATCAACGAGTTCTTCGGGAACCGGGGAACTGTGGTCTACGGGCAGCTGGCGGCGTTCTCGGTCATCTACTCGACGCCGGTGATCCTGCTGTATGTGCTGGTGGCCCGGCGGCTGGGCGGGGGGTTCGCCCTCGGTGGGGCCGTCAAGGGGTGAACTCACGTGCCGGTACGGCGAATTCAGGGCCGCGGCCGAAACCGTATATTCCTACAATCTGTGATTGTGGCCGAACAGACCGTAGTCATCGCCGCGGCCGGACCCATACTTTGTGGCGCGTGCACCGACCGCAAGCCCAACAGCCCACCCCGCCCTTCAACGCCCCCGCCGCCCGAAGACTGCGGGCAGCACTCGGAATGGGGCCCGAGCATGTCGCGTACGGGCTGAGAGCCTCGTACGGGCTGCCGTACGTCACGCCCGATCTCGTCACCGCCTGGGAGCGCGGTATCACCGCGCCGAGCAGCCCCGAACTCACCGCCCTCGCGGGCGTGTTGTGGTGCTCAGCCGGTGAACTCATAGGAGCCCCGCGCACCTTGCGCGAACACCGCGTCGCCCGCGATCTCGCCCCGGAGGACGTGGCACACGCCGTCGGGATCGAACTCCTCGCCTACCAGCGGATGGAGGAGTCCGGCAGCTGGCGCGGCAACGAGCGGCAGTCGACCGCGCTCGCCGAGGTGCTCGAACTCTCGCTGCCCGACTTCATCACCGTGACGGGCCGCGACGGCCGGCTCGCCGACCTGCTGCGCAGCGCCGTGACCACGCGCTGGCAGGCCTACGTGCGCCCGGTCGGGAAGGTGGTGCCCCTGGACCGGAACCTCCTGGAGAACGTGCTGGAGGAAATGCACACCGACTACCAGGGGCAGATGGTCGCCACGCTGAACTGGGGCGGGGTTTCGGCCGCCACCGGCTCGGGCGAATCCGGCCGGGACTTCCTCGACCGGGTCATCGACCACTTCTGGGAAACGGTCCAGAGAATCCCGTACTGAGGTCCCCGACCACGAGGTCGGGGCCCCGACCGCAAAGGCGGGTCCCCGACCGCGAGAGCGAGGGTCTCGAAAGCAGGGCTCGGACCACGAACGCAAAGGTCCCCGGCCACGAAGGCGGGACCCGGCCGCGAGTGCCAAGGCCCCCGCCACGAAGGCGGGGCTCCGGCCACGAGGCAAAGCCCCCGACTACCAAAGCGAGGCTCCGGCCGCGAGCGCGAACGCCCGACCACGAAACCGGGCTCCGGGTGCCTAGGACAAGGGGCCGGACCCCGGAGCCAAGCCGGACGCCGGAGGCGAGGGGCTTGAGCCAGGGGCCGGACGCCGGAGCCGGACGCCGGGCCCCGACGGGTGCCGGGCCTGGTCGGGCTTTGGGCCTCGCCGGACTTCGGGCAGCGCCGGGCCTCGGGCCCCGCCCCGGATCCCGGGCGGGGCGTGGTTCTCGTCCCCAGAAGGGGACTAGAACACCGACTCCGCCTCGTCCATCCGGTCCTTCGGCACCGTCTTCAGCTCGGTGGTCGCGTCCGCGAGCGGCACCATCTCGATGTCCGTGCCGCGCAGCGCGGTCATCCTGCCGAAGTCGCCGCGGTGCGCGGCCTCGACGGCGTGCCAGCCGAAGCGGGTGGCGAGGACACGGTCGTAAGCGGTCGGCGTGCCTCCGCGCTGGACGTGGCCGAGGATGACCGGCTTGGCCTCCTTGCCGAGGCGTCGCTCCAGCTCGTACGCGAGAGCGGTACCGATGCCCTGGAAGCGCTCGTGGCCGAACTGGTCGATCGCGCCGTGGCCGTAGTCCATGGTGCCCTCGGCGGGGTGGGCGCCCTCGGCGACGCAGATGACGGCGAACCGCTTGCCGCGCGCGAAGCGCTCCTCGACCATCGCGACGAGGTCGGCGGGGTCGAAGGGGCGCTCGGGCAGGCAGATGCCGTGGGCGCCGGCCGCCATGCCGGACTCCAGGGCGATCCAGCCCGCGTGCCGGCCCATGACCTCGACGACCATCACGCGCTGGTGGGACTCGGCCGTGGTCTTCAGACGGTCCATGGCCTCCGTGGCGACGCCGACGGCGGTGTCGAAACCGAAGGTGCGGTCCGTCGCGGAGATGTCGTTGTCGATCGTCTTCGGCACGCCGACCACGGGCAGGCCGGCGTCCGACAGCATCCGGGCCGCCGTGAGCGTGCCCTCGCCGCCGATCGGGATGAGCACGTCGATGCCGAACTCGCGGGCCATGTCCTGCGCGTTGTCGCAGGCCTCGCGGAGCCGGTCGCGCTGCAGCCGGGAGGAGCCGAGGACGGTGCCGCCACGGGCGAGGATGCCGCTGACGGCGTTGAGGTCGAGGGTGCGGTAGTGGCCGTCGAGGAGCCCGGCGTAGCCGTCCTCGAAGCCGATGACCTCGTCTCCGAAATTGGTGACCGCTCGGTGCACGACCGACCGGATCACTGCGTTCAGGCCAGGGCAGTCGCCGCCTGCGGTGAGAACTCCGATGCGCATCGTGCTGTGTCTCCTGCTCCCTGCTGGTTCGTGTGAGCCGGTTCGATTGTTTCATGGCCCGAGGTGGCCCGCCGATTCCCTCCGACGGCCGCCCGCCGGGCCGCCCGCCCGGCCGCCTCGCCGCCGCCCGAACGCCGGTCCCCGGCCGACCGGCACGCCTGCCCTGGCGGGCGTCTTAGCCAGCGCCGGAGGTATTGTCAAGAGGGTTCTGCTCACGTTGGTGGGCCCTTTTTCCGAGCCCAGAATCAGCCTGGCGACGAAACGGATGGAGAGCACGCGTGACGCGCAGCGTGTACGTGACCGGGATCGACCGAGGTGACGGCCGTCAGGTCGTCGAACTGGGGGTCATGGAGCTCCTGACCCGCCAGGTCGACCGGGTGGGGGTGTTCCGCCCGCTCGTGCACGACGGTCCGGACCGGCTCTTCGAGCTGCTGCGGGCCCGCTACCGACTGGCGCAGGACCCGGCGACGGTGTACGGCATGGACTACCACGAGGCGTCCGCGCTCCAGGCCGAGCAGGGCACCGACGAGCTGGTGTCCACGCTCGTCGACCGGTTCCACCTGGTCGCCCGCGACTACGACGTCGTGCTCGTCCTCGGCACCGACTTCGCCGGCACCCAGGTCCCCGACGAGCTGGCGCTCAACGCCCGCCTGGCGAACGAGTTCGCCGCGTCCGTGATCCCGGTCGTCGGCGGCCGGGACCAGAGTGCCGAGTCGGTGCGCTCCGAGACGCGCAACGCCTTTCGCGCGTACGACGGGCTGGGGTGCGACGTCCTCGCCATGGTGGTGAACCGGGTGGCACCCGAGGACCGGACGGCGATCCTGGAGCGGCTCGACTCCCGGCTCCCGGTGCCCTGTTACGTCCTTCCGGACGATCCCGCGCTCGCCGCTCCCACCGTCGCGCAGATCACCCACGCGCTCGGCGGCAAGGTGCTCCTCGGCGACGACGCGGGGCTCGCCCGTGACGCGCTCGACTTCGTGTTCGGCGGCGCGATGCTGCCGAACCTCCTGCGGGCGCTGACCCCGGGATGTCTCGTGGTCACCCCGGGGGACCGGGCCGATCTGGTGATCGGCTCGCTCGCCGCGCACAGCGCCGGCACCCCGCCCATAGCTGGCATCCTGCTCACCCTGGACGAGCAGCCCAGCAGCGAGATCCTCACGCTCGCGGCCCGTCTCGCGCCCGGCACCCCGGTGGTCTCGGTGGCCGAGAACTCCTTCCCCACCGCGACCGCGCTGTTCGCCATGGAGGGCAAGCTGAACGCGGCCACGCCCCGCAAGGCGGAGACCGCGCTCGGCCTCTTCGAGCGGTACGTGGACACCACCGACCTGCTGAAGCGGGTCTCCGCGCCCAGCAGCGACCGGCTCACCCCGATGATGTTCGAGCACAAGCTGCTGGAGCAGGCCCGCTCGGACAGGCGCCGTGTCGTGCTTCCCGAGGGCACCGAGGAGCGCGTCCTGCACGCCGCCGAGGTGCTGCTGCGCCGGGGTGTCTGCGATCTGACCCTGCTCGGCCCGGTCGACCAGATCCGCAAGAAGGCCGCCGACCTCGGCGTCGACATCAGCGCCACCCAGATCGTCGATCCGCAGACCTCACCGCTGCGGGACTCCTTCGCCGAGAAGTACGCCGAGCTGCGCGCCCACAAGGGAGTCACGGTCGAGCTGGCCTACGACGTCGTCGCGGACGTGAACTACTTCGGGACGCTCATGGTGCAGGAGGGTCTCGCCGACGGCATGGTGTCGGGGGCCGTGCACTCGACGGCCGCGACCATCCGGCCCGCGTTCGAGATCATCAAGACCAAGCCGGAATCGAGGATCGTCTCGTCCGTCTTCTTCATGTGCCTGGCCGACAAGGTCCTGGTCTACGGCGACTGCGCGGTGAACCCCGACCCGAACGCCGAACAGCTCTGCGACATCGCCATCTCCTCGGCCGCCACCGCGGAGCAGTTCGGCGTGGAGCCGCGGATCGCGATGCTGTCGTACTCCACGGGCACCTCGGGTTCGGGCGCCGACGTCGACAAGGTGCGCGAGGCGACCGAGCTGGTGCGGCAGCGCCGCGGCGACCTGCGGATCGAGGGGCCCATCCAGTACGACGCCGCCGTCGAGCCGTCGGTCGCGGCGACGAAGCTGCCGGAGTCGAAGGTCGCCGGGCAGGCGTCCGTGCTGATCTTCCCCGACCTGAACACCGGCAACAACACCTACAAGGCCGTGCAGCGTTCGGCCGGCGCGATCGCCGTCGGCCCGGTGCTCCAGGGTCTGCGCAAGCCCGTCAACGACCTGTCCCGCGGCGCGCTCGTCCAGGACATCGTCAACACGGTCGCCATCACGGCGATCCAGTCCCAGGCCCCCGACCAGAAGGCTGCCCAGCAGTGAGCGCCCACCCGTCCCCCTCCTCCGCCGACGTGACCGACGAGCCCGCTTCCCCGCCGGCCACGCGCGTCCTCGTCCTCAACTCCGGCTCCTCGTCGGTCAAGTACCAGCTGCTCGACATGCGCGACAGCTCGCGGCTCGCCGTCGGTCTGGTGGAGCGCATCGGTGAGGGAACCTCCCTGCTGCGGCACACCGCGCTGACGACGGGTGAGACCCGCGAGAGGACCGACGACTTCGCCGACCACGAGGCCGCGCTGAAGGCGGTGGCGGAGGAACTGGCGGTGGACGGACTCGGCGTGGACTCCCCCGAGCTGGCCGCGATCGGCCACCGGGTGGTGCACGGCGGGAGGACCTTCACCGAACCGACCGTCATCGACGCGGCTGTCCTCGCGGAGATCGAGCGGCTGATCCCGGTGGCGCCCCTGCACAACCCGGCGAACCTCACCGGCATCCGCACCGCGATGGCGCTGCGCCCCGACCTTCCCCAGGTCGCGATCTTCGACACCGCGTTCCACACGACGATGCCGGAGTCGGCCGCCCGCTACGCGATCGACGTGGCGACCGCCGACGAGCACCGCATCCGCCGGTACGGCTTCCACGGCACCTCGCACGCCTTCGTCTCCCGGGCTGCCGCCGAGCTCCTCGGCAAGGCACCCGAGGAGGTCAACGTCATCGTGCTGCATCTGGGCAACGGGGCCTCGGCGTCGGCGGTCAGGGGCGGGCGGTGCGTGGACACCTCGATGGGGCTCACACCCCTGGAGGGTCTGGTGATGGGAACGCGCTCCGGCGACGTGGATCCGGCCGTCATCTTCCATTTGGAGCGTGTTGGCAAAATGTCCACGGACGAGATCGACACTTTGCTCAACAAGAAGAGCGGTCTGATCGGTCTGTGCGGAGACAACGACATGCGGGAGATACGCCGCCGTGTCGACGAGGGCGACGAGCAGGCGCGGCTCGCCTTCGACATCTACATTCACCGGCTGAAGAAGTACATCGGCGCCTACTACGCGGTCCTCGGCCGGGTGGACGCGGTCGTCTTCACCGCCGGAGTGGGGGAGAACGCCGCCCCGGTGCGCGAGGCCGCGATCAGGGGCCTGGAGGAACTGGGGCTCGCGGTCGACGGCGAGCTGAACGCCGTGCGCGGCGGTGAGCCCCGGTTCATCTCACCCCCGTACGCGCGCGTCGCGGTCGCCGTGGTGCCGACGGACGAAGAACTGGAGATCGCCACACAGACGTATGCGCTGGTCGGAAAAGGGCAACGCCTGAGCGGGCCGGAGAGCCACGCCTGAGCGCCCGCCCGCCCATTTGTATCTTCCACCAGACGGAATATTCCGTAGCGAAACAAACCGATAGGATCGCCCCATGCGCCGTTCGAAAATCGTCTGTACTCTCGGCCCCGCGGTCGACTCCCACGAGAAGCTGGTCGCCCTGATCCAGGCCGGCATGAACGTGGCCCGTTTCAACTTCAGCCACGGCTCCCACGCCGAGCACCAGGGCCGGTACGACCGTGTCCGGGCCGCCTCGGCCGAGACCGGTGTCGCCATCGGTGTGCTCGCCGACCTGCAGGGCCCCAAGATCCGCCTGGAGACCTTCGCCGAAGGCCCCGTCGAGCTGGAGCGTGGCGACGAGTTCGTCATCACGGCCGAGGACGTGCCGGGTGACAAGCACATCTGCGGCACGACCTACAAGGGTCTGCCCGGTGACGTCTCCAAGGGCGACCAGATCCTCATCAACGACGGCAACGTCGAGCTGCGCGTCGTCGAGATCGACGGCCCCCGGGTCAAGACGGTCGTCATCGAGGGCGGCGTGATCTCCGACCACAAGGGCATCAACCTGCCCGGGGCGGCCGTGAACGTGCCGGCGCTGTCGGAGAAGGACGTCGAGGACCTGCGCTTCGCCCTGCGGATGGGCTGCGACATGGTCGCCCTGTCCTTCGTGCGCGACGCCAACGACGTGAACGACGTCCACAAGGTGATGGACGAGGAGGGCCGCCGCGTCCCCGTCATCGCCAAGGTGGAGAAGCCGCAGGCGGTCGACAACATGGAGGGCGTCGTCGCGGCGTTCGACGCGGTCATGGTGGCCCGTGGCGACCTGGCCGTCGAGTACCCGCTGGAGCGGGTCCCGATGGTGCAGAAGCGCCTCGTGGAGCTGTGCCGCCGCAACGCCAAGCCGGTGATCGTCGCGACCCAGATGATGGAGTCGATGATCACCAACTCGCGTCCGACGCGCGCCGAGGCCTCCGACGTGGCCAACGCGATCCTGGACGGCGCGGACGCGGTCATGCTGTCGGCCGAGTCCAGCGTGGGCGCGTACCCGGTCGAGACCGTGAAGACGATGTCGAAGATCGTCGTCGCGGCCGAGGAGGAGCTCCTCTCCAAGGGCCTGCAGCCGCTGGTCCCGGGCAAGAAGCCGCGCACGCAGGGTGGTTCGGTCGCCCGTGCCGCCTGCGAGATCGCCGACTTCCTCGGCGGCAAGGGTCTGGTGGCCTTCACCAAGTCCGGTGACACCGCCCGCCGGCTGTCCCGCTACCGCGCCGCCCAGCCGATCCTGGCCTTCACCACGGACGAGCACACCCGCAACCAGCTCACGCTGAGCTGGGGCGTCGAGTCGCACGTCGTGCCGTTCGTGAACAGCACCGACGAGATGGTCGAACTGGTCGACCGCGAGCTGCAGAAGCTCAAGCGGTTCAACGAGGGCGACGTCGTCGTGATGACCGCGGGTTCGCCCCCCGGTGTCCCCGGCACCACCAACATGGTCCGGGTGCACCACCTGGGCGAGGTCGACCACGCCTGATCCCCCGCCTCCGTACGCCGCTGAGGGCGCCCCCTGCGAACAGGGGGCGCCCTCAGCGTTTGTGCGGCTCCCGGACGGGCTCTGGACGACTCAGCCGGTCGTGTACTGGTGGAGTCCGGGGACGGTCAGGGTGCCGCCGAACTGACCGGCCTGAACGACCTTCACCTTGGTGAAGTAGATCAGCGGGATGTTCAGCGGCGGAGGGTTGTCCGGGTCGAACGTGATCGGGATGAGCCCGAGCAGGTTCCCGGAGATGCTCTCCGTGTACATGATCGTCTTGCCGTCACGGATGGTGGACGTCGAGCCCTTGGCAGCCTGCACGTGGTAGGTCTTGCCGCTCTGCTTGTCCTCCACCGTCTGGTGCAGGTCCCCGATGTCGGTGCCGTCGGAGATGACGTACTTCAGGACCTTCTTGACGGTGCCGTCGGCGGTCCGCACCTTCACGATGCCCTGGTAGTCGGCGCCCTTGAGGAGCAGCGAACTGGCGTTGAGGTACCAGGGGTCGACCGGCAGGGCGACCGGGTTGTCCACGCCGCCCTGGTCGTCGGTCGCGACCGGGCAGTCCGCGGCGTTCGTGGTCGCGCTCGCGGAAGGGCTGGGCGACTCGGTGACCGCGTCGGCCGCCTTCTTGACCGTCTCGGTGGTGTCCGAGGCGGCCTTCGACGCCGTGTCGGTGACTTCCTTGGTGGTGTTCCCGACCGTCTCGGTGACCTTGTCGGTCGTGTCCTTGACGGTGTCGGAGGCGCTCTTGCCGTCGGACGCGGTCGCGGGCGCACTCGCGCTCGCCGAGGCGGACGGCGTGGGTGTGGAGCTCGCCGTCTCGTCGGGCGTGAGGATGTCCTTGATGGCGTCGCCGACGCCCAGCGGGTCGAGCGGGTTCGTGCTGCTCTTGGACGCCGAGGGGGTCGGCGTGGACGCGCTGCTGTCCGCCGCCTTGTCCGACGTGCTCGTGGAGGAGGACGCGGAGGGCGTGGGCGTGGCCTTGTCGTCGGAACCTGAATCCGACGAAGAGGTCTTGCCCGGCTCAGCGGACTCCGACGACGCGGAGGGGGTGGGTGTGGCCTGGTCGGAGGACGCGCTCGCGCTCGGCGTGGCGGAGGGCGACGCCGTGTCCGACGCGTCCTTGCCGGTCACGGCCTCGACGCACGCCTGGTACTCGTCCGCCGTGAGGCTCTTGGACGTGGAGTGGTCGTCGGCCTGGGCGAGCGTGGGGGTGAAGCCCATTCCCATGAGCACAGCCGTCGGCATCGCCGCTATGGCTATCGCCTTGCCGGCAGGCATCTGGAACCTGGTGAGCAGCGGCTTCCTCGGGGCCGCGTGACGCGGCCCGGTTCTCACACGGGACTCCTCCACATCAGTCCCGTGGGTCACCTCGTCAGCCGGCACTGTGCCTCCCGTTCGCCCCGTTGCTCGGGCTCGTTCCTGACAGATCGTTCGGGTCGCCCACACCGTCCGCCGCCTCGGGCTCGACGGACTCGGCCGCCGCGCTGTCCGGCAGGTCCTCCTTGTCGAGGGACCGCTGCGCGGAGTACCCCTCGTCGGGTTCGCCGGGAACCCAGGAGACCGCCATGGCGCCGCCGATCAGGGCGAACAGGAAGCCGACCAGGAAGCCGCCCAGGTTGGCCACCGGGATGGACACCAGAGCGAGGAGGATCGCGGCGACACCGGCGAACGTCCGTACGTGCTTCTGGAACCAGAGACTGATCCCGAGCACGACGAGGAGTACGCCGATGATCAGGGAACCGGCGCCGGCGGTGGTGGACATCGCCAGCGTCAGGTGGCCGAGCTGAAGGTGCGCGTACGGGAAGTAGGCGATGGGGAATCCGCCGAACACGATGAACAGACCGGCCCAGAACGGGCGGTCGCCCCTCCAGTCCCGGAAGATCCGCCGGAACGCCTGAAGGTAGTGCTCATCGTTCTGGCCGGGCGCGGCAGGAGTCTCGGCGCTCATGGAAACAGCTCCCTGGAACGGCATTGCTATGAGAAGTACGCGTTGAGTGCTCCGCGTACGACGGGCGGAGCGGCGGGGCGGGCGAAGCGGCCTAGGCCTCCTCGCCCACCCCTGGGGTGCTCAGTAGCACTCGTGGGTGCCCGCGGACACGGACATCTTCAGACCGCTGAGCTTGAACGTGCCGGCGGTGGTCGCCCACGCCGTCTGCTTCACATCGGTCAGCGTGGCCGAGTCGGCCTGCTGGGCGAACCCGTAGGGGTTGGCCTGCTCGCCGCCGCCCTTCATGCCCGGACCCTTGTTGGCGTCCTTGGCGGCGACACCGATGTCGATGCCACGGAACGTCGCGTCGGCGCCGAGGTCCTCGACGTCGATGTAAAGGTTGTCGGCGTGAACCGGCGTACCACTGCCGCCGGCCTTCAGCACGAGGCTGACGGAACCGAGGTACGGGATACCCGGGGTCACGACGGACTGGCACATGTTGGTGATGTCGGCGCTCTTGAACGCCGACACCGCGACGGGGTGCAGCGCCGACTTGCCGTCGAGGCCGGTACCGGTGTCGAGAGCTCCGTACTGGGAGAAGCCCTGGCCGTCAAGCTTGTCCGCAGACACCTTGAACGACTGACCGGAAACGCTGAACGACGCGGCGAGGGCACCCTGCGCGAGGGCGACACCTATCGCTGCCGTGGCTGCCACGCTGGGCACCATGACGACGGCGAACCGCTTCCATCTGGTCCCGCCACGCACCTGGGACATCATATTTTCCTCCTTCTCGGACGTACATCTCCTGGCCCTGACTGCCACGTTGCGGCGGCTCAGCCGGGCAGGGATGGGAGAAGTGCTACGTCCTCGGGAAGGAGAGCGCCTGTACCCGGAGGTGCTATTGCACCCGAATCACCGGCGATCACCCCCGAGCGACAACCACTGGTCGCGCCTGACACACATCACGCACAACCTGCTGGACAGGCTCTGCCGGACGGCAAAGACCCCCCTGCCCAAGAACCGACCGCACTGGCCGTCGGCCCTACTCGGTGGGGACCCAGAAAGTCCGCCGACCCGATTGGCTGTCGGGGTGCGGGAATGGACCGAGCGTCGCCGATCGTGGTGCATTCTCGCCGCGCGCACAAGGGGGTTCGTTACTCGCTAGTAACGGCGGGATAACCGAAGAACGACCCGTCGGTATCGGGCGGCGACACAGGGTGGCACCATGAGGGGTGACACAACGGTCAAATGCCGGACGGAAGCAGACAGTTCAACGCCCTCGACTTACTACGAGTAACAGCGGCCGCGTTTACCAAGTTTTGGTAAAGCGCGGCCACTCGTACCCCTGTCGGCCAATCTTTCACCCGGGCATCACAGGCCCTGACGTTTAGGGACTGGTCAGAACAGAGCCCGGGCCAGCGCCCGGCGCGCCGCGACCACGCGCGGGTCGTCGGCCCCGACCACCTCGAAAAGCTCCAACAGCCGCAGCCGTACGGCGTCCCGGTCGTCGCCCGCCGTGCGCCGCACCGTCTCGATGAGCCGCCCGAAGGCGTCCTCGACATGGCCGCCGACGAGGTCCAGATCGGCCCCCGCAATCTGTGCCTGCGCGTCACCGGGCTTCTCGGCGGCGTCCTTGCGCACCTGCTGCGGATCGAGACTCTGCACCCGATGGAGCAACTCGGCCTGGGCCAGGCCCAGTTTGGCCTCCGTGTTGCCCGGGTCGTCGCCCAGCACGTTCTTGTAGGCCTGGACGGCACCGCCGAAGTCGCCCGCGTCCAGCGCCTGTACGGCGGCCTCCAGCAGCGCGTCGTGCGGTCCGGCCGGCATCTCCTGCGCCGCCGGGGCCTCGCCCGGCTCGGCGTCGGCGTCGACCGTCAGGCCGGTCAGACCGAAGCGCTGCTCGGCGACCTGGACGAGCTGGTCGAGGGTCCCGCGGATCTGCGCCTCGGCGGCGGCTCCCTGGAAGAGCGGCAGGGCCTGTCCGGCCACCACCGCGAAGACGGCCGGGATCCCCTGGACCCCGAACTGCTGCATCAGCATCTGATTGGCGTCGACGTCGATCTTGGCGAGCACGAAGCGCCCGTTGTACTCGACGGCCAGCCGCTCCAGTACCGGGCTCAGCTGCTTGCAGGGCTCGCACCACTCGGCCCAGAAGTCGATGACGACGGGCACCTCGGTGGAGCGCTGCAGGACATCGTGCTCGAATCCCGCCTCGTCGACGTCGATGACAAGGCTCGCGGGGGTCACGGCGCCACCCCCGCCGCCCTGCCTGGCCGCTTCGGCGCGCGCCTGCTCCGCCTTCGACTTGGCCTCCTGGGCCGCCTTCACCGCGGCGAGGTCGACGACTCCGCTCATGGACATGTTCCGTGGCTGCATGAGTACATCCTCCCCCTTCCTCGCGCACGTGTGAAAAGCGTTGTGAAAGCCAAGCCTTGTCATGCGTGTTCGGCGCCGGGTCCCCACCTGGCGCCTGTGCGGTTGTCGCCGCGTTCGAGCTTCCGCTACGAGTCGTAGCGTAACTGTGCGAGAGCATGCCTGCGCACCGTCTCCCGGTGATCTCCCTCACGGCGTCACATAACCGCCGGATATGGCCGTTGAATCGGCCGGATATGGTCACTGACATGCAATGTCGCTCCCAGGCCGCCCGTACGGGCCGCCCCCGCAGCGCCGCCGCGGACGCCGCGATCCTGGAGGCGACGCGCACGGCCCTGGTCGAACTGGGCTGGTCCAAACTGACGTTGGGGTACGTGGCGACCCTCGCGGGAGTCGCGAAAACGACCCTCTACCGGCGCTGGGCGGGCAAGAACGAACTCGTCGTCGACGCGGTGGCCGAGCTCTTCGACGAGTTGGAGCTCCCCGACCGGGGCAGTCTTGCCGCCGACATCGAGGGCGTGGTGCTCCAGTTCGCGGCGATCCTGGACCGCCCGGAGGCGAAGACGGCGCTGATGGCCGTGGTGGCGGAGTCCACCCGTGACGAACCGTTGCGCGAACGCATCCGCACGTCCATCGTCGACCGGCAGAAGCGCCTGGTCATGGAGGGCCGCGCCCGCGCCCAGGCCCGCGGCGAACTCCCGCCGGAGGCGGACCCGGCCGCCGCCGACCGCACCGCCGCGCTGATCTTCGACGTGGTCGCCGGGGCGGTCGTCCATCGCACCCTGGTCAGCGCGGAACCCGCGGACGAGGAGTGGGTGCGCTCGTTCACCCGGATCCTGCTCCTCGGCCTGATCGGCGCGACGGCGGCGGACTGACCCCGGGGCGGGACGACCGAGGGCCGACCGGAGCGGCGACCGGGGACCGACCGGACGAACGTCCGAGGCCCGGCCGAGCACCGACCTCGCCGGCCCCGCAGCCCGCAGAGGTGCCGGGGACCGAACGCGGGAGCCCCCCGCCGCCCCGCAGGGGTGCCGACCCGTCGGGCGCTCGCTCAAGGGGTCGTTTCCCGGGGCAATGGCCCCGGTGCGGGACGGACAGGGGCTGCCGGGAGGGACTCCGGGGCTGCCGGGACGGCCCAGGAGGGCTGCCCGTGGGGACGACGGGAGCTGCGGGGGCTGCCCGTAGCGCGGGAACCACCGGCCACGCGCAGCCCGAGACGTGTCTCAGAAGCCCGCCGGCTCCGTGTACACCCCCCACTCGTCCCGCAGGACACCGCAGATCTCGCCCAGCGTCGCCTCGGCGCGGACCGCCTCCAGCATGGGGGCGATCATGTTGGAACCGTCGCGCGCGGCGGCGAGCATGGCGTCCAGCGCACCGCGCACGGCGGCCTCGTCACGGCCCTCCTTGCGCGAGGCCAGCTCCCGCACCTGCTCACGCTCCACCTCGTGGCTGACCCGGAGGATCTCCAGGTCGCCGGTCACGGACCCGTGGTGGACATTGACGCCGACGACCCGCTTGTCGCCCTTCTCGACCGAGCGCTGGTACTGGAACGCCGACTCGGCGATCTCGCCGGTGAACCACCCGTCCTCGATCCCGCGCAGGATGCCGGAGGTGATGGGACCGATGGGGTGCCGCCCGTCCGGGTGGGCCCGCAGTCCGCGCTCCTTGATCTGCTCGAAGATCTTCTCCGCGTCGGCCTCGATCCGGTCGGTGAGCTGCTCGACGTACCAGGAACCGCCCAGCGGGTCGGCGACGTTGGCGACGCCGGTCTCCTCCATGAGCACCTGCTGCGTCCGCAGGGCGATCTCCGCGGCCTGCTCGGACGGCAGGGCGAGCGTCTCGTCCAGCGCGTTGGTGTGCAGCGAGTTCGTGCCGCCGAGAACCGCCGCGAGCGCCTCCACGGCGGTCCGCACGACGTTGTTGTACGGCTGCTGGGCCGTCAGCGAGACGCCGGCGGTCTGCGTGTGGAAGCGCAGCCACTGTGCTTTCTCGGAGGTGGCGCCGTACACGTCCCGCATCCAGCGGGCCCAGATCCGGCGGGCCGCGCGGAACTTGGCGATCTCCTCGAAGAAGTCGAGGTGCGCGTCGAAGAAGAAGGAGAGACCGGGGGCGAAGACATTCACGTCGAGCCCGCGGGAGAGCCCCAGTTCCACGTAGCCGAAGCCGTCCGCCAGCGTGTACGCGAGCTCCTGCGCGGCCGTGGAGCCCGCCTCCCGGATGTGGTAGCCGGAGACGGACAGCGGCTTGTACGCGGGGATCTTCTCGGCGCAGTGCTCCATCAGGTCGCCGATGAGGCGCAGGTGCGGCTCGGGCTGGAAGAGCCACTCCTTCTGTGCGATGTACTCCTTGAAGATGTCGGTCTGGAGCGTGCCGTTCAGTACGGCGGGGTCGATGCCCTGGCGCTCGGCGGCGACCAGGTACATGCAGAAGACCGGCACCGCGGGACCGCTGATCGTCATCGACGTCGTGACGTCACCGAGCGGGATGTCCTGGAAGAGGACCTCCATGTCGGCCGCCGAGTCGATCGCGACACCGCAGTGCCCGACCTCGCCGAGCGAACGGGGGTCGTCCGAGTCGCGGCCCATCAGCGTGGGCATGTCGAAGGCCACGGAGAGGCCCCCGCCGCCGTTGGCGAGGATCATCTTGTAGCGCTCGTTGGTCTGCTCGGCGTTGCCGAATCCGGCGAACTGCCGGATGGTCCACGTACGCCCTCGGTAGCCGGTCGCGTAGAGCCCGCGGGTGAAGGGGTACTCCCCGGGCCAGCCGATCCGCTCGAAGCCCTCGTAGTTGTCCCCTGGCCGGGGACCGTACACCGGCTCCACGGGATCACCGGAGAGCGTGGTGAAGTCGGCCTCGCGCTTGCGCGAAGCGTCGTAGCGAGCCTGCCAGCGTCGGCGGCCTTCCTCGATGGCGTGAGCGTCCATACCCTCGAATTTACTAGGACGTCCTAGTAAATGTCGATGGCAAACCGCCGCACGGTCTCGTACGGCGGTGTGGATCAGGCCTTGACGACCGCGGGAGAAGCCTCCGCGACCTGGGATTCGAGCTCGTGGCTGATGCGGCGCTCCACGAAGAAGGCGGCTGTGGGAATCGTGCCCGCCAGCAGCACCCAGAGCTGCTTGCCGACCGGCCACTTAGCCTTGGACCCCAGGTCGAAGGCGAAGATCAGGTAGACGACGTACAGCCATCCGTGCGCGATGGCGACGACGCGGGTGAAGTCCGCGGCCCCGTCGACGCCCAGGCCGTACTTGGCGATCATGCTGAGGCACAGCAGAACCAGCAGCACGCCGGTGACGTAGGCCATGACGCGGTAGCGGGTCAACACGCTCTTCTTCATGGCACGAGGGTAACCACCCTTTTTGCGCGATCTTCACGCGCCCCCACGCCTCGCCCGCCCCCGGCCCGCGGCGCCCCGCCGGCCGTCGGACTACTCGTCGTCGAAGTCGTGCGCGGCGACCCGCAGCGGCCGCAGCATCGCGAAGATCTCCCCGCACTCCTCGGCGTCGTAGACCCCGAGCCCGAAGTCCATCGCCATCAGGTCGCGGGTGGCCGCGTCGCAGACCTCGCGTCCCTTGTCCGTGATGGAGGCGAGGGTGCCCCGCCCGTCGTTCGGGTTCGGGCGCTTGTCGACGAGCCCGGACCGCACCAGCCGGTCCACCGTGTTGGTGACGGACGTCGGATGCACCATGAGCCGCTCGCCGATCTTGGACATCGGCAGCTCGCCCGCCTTGGAGAAGGTGAGCAGCACCAGCGCCTCGTAGCGCGCGAAGGTCAGTCCGTACGGCTTGACGACCGCGTCCACCTCGGCCAGCAGGATCTGGTGCGCGCGCATGATCGAGGTGATGGCGGCCATGGACGGCACGGAACCCCAGCGCTGCTGCCAGTGTTCGTCGGCGCGGGCGATGGGATCGAAGGCAAGACTGAGCGGCTTCGGCACGCCAAAGACCTTACCGGCCGGTCACATCGTGGTCAGCCCCGTCTCGCGTTTCGGTATTCACCCTCATGGCGGCCGGGTTCCGGGTCTCTTCGAGCGACCGGAGCCACGCGCCTCCCGCGTCTCTCCCGTCACCTGCCTACTCTCCCCGCGCCGCGCCGTGTTCGGTGCGCCGTGCCGCGACCGCGAGGCCCGCACAGACCACGGTCCCCAGCACCCCCGCGCCCACGATCGTCGCCCGCACCCCGGCGAACTCCGCCACCGCCCCCGACAGCGCCATTCCCACGCCCTGAAGGGTCATCAGCCCGGCCGTGTTCAACGTCATGGCGCGCCCCAGGAGTTCGTCCGGCACCGCCCGCACGAACCACTGGTCCAGGCCGAGGGTGTACGCCGATCCGGCACCGGCGAACACCAGCAGGACCAGCGACCAGCCGAGGCCGGGCCGCAGCGCGTACCCGGCGTAGGGCAGCATCGTGACGCAGACCAGCGGGAGCGTGAGCCGGTTCCGGGTCGCCGGCCGCAGCCGCGAACCCGCGAACAGTTCCCCCGCGATCGTGCCGACGGGCAGCGCGCACATCAGCAGGCCGAGCCCGGCCGTACCGGCCCCGAGGCCCGAGGCGTACGGCGCCGCCAGCGCCTCCGGCACGACGACGAACATCGACGGCGCCCAGAACAGCAGGAGCAGCACGAGAATCCGGCGGTCGGCCAGCACCTGACGGGCACCGCGGAGGGAGTCCCGCACGAGCGCCTGCCCCGGGTGCGCCCGCGCGGGCCGCCGCCGGGTGCCGAACCGCAGCAGCACGGCGGAGAGAAGGAAGGTGCAGACCGTGACGAGGAGCGCGTGGCGCGGGGACACGACGGTGAGCAGCAGGCCGCCCGTCCCGAACCCGGCCAGCAGCGCGCTCTGCGAGAGGATCCGCAGCAGCGAACGGCCGAGCACGAACAGTTCCCCGTCACCGAGGACGTCCGCGAGGGTCGCCGTCCGCGTCCCCTGGAACACCGGCGCGACCAGGGCGAGCGCGGCCCGCATCGCGAGCAGCACCGCGATGGGCGCGCCCGGCAGCACCATCACGGCCACGCATCCCGCGCACACCAGATCGCACACCACCAGGACCCGGCGGGCCGGGAAGCGGTCCGCGACCCCCGCGAGCAGGGTCCCGCCGATCAGATAGGGCAGAAAGCCGAGCGCGAACGTCAGGGCGCTCAACAGCGGAGAGCCCGTCAGGTCGTAGACGAGGACGGAGAGCGCGATCTCGCTGACGACGAGTCCGAGCAGCGAGAACGCGTGCGCGGCGAAGACGGCACGGAACTCGGGCACGGCGAACACGGGACCGTATCCGGTGCGCGCGGCGACGGTCTCCCCGGCGCCCTTCGAGTCGCTCGGAGCGCCCCCCGAGGTGGTCTCCGCGACGCCCTCCGCGGTCGGCGTCACAGGGTTCTCCGCGGTGGATGTCGCGGTGTTCTCCATGGCGGGCGTCGCGGTGTCGTCCGCGGTGCTCGTCGGTACGGGCACGGTCGTCGTGCCCTTCGTCTCTGCTTCCGGCATGGGCGACAGCGTGCCCGGACCCGCTCCCGGCCCGTAGAGTTTCGGCGTCAGCCGAATCTTCTGGGGTCGTCTCATGCCGTCACTGCTGCACTTCGGGGAGGACGACCTCCTCAACTGCCGGTTCGCGGTGTCGCCGCTGTGGGAGACGCAGGAGGCGGTGCGCACGCTCAACCGGCCCGCGCGGCACGGCTATCACGCACACTGGCTGCGCCGCATGCGCGCGGCGGCCGCCGGACTCGACCTCACCCCGCTGTGGCTGCTGATGCCGCAGCGCGGCTACTCCCCCGACTGGCTCGGCCCACCCCCGCTCGGCCCGGCGGCGAGCTTCGACGAGGAGATCGCCGCGATCCGCGCGGCCGACCCGGACGTGGCCCGCGAGGAGAGCGCGCGTTCGCTCGCCGACACCCCCGGCGCCCTCGCCTCGCCGCGCGGCCGGGCCCTGCTGGCCGACCCGGCCCGGATGGTGCGCGAACTGACCGGCCTGCTGGAAGAGGCCTGGCACACCCTCGTCGAACCGGACTGGCCACGACTGCGTGCCCTGCTGGAGGCCGACGTCGCCTTCCACTCACGCCGGCTCGCCGAGGTCGGCCTCGGCGGACTCCTCCCGGAGATCGACCGGCGGTTCGGCTGGCGCTCGCACACCCTGACCGTCGAGGTCGGCGGCCGGCACGAAAGGCATCTGGCCGGGCAGGGGCTGGTCCTCATGCCGAGCGTCTTCTCCTGGCCGGACGTGATCAGCGGCTTCGAACCCCCTTGGCAGGCGACCCTCGTCTACCCCGCGCGCGGCATCGGCGGCCTGTGGGCGGAGCCGACGGACCGCACGCCCGACGCGCTCGTACGACTCCTCGGGCGCGGCCGGGCCGCCGTGCTCACCGCGCTCGACGAACCGGCCGGCACGACGGCCCTCGCCCACCGGCTGCGCCTCGCGCCGTCGTCGGTCTCCGCGCATCTCGCCGCCCTGCGCGACGCGGGCCTGCTCGTCTCCCGCCGGTACGGGCACCAGGTGCTGTACGAGCGGACGCCGCTCGGGATCGCGCTGGCGTCGGGCGGCGGCTGACCCGAGGACGCCAAGGGCACCGGAACACCGGGAGCACCAGGAACACCGGGAACACCAGGAGCGCTCATCGCGCCACGCCGCTTCCCCGCCGAAATGGCCCCTTGTGCAACGATTAATGACTGATCGTCACCTTCGCGCAAGGGAGCAGCATGCCCCGGCTGATCCACGCTCTCGCGGCACTCGCGGTGCTCGGGCTCATGGCGGGCTGCACGCCCGCGCCCGAGGTCGGTGAGGCCTCCGTCGTCGGTGCCGCCTCCAGACAGGCGGGCACCGCCTCCCGCTCGCCCTTCTGGGTCGACCCGTCCGGCCCGGCGGCCCGGCAGATCGAGCTGTGGCGGCAGCAGGGCCGCACCCGGGACGCCCTGCTGCTGAAGCGGATCGCGGACGAGCCCGTCGCCCTGTGGCCGGCCGGCGAGCTCGACCCGGGCCCGGCGGTCCGCTCGGCGACCGCGTCCGCGACGCGGGAAGGGCGGACGGCCCTGTTCGTGGCGTACGACATCCCGCACCGGGACTGCGGCCAGCACTCGGCGGGCGGGGCGGCGGACGCGGACGCCTACCGGCAGTGGATCGACCGGTTCGCCGACGCCCTCGGCGACGGCCGGGCCCTGGTGATCCTGGAACCGGACGCGGTCGCCCACATCGTGGACGGCTGCGCTCCGGGCGAGTACCAGGACGAGCGCGAGCAGCTGCTGTACGAGGCGATCGTCCGGCTGAAGCGCCAGCCGCGCACCAAGGTGTACCTGGACGCCGGAAACCCCGCCTGGATCCTCGATTCCGGGAAACTGGTCGAGCCCCTGGAACGCGCGGGCATCGCGAACGCCGACGGCTTCTCGCTCAACGTCTCCAACTTCCAGACGGACGCCGCCGGCAAGCAGTACGGAGTCCGCCTCTCCGACCGGCTCGGCGGCAAGCACTTCGTCGTCGACACCAGCCGCAACGGCAACGGCCCGCTGGAGGGCGTCTGGTGCAACCCGCCGGGCCGGGCACTGGGCACCCCGCCCACCACGGCCACCGGTGAACCCGCCCTCGACGCCTACCTGTGGATCAAGCGGCCGGGCGAGTCGGACGGAGAATGCGGGGGCGGACCGGCGGCCGGTCAGTGGTGGCCGGACTACGCCCTGGAACTGGCACGCAACTCCGTCACCTGACCTGGATCCACTTCGCCTCGGACGGCGTGCCCTGACCGTCCGTCACGAAGAGCATGTACCAGCCGGGCGGCACCAGCGCGGGGTCCCTCGGCACGTCGACGGTGACCGAGTTCGCGGTCTTCGTCAGCCCCAGCTCGATCGACCGCTGCTCGACGTCCGTGGTGTGGGTGACGGCGCTGGGGCGCATCAACCGGGCCTTGACGACCCGTTCCGGGTGGTCGGTGGCGAACGTCGCCCGGTGGTTCCCGTCGAGCTCCTCGGGGCCGCGGCCCAGCGCCGGACGGTTCTTGCCGTTCCTGTGCAGGGCGGGCGGGGTGAAGACCTCCATGCGCTGTTCGAAGTGGCCCAGTTTGGTGTTCTGCTGGTCGTCGAAGAGCGGGTCGGAGCCGAAGGTGGCGACGCGGCCGTCGGGCAGGAGCAGGGCCTCGGAGTGGTAGTTGCGGCCCACACCCGGGGACGCCGCCTCATGGAAGGCGTTGGCCTTGGGGTCGTAGAACTGCGCCTTGAGGATGTTGCTGGCGCTGCGGCCGCGGTAGTCCTTGGAGCCGTTGGTGGTGAAGACGGAGTCGTCCGGCATGATCACGCTGTTCAGATAGCGCGTGCCCTGGGGAAGGTCGGGGCCGTCCTGGAAGGCCGGGCTGTCCTTCTTGAGGTCGACGATGGCGGTGCGGGCGGTGGACTTCCGGGACTCGCCGACGCCTCCGCCGCCGAGGATCATCACCTTCTGGTCCTGGGCGGGCGGCAGCAGGAGCGAGGCGGAGGTCTCCGTCCGGTCGGCGTCCCGCAGGCCGGGCACCTTCTGGAACGTGTTGGTCCGCAGGTCCCACAGGCCCGGCTCGCGACCCTGGTCGGCGGGTCCGTATCCGGCGTTGGAGGCCGGATAGAAGAGTTTGCCGCCCTTGGTGAGGAAGAGGGCCGGGTAGGTGGGGAAGTAGCGTTGCGGACCGGGGCTCCACTTCTTCGTCCTCGGGTCGTAGATCTCGTTGTCGCCGGGGTCGATGACCCCGACGTCGTCGAGGCCGGAGACGGCGAGGACCCGTCCGTCGTCGAGTCCCACGAGGGTCGGGTACCAGCGGGCCTTGGCCATCGGGTCGACGGGGATGTACTTCTCGGCCTTCGGGTCGAACTCGTAGGCGGCCCTGATGCCCTGGAAGTCCTGCTTCTCCAGGGTGATCTTCTCCGAGAGGCCGTACGTGTTGCGGGCGTCCTCGCCGCGCAGGCCGACGATCTCGTACTGGGCCTGCCGGTCGGTGACCGACCCGGGTCCCTTCTCCTCGGCCTCCACGAAGACGCGGGCCTCGCCGGCGGTGACCTCGGTTCTCCAGGGCTGCATGACGCCGGCCCTGTCGTACGTGATGATCTGGTCCCGCTCGGCCCTGGGGACCGTCACGTCGACCCTGCTGACGTAGTCCACGCCGGCGGGTGAGCGGAAGACGGTGCCCTTCTTGAGGACGATGGCCTTGTCGGGGTTCTCGTTCTTCACGCGCATGCCGCCGCCGGCCCGTACGACCTCGCCGTCCAGCCGTTCGTAGCGGGCGGTGCCGCCGGCCACGAGCAGTCTGCCGTCCGGGAGCTGGGCGTGTCCGGAGCAGAAGAAGTCGTCCGGGGTGGGGACCTTCTTGAAGGTGTCCGTCCTCGGATCCCACAGGACCGTGTCGAAGGACCCTTTGTCGAACTTCCTCTGTTCGTTGCCCGACCCGGCGACGATGAGCACCTTCCCGGTGTGCAGCAGGGCCGCGTGGATCGCGTTGGTGCGGTACTTCGCGGGGATGTCGATCCGGCTCCAGGAGCCGTACTTCGCCTGGTAGGCGGGCTGGGCGATCTTGTACTCGTGATACTGCTCGCCGGCGAAGCCGAGCGCCGCCGGGGCGTTGAGTCCCGCGAGGACGGCGATTCCCGCGATGCCGAGCACCGTCTTCTTCGTCTTCTTCGAGGGCCGGTACGCCATGACCTAGGTGCCTCCTGTCGTGGAGCCGGTGACCGTGACGGGGGTGCCGGCGGCGGCCGGCACTTCCTCGCCGACCGGACCCCGTGCCGGGGAGGGCAGTACGAACCGGGTCCGCCGCTCCTTGAGAACGGTGAGGACCCATACGGCGACCGGTGCGAGGGAGATCCCCATGGCCAGCAGCGCCCAGGTCCGCATGGCCGCGTGGGTGTGGCCGAGCACGGCCGACGCGCCGAGCGAGACGGCGAGGAACGCGGCCCAGCCGAGGTGGACGCGGAAGGTCAGGAGCCGGTCGGGGCTGGCGTCGCGACCCTTCGGGGTGACGACGAAGCGGCTGGGGCGCCGGATCAGCGCCTCACTCAGGGACTTCAGATAGATGGGGGCCGACAGTGCCGACATCGCCATGCCGGCCAGGCCGCCGGATCCCTCGGGTTCGTGCGGCGAGACGTTGTGCCGCCGGTTCCACAGGTACAGGCAGATCTGGAGGGCGGCGGCGTCGCTGTAGAGCATCAGCCACACAGATGCCGTCACCTGGGTCCCGGAAGCCCCGAACCACAGGAACAGGAAGCAACTGAGCATGCCCAGAAGCCAGTTGACGGCCGTCATCGGGTAGTAGAGGAGCATCAGGGTGTACGAGAACAGCCGGCCGGGAGGCATGGTGAACGGTGCCTTCCAGTACTGCTTGAACAGCGTCTCGTAGGTGCCGCGCGACCAGCGCGTCTGCTGGGTGAAGAAGTCGGTCCAGGAGGAGGGTCCTTCGCCGACGGCGAGGACGTCCGGTGTGTAGACGGACCGCCAGTGCCGGCCCGTCCGGGGGTTCCGGTGCCGGTGCAGTTCGAATCCGGTGGCCATGTCCTCGGTGATGGAGTCGTACAGCCCGCCGATCTGCTTGAGGGCCGCGATGCGGACGACGTTGTTGGTGCCGACGAACATGGGCGAGCCGTAGTGGTTGCCGGCGCGCTGGATCAGGGCGTGAAAGAGGAACTGCTGGGACTCGGCGGCCTTGGTGACGGGGTTCCCGTAGTTCCCGTACACCTGGGGGCCGACGACGAAGGCGACGTCGGGATCCCGGAAGTAGCCCATCATGCGCTCGAGGAATCCGGGCAGCGGGACATGGTCGGTGTCGACGGAGGCGAAGAAATCGTACGCGTGACCGTAAAGGGAGAGCCACGCATTGTAGTTGCCGTGCTTGGTGCGCGCCCGGTGGCTTCCCTCGGGGCGGTTCCACTCGGGCACCCCCCTGCGGGTGAAGTGCCTCACCCCGAGCTCGGCGCACAGGGCCCTGGCCTGCTCGTCGTCGCCCTCGTCGAGAAGCCAGATGTCGAGGCGACCGGTATGGGTGATGCCCACCGCGCCTTCGAGGGTGGCGCGGACCGTCGCCAGGGGCTCCTTTCCCGGCACGTAGGTGGTGAGGAAGGCGACCCGGGTCCCCTGCGCGGGGAGGACGGGAACGGGGTCACGCGCGACCATCGTCGCGTGGGCGATGCTCATGACGTTGACGACCATGAACAGCTCGATCAGACCGATGGCTATGAGCATGGTGGTGTCGAGACCGGTCGGCCATGGCTCGGCCCCTTCGCGTTCCACCCAGTGGGTGGGCCACACGAGGTAGACGAGGAGCGCGCCGGTGAGGACGGGGGCGAGGGTCATCAGCAGGACGGCGCGCACCCGGTGCGGTTCTCGCGAGAGGAGCTTGGTGTACTGCACCCGGTAGGCCGTGCCGGACGGCTGGTTCAGAGGGCCGGCGAGTCGGCTGTAGGTGTCGTAGTCGTAGCCCTCGGGCCGCACATCGCCCTCCAGTGGTTGAACGTGTCCGGTGATCGTTCTGGCTGGTACCCACACATAAGTGGAGTTTTGACGACGTGTCGAACGGGGCGCGTCCGGTTGGGTGCGGGGGTCGTGCGGGCGGGTGGTCTTTCGTCCGCGCCGTCTCGGACACGAAAGAACCCCGGTCCTGGGGACCGGGGTTCTCGGTGCGGGGCCCGCGCCCCGAGGTCGCGACGGCATGTCGGTATGCCGACATGCCGTCATGACGTCACACCGACAGGTGTCGCTCCACTGTCTCCACCTTGGAGGTGAGGCCGTCCGTCACGGCGGGGCGGATGTCCGCCTTGAGGACGACCGAGACGCGGGGCGCGCGTTCCTCTACGACGGCGACGGCGCGCTTCACGACGGCCATCACTTCGTCCCTGTCGCCCTCGATCGAGGTGAACATCGCGTCGGTGCGGTTGGGCAGGCCCGACTCACGGACCACGCGGACGGCATCGGCGACGTACTCCCCCACGTCCTCGCCGACACCGAGCGGTGTCACGGAGAAGGCGACGATCATGCGTTCACGACCCCTTCCTTGCGGGCGCGGTCCGCGATCACAGCGTCCTCGCTGGCGCGGCGCAGCCTGCGCTCGGCCACGAAGCCGCCGCCGGGGATGATCGAGTACGCGAAGTACAGAAGGCCCGTCTTCCGGTCCCACCTGGTGCGGTTCCAGGCGTCGAGCCAGAAGATCACGTAGAGCGTGAACAGCACGCCATGGATCGGCCCGAGCCACCGTGCGACGTCGACCTCGGAGGTGACGGTGTACTTGATGACCGTGCAGGTCGCGAGCACGATCCAGGAGATGCCCTCCGGTACGGAGACCAGACGGAGCCGGCGGAGTGCGGTGGCGGTCTTTATGTCCACGGGTCACCTTCGATGGGATTCGCTGTCGGGGGAAACGCTTCCTTGTGAACGCAAGCACAAGCGTCCCGGCCATTGTGGCATCCAAAGGGCGCGATCCCGGGTCCGGGGCCCTAGGGGTCGGCTCAGGGGTGAGATCCACCCCCGGGCTCTGTCCGCGGTCCGGCGCTGCGGCTACCTTCGCAGGGTGGCGATGTTTCGACTTCAGGGCAGCAAGGTGCTGGCTGTCGACATGACCGGGGACGCCGTGAAGGCGAAGAACGGCTCCATGGTCGCGTACGACGGCCAGATGGCCTTCAAGAAGCTGAGCGGGGGCGGTGAGGGGATCCGGGGCATGGTGACCCGGCGCCTCACCGGCGAGCAGATGACGGTGATGGAGGTGAAGGGGCACGGCACCTGCTGGTTCGCGGACCGGGCCTCGGAGATCAACCTGGTGGCTCTTCAGGGGGACAAGCTGTATGTGGAGTCGAGCAATCTGCTCGCCACGGACGCGGGCCTGCGCACGGGTACGACGTTCACGGGGCTGCGCGGCGCCTCGCAGGGCAACGGTCTGTTCACGACCACCGTCGAGGGCCACGGCCAGGCGGCGATCATGTCGGACGGACCCGCGGTGGTGCTGCGGGTCAGCGACCGGTACCCGCTGACGGTCGATCCGGGCGCGTACATCGCGCACCAGGGCAATGTGCGGCAGTCGCTGCAGTCCGGTGTGACGTTCCGCACGTTCCTCGGCGAGGGCGGTGGCGAGGCGTTCCAGATGCGCTTCGAGGGCGACGGGCTGGTCTACGTCCAGCCCAGTGAGCGCAACACGATCGCGGGGGATGTTTGACATGGCGTTCCGCGAGGTGAACTCGAAGATGGTCGAGGCGACGGTGGTACCGGGTCAGCGGCTGTTCAGTCAGCGCGGCGCGATGCTCGCCTACAAGGGCGAGGTGTCGTTCACGCCCAACATCCAGAGCGGCCAGGGCGGTGTGATGTCGATGATCGGCCGCCGCCTGGCCAACGAGGCGACTCCGCTGATGACCGTCGAGGGTGCGGGCACGGTGC
Source organism: Streptomyces sp. NPDC026500 (assembly GCF_055567635.1). Classification (NCBI taxonomy): domain Bacteria; kingdom Bacillati; phylum Actinomycetota; class Actinomycetes; order Kitasatosporales; family Streptomycetaceae; genus Streptomyces; species Streptomyces sp. NPDC026500. Next base: position 587,762 of record NZ_JBVHQB010000002.1, on the reverse strand, counting down.
TCTTCGGGCACGGCGGCCACCATGTCCACGTGATCAGCCTCACGGGTGACACGTTGTACGTCGAGGCGGACCGGCTGCTGGCCTTCGACGGGACGCTTCAGCAGGGCACGATGTTCCTGGGCTCGCAGGGCGGCGTGATGGGCATGGTGCGGGGCCAGGTGACGGGCCAGGGACTCTTCACGACCACGCTCAAGGGGCACGGCGCGGTGGCCGTCATGGCGCACGGGGGCGTCTTCGAGGTCCCGATCACCCCGCAGCGGACGGTGCACGTGGACCCGCAGGCGTATGTGGCGCACCACGGCGACGTGCGCAACAAGCTGTCCACGGCGCTGGGCTGGCGCGACATGGTGGGCCGCGGTTCGGGCGAGGCGTTCCAGCTGGATCTCAGCGGGAGTGGTTCGGTGTACGTCCAGGCCTCGGAGGAGAAGCTGTGAGCGGGTACGGAGCCCCGGGCGGCCCGGTGATCCATGATCCGATGTCGCTGCCGGTCGACGACAATGTCAACAAGTACACCTTCTGCGTGGAGCTCAAGGGGAGCGAGTGGTTCCTGCAGAAGGGCAAGATGATCGCCTACTACGGATCGATGGAGTTCAACGGCATCGGGCACGGCCGACTTGACCGTCTTGTCCGTACGTCTTTTCATTCGCCTCTGCACGCGAGCGACTGGGTCGTGGCGCAGGGTTCGGGCAAGATGCTCCTCGCCGACCGGGCCTTCGATGTGAATTCGTACGACCTCGACGACGGCAACCTGACCATTCGCTCGGGCAACTTGCTCGCTTTTCAGCCAAGTCTTGCCCTCAAGCAGTCGATCGTGCCGGGCTTTCTGACACTGATCGGAACCGGCAAGTTCGTGGCTGCGTCAAACGGTCCGGTGGTGTTCATGGAACCCCCGATCCGGGTGGACCCGCAGGCCCTCGTCGGGTGGGCGGACTGCCCGTCCCCGTGCCACCACTACGACCACGGGTACATGACCGGCGTAATGGGCGGTCTACGTGCGATGACGGGCCTTGGAGGGGCCTCCGGGGAGGAGCACCAGTTCGAGTTCGTAGGAGCCGGCACGGTGCTGCTCCAGTCCACCGAGATCCTGATGGCGGAGCAGGCAACGGGGGCGGTCCCGCAGCAGGCCGGAGTGCCCGGCGCGGGAGGGGCGCCCGGCCAGCACGGGCAGCAGGCCGGGGCACCGCGCCTTCCCGGACAGCTGGGGGACCTCCAGCGTCGCTTCGGGCTGTGAGCGGTAGTCTGCGGAGTGTGACATCGAACGCGTGCGCGCAGTCACACCACCCCTCACTAGTTCGCCTTTCAACATTTTAGGTAGACTTCACTTATGGAGACCGAGACGGCCACGCGCTGGCTGACCGATGCGGAGCAGTGCGCCTGGCGCACCCACCTGGAGGTCAACAGGCTGTTGACGTACCAGCTCGAAAGGGACCTTCAGCCGTTCGGGCTGACGATGAACGACTACGAGATCCTGGTGAACCTCTCCGAGTCGGAGGGCGTACGCATGCGGATGAGCGACCTGGCGTCCGCCACCCTCCAGTCCAAGAGCCGCCTCTCGCACCAGATCACACGTATGGAGAACGCGGACCTGGTGCGCCGGGAGAACTGCGAGTCCGACCGGCGAGGGCTGTACGCGGTCCTCACCGAGCACGGCATGGAGACGATGAAGAAGGTTTCGCCGCATCATGTGGCGTCCGTACGGCGGCACTTCATCGACCTGGTGTCCCCTGAGGCGCTGGAGGACCTGCACAAGTCGCTGCGGCCGATCGCCGAGCACCTGCTGGGGCAGCGCGGCAAGCCGTAGAACTAGCCGGGGAGTTGCGCGCCGTCCGCCTCGACGGGGCGCGCGCCCTCGGCCGCACGGTGCCCCGCGTCCGCGTCCGGACGCGGGGTTCTCGCGCTCCGTACGCAGACCAGGGCCGCCGCCAGCGCCAGCGTCCCCGAGAGCGCGAAGCACAGCCCCAGGGGCAGTCGGCCCACCAGCAGGCCCGCACCGGCGGCTCCGCCCGAACTCCCCGCGTTCACGGCGGTGTTGACCCAGGCGCCGGCCTGGGTGCGGAAGCCGGGCGGGGCGGCCGCGTCGGCCATCAGATAGGACGTCGTGAGGGCCGGGGCGACGAAGAAGCCGGCGCAGGCGACGGCCACGGTCAGCGTGCCGAGGCCGGGGGCGAGCCCCGCGGCGAGCAACGTGAGACCCAGAGAGCCGGCCAGCAGCGGCAGCCGTACGCCGGGGGCCGTGCGCCAGTCGACCGCGCCGTTCAGCAGGCCGCCCAGCGCGCTGCCCAGCGACAGCGCGGCGAGCACCCAGGCCACCACGCCCCCGCCGTGGTGGTGTTGCCCGGCGAACGCCATGACCAGGAGGTCGACGGCGCCCAGGGAAAGGCCGACGCCCAGCGCGACGACGACGGGCTGGGCGAGGGCCCGTCCGCCCCGCCACCGGCGCCCGCCGTGCGCCGCTTTCGCTGCTTTCGCCGCGGCCGGACGGACCCGCGCCACGACCGGGGAGAGAACGAACGCCAGGGTTCCCGACCACACCAGCAGGGCGCTCAGCGCGACCGCCGCGGCCGGCGGAGCCACCTGCACGACCGCCCCGACGAGCAGCGGTCCGGAGACGAAGAGGATCTCCTCGACGACGCCGTCGAGACTGTAGGCACGCTGCAACAGCCGTTCGTCCTGGACCACTTCGCCCCATACGGCGCGCATCGTGGGGCCGAGCGGCGGTGTGCAGGCGCCCGCGGCGACCGCCAGCGCGCCGATCGCCGGTACCGGTGCGCCGGGCCGCCAGGCCGTGGCGGCGAAAGCCGTGAGAAGGCCCGCGTAGAGCGAGGCCATGGGGATCAGGGCACGGCGGGCGCCGTGCCGGTCGATCAGCGCCGCCCGCGCGGGCGACAGGAACACGCTCGTCGCGCCGAACAGCGCCATGACCGTGCCGGCCACGGCGTACGACCCGGTGGCGCGGGTGGTGGTGAGCATCATGGCCAGGGAGACCACGCCGTACGACAGACGGCCGGTCATGGCTGCAACGAAGGTGCGGCGGGCATGGGGAATGCGGAAGAGCGCGGCGTAGGACGGCCGCGAGGGTGACGCAGACATGGGTGGGGTTCCTCAACTGCGAGGCGGGACAGGGGTCGCCGGTGTGCCGCGACGCCGCAGCCACGGTGCTGCGTGTGCGTCGCGGGCCTGGGCGGGCCCTATGCCAAGAGGAGGAACATGCCGCTCAACGTAACAGCGGGCGCGGGGAGCCGGCCAGGGATTTCCCCGGGCGTCCGTCCCGCACCCGCCGTCACGGTGCTGCCGATCAGCTCTCCGTGAGGCCCTCGATCAGGGTGTCCGCGGCCCGGTAGGGGTCCAGTTCGCCTGCGACGATGCGCTCCGCGAGGGCACTCAGGCGGCGGTCGCCGTGGAGGTCGCCGATGCGCCGCCGCAGCGCGGTGACGGCGATCGTCTCGACCTCCTGGGACGCGCGGGCGAGCCGGCGCTCGGCCAGCACGCCGTGCTCCTCCATCCACGCCCGGTGCTTCTCCAGGGCCTCGACGACCTCGTCGATGCCCTCACCGCGCGCGGCGACGGTCTTGACGATCGGCGGGCGCCAGGCCCCCGGACCACGGGACTCACCGAGGCTGAGCATGTGGTTGAGCTCGCGGGCGGTCGCGTCGGCGCCGTCACGGTCGGCCTTGTTGACGACGTACACGTCGCCGATCTCCAGGATTCCCGCCTTGGCGGCCTGGATGCCGTCGCCCATACCGGGGGCCAGCAGCACCACCGAGGTGTCCGCCTGGGAAGCGATCTCGACCTCCGACTGGCCGACGCCGACGGTCTCCACCAGGATGACGTCGCAGCCCGCCGCGTCCAGGACGCGGATCGCCTGGGGGGCCGACCAGGCCAGTCCGCCCAGGTGGCCGCGCGTCGCCATCGAGCGGATGTAGACGCCGGGGTCCGAGGCGTGGTCGGACATCCGGACGCGGTCGCCGAGGAGCGCGCCCCCGGAGAACGGCGAGGACGGGTCGACGGCCAGTACACCGACCCGCTTGTCCTGCCGCCGGTAGGCCTTCACCAGCGCCGACGTCGAGGTCGACTTGCCGACGCCGGGCGAGCCGGTGAGCCCCACCACGTAGGCGTTGCCGGTCAGCGGGGCCAGCGCGGCCATGACCTCACGGAGCTGTGGTGCCGCTCCCTCCACGAGGGAGATCAGCCGGGCCACCGCCCGCGGCCGTCCTTCCCTGGCCTGGGTCACCAGCGAGGAGACGTCCTGCATCACAGCTCCGTTCACGAGAGGTCGGTCGTGCGAACGCGGGTCAGGCCTTGGCCACCCGCACGATCAGGGCGTCGCCCTGACCGCCGCCGCCGCACAGGGCGGCCGCGCCCACGCCGCCGCCGCGCCGCTTCAGTTCGAGGGCGAGGTGCAGCACGAGCCGGGCGCCGGACATGCCGATCGGGTGACCGAGGGCGATGGCGCCGCCGTTGACGTTCACCTTTTCCGTGGACACGCCGAGGTCCTTCATTGACTGGACCGCGACCGCCGCGAAGGCCTCGTTGATCTCGATCAGGTCGAGGTCCTCGACCTCCAGGCCCTCCTTCTTCAGGGCGTGCAGGATCGCGTTCGAGGGCTGCGACTGCAGGGAGTTGTCCGGGCCGGCCACGTTGCCGTGGGCGCCGATCTCCGCGATCCACTCCAGACCCAGCTCCAGCGCCTTGGCCTTGCTCATCACGACCACGGCGGCCGCGCCGTCCGAGATCTGGGAGGCGCTGCCGGCGGTGATGGTGCCGTCCTTGGCGAAGGCCGGGCGCAGCTTGCCGAGCGACTCGGCGGTCGTCTCGGCGCGGATGCCCTCGTCCTTGCTGAAGACGACGGGCTCGCCCTTGCGCTGCGGGATCTCGATGGGTGTGATCTCCGCCTCGAAGAGGCCGTTCTTCTGGGCGGCGGCCGCGCGCTGGTGGGAGAGCGCGGCGATCTCGTCCTGCGCCGGGCGCTGGATCCCGAGGCGGGTGTTGTGCTTCTCCGTGGACTCGCCCATGGCGATGTTCTCGAAGGCGTCCGTCAGACCGTCGTACGCCATGGCGTCGAGCATCTCGATCGCGCCGTACTTGTAGCCCTCGCGGGACTTCGGGAGCAGGTGCGGGGCGTTCGTCATGGACTCCTGGCCGCCGGCGACGACGATGTCGAACTCGCCGGCGCGGATCAGCTGGTCCGCCAGGGCGATGGCGTCGAGGCCGGAGAGACACACCTTGTTGATGGTGAGGGCCGGGACGCTCATCGGGATGCCCGCCTTGACGGCGGCCTGGCGTGCCGGGATCTGCCCTGCCCCGGCCTGGAGCACCTGGCCCATGATCACGTACTGCACCTGGTCGCCGCCGATGCCCGCACGGTCGAGGGCGGCCTTGATCGCGAAGCCTCCGAGGTCGGCCCCGGAGAAGGACTTCAGCGAGCCCAGCAACCGCCCCATGGGCGTTCGGGCGCCCGCGACGATCACCGAGGTACTGCTGTTCGTTCCAGACATGAGGTGCGATCCCCTTACCGGCTGCACAGCCGAGGAGTGAACGAGGGTTTACTGAGAATGTACTGAGCGGTAGGCCACCCGTCATCCGGCCCGCAGTGTGATCGCGCGCACGTTGCGTAACCACGCCAGGAGCGCTGCACTGACTCCATGCTGACGCGAATCGACCACATCGGGATCGCCTGTTTCGACCTCGACGCCACTGTCGAGTTCTACCGTGCGACGTACGGTTTCGAAGTCTTCCACTCCGAGATCAATGAGGAGCAGGGCGTACGGGAGGCCATGCTCAAGATCAACGAGACGTCCGACGGCGGCGCCTCCTACCTCCAACTGCTCGAACCCACCCGCGAGGACTCCGCCGTGGGCAAGTGGCTGGCCAAGAACGGCGAGGGCGTGCATCACATCGCCTTCGGCACCGCGGACGTCGACGGCGACGCCGCGGACATCCGGAACAAGGGCGTCCGGGTGCTCTACGAGGAGCCCCGGATCGGGTCCATGGGGTCCCGGATCACCTTCCTCCACCCCAAGGATTGCCACGGAGTACTGACAGAACTGGTCACTTCGGCGGCGGTTGAGTCAGCTGAGCACTGACCTCCGTATATCTGGGCCGGTAGGGTTGGGCTCGGCCGTCGCCTTTCGCGGGGGACGGCCGTGGTCCCGGCGCCTTCCGGCGAGCGGGACCAAGGGCCGGGGTCCAGGTTTCGGGGGGCGAGCATCGGGGCAGCAGCCCGTGCTCCGCCGTTGATCTGACACCATTCCCCGGGGGCCCCGTTCAGCGGAAGAACGGTGCTCGTTCGGATTTACTTGCGACCAGGGGACGGATGGGACCGCGCAGTGCGGGGCTACGAACGCCAGGAGCGAGAGCCGGCGGCTGACGTCGACCACCTCTCTCGGTTCGAGGCCGAGATGGAACGGCTGAAGACCGAGCGGGAGAAGGCCGTCCAGCACGCCGAGGACCTCGGCTATCAGGTCGAGGTGCTGCGCGCCAAGCTGCATGAGGCGCGCCGCAGTCTGGCGACCCGTCCTGCCTACGACGGGGCCGACATCGGCTATCAGGCCGAGCAGATGCTCCGTAATGCCCAGATGCAGGCCGACCAGCTGCGCGTCGACGCCGAGCGCGAGATCAGCCAGGCACGGGCGCAGACCCAGCGCATCCTCCAGGAGCACGCCGAGCAGGCCGCCCGGCTCCAGGCGGAGCTGCACCAGGAGGCGGTCACCCGCCGCCAGCAGCTCGACCAGGAGCTGGCCGAGCGCCGGCAGACCGTCGAATCGCACGTCAACGAGAACGTGGCGTGGGCCGAGCAGCTGCGCGCCCGCTCCGAGTCCCAGGCCCGCCGTCTCCTGGACGAGTCGCGTGCCGAGGCCGAGCAGGCGCTCGCCGCGGCCCGTGCGGAGGCCGAGCGGGTCGCCGCCGAGGCCCGCCAGCGGCTCACCACCGACGCCGAGGCGGCCCGCGCCGAGGCCGAGGCGCTGCTGCGCCGGGCCCGCACGGACGCCGAGCGGCTGCTGAACGCGGCGTCGACACAGGCCCAGGAGGCCACCGACCACGCCGAGCAGCTGCGCAGCTCCACGGCGAACGATTCGGACAACGCCCGCCGTCAGGCCACCGAGCTGAGCCGGGCCGCCGAGCAGCGGATGAGTGCCGCCGAGGCGGCGCTGCGCGAGGCGCAGGCCGAGGCGGACAAGGTTCTGGGCGAGGCCAAGGAAGCCGCGGCCAAGACGCTCGCCGGCGCCGAGTCGGTCAACGAGCAGCGCACGCGGACGGCGAAGGAGCAGGTCGCCCGGCTGGTCAGCGAGGCCACCAAGGAGGCCGAGACCACCAAGTCCGAGGCCGAGCAGATCGTCGCGGACGCCCGTACGAAGGCCGAGACGATCGTCGCCGAGGCGGAGGAGAGCGCCCGCAGCCTCACCGCCGAGGAGACCGCCTCCCAGCTCGCCAAGGCCGCCCGTACCGCCGAGGACGTGCTCAACCGCGCGTCCGACGAGGCCAAGAGGACCACGAAGGCGGCGGCCGAGGAGGCCGAGCGGATCCGCACCGAGGCGGAGACCGAGGCCGACCGGCTGCGCGCCGAGGCGCACGACATCGCGGCGCAGCTCAAGGGCACGGCCAAGGACGACACCAAGGAATACCGCGCCAAGACGGTCGAGCTCCAGGAGGAGGCCCGTCGGCTGCGCGGTGACGCCGAGCAGCTGCGGTCGGACGCCGTCGCCGAGGGCGAGCGCATCCGCGCCGAGGCCCGGCGCGAGGCCGTCCAGCAGATCGAGGAGGCGGCGCGGACCGCCGAGGAGCTGCTCGGCAAGGCGAAGGCGGACGCGGACGAGCTGCGCCAGGCCGCCACGGCGGACAGCGAGAAGGTCCGCACCGAGGCCATCGAGCGCGCCACGACCCTGCGCCGGCAGGCCGAGGAGACGCTGGAGCGGACCCGTGCTGAGGCCGAGCGGCACCGCGCGGACGCCGTCGAGCAGGCCGAGACGATCGCGGCCGACGCGGAGCGGGCCGCCGAGCGGCAGCGCGAGGAGACCGAGCGGGCCATAGCGGCCCGTCAGGCCGAGGCCGCCGAGGGACTGGCGCGGCTGCACACGGAGGCCGAGGAGCGTCTCACCGCCGCCGAGCAGGCGCTGACGGACGCGCGTGCGGAGGCCGAGCGCATCCGCCGCGAGGCCGCCGAGGAGACCGACCGGCTGCGTTCGGAGGCCGCCGAGCGGATCCGTACGCTCCAGGTACAGGCCGAGACGGAGGCCGACCGGCTGCGCAACGAGGCGGCCGGAGACGCGTCGGCGTCCCGGGCCGAGGGCGAGGCCATCGCCGTACGGCTGCGTTCCGAGGCCGCGGCGGAGGCCGAGCGGCTGAAGTCGGAGGCCCAGGACAGCGCCGACCGGGTACGCAGCGAGGCGCAGGCCGCGGCCGAGCGCCTGGCGACCGAGGGTGCCGAGACGCTGGCCGCCGCCCAGGAGGAGGCCGCCCGGCGCCGCCGCGAGGCCGAGGAGACCCTCGGTTCCGCGCGCCAGGAGGCCGACCAGGAGCGCGAGCGGGCCCGCGAACAGAGCGAGGAACTGCTCGCTTCCGCGCGCAAGCGCGTCGAGGAGGCCCAGACCGAGGCCGTACGGCTGGTCGAGGAGGCCGACCGGCGCGCGACCGAGATGGTCTCCAACGCCGAGCAGACCGCGCAGCAGGTGCGGGACTCGGTGGCGGGGCTGCACGAGCAGGCCCAGGAGGAGATCACCGGGCTGCGCTCGGCCGCCGAGCACGTGGCGGACCGTACGCGGACCGAGGCGCAGGAGGAGGCGGACCGGGTCCGCGCCGACGCGTACGCCGAGCGCGAGCGGGCGTCCGAGGACGCGGCGCGCCTGCGGCGCGAGGCGAACGAGGAGAGGGAGGCCGCGAGCGCCCTCGCGGAGCGCACGGTCGCGGAGGCGATCGCCGAGGCGGAGCGGATGCGTTCGGACGCGTCCGAACACGCCCAGCGGGTGCGCACCGAGGTGTCGGACGCCATCGCGAACGCCGACCAGGACGCCGCGCGCACCCGTGCGGACGCCCGGGAGGACGCGAACCGGATCCGTTCGGACGCGGCCGCGCAGGTGGACACGCTCATCACCGAGGCGGCGGCGGAGGCCGAGCGGCTCGGGATCGAGACCGCGGCCGAGGCCGAGCGGGTACGCGCCGAGGCCGTGGCCAAGGCCGAGAAGCTCATCTCGGACGCGACCGGTGACGCGGAGCGGCTGCGCGCCGAGGCCGCCGAGGCGGTCGGGTCCGCCCAGCAGCACTCCGAGCGGATCCGCACCGAGGCCGAGCGCTTCAAGGCGCGGGCGACGGAGGAGGCCGAGCGGCGCACGGCGTCGGCGCGCGAGGAATCCGAGCGCATGCTGGACGCGGCCCGTCAGGAAGCCAACAAGCGGCGCTCCGAAGCGGCCGAGCAGGTCGACACGCTCATCTCCGAGACGGCGTCCGAGGCGGACAAGCTGCTCGCCGAGGCGCAGCAGAGCGCGCAGAAGACGACGGCGGACGCCGAGTCGCAGGCCGACACGATGGTCGGTGTGGCGCGGGGCGAGGCCGAGCGGCTCGTCTCGGAGGCGACGGTCGAGGGCAACACCCTCGTGGAGCGGGCCCGTACGGACGCGGACGGGCTGCTCGTCGGCGCGCGCCGGGACGCCACGGCGATCCGGGAGCGCGCCGAGGAACTGCGCGACCGCATCACGTCCGAGATCGAGGATCTGCACGAGCGGGCGCGCCGAGAGTCGTCCGAGGCGATGAAGAACGCCGGCGACCGGTGCGACGCGCTCATCAAGGCCGCCGAGGACCAGCTCGCCGAGGCCGACGCGAAGGCCAAGGATCTGCTGTCGGAGGCGAACTCCGAGGCGAGCAAGGTGCGTATCGCCGCCGTGCGGAAGGCCGAGGGGCTCCTCAAGGAGGCCGAGCAGAAGAAGTCCTCGCTCGTCGCCGAGGCCGAGAAGATCAGGTCCGAGGCCATTCAGGAGGCGAAGGCGGCCGTCGAGGAGGGCAAGCGCGACCTGGAGGTCCTGGTCCGCCGGCGTGAGGACATCAACGCGGAGATCTCCCGTGTCCAGGACGTCCTCGAAGCGTTGGAGTCTTTCGAGGCCCCATCGGGTGGCAAGGACGGCGGAGTGAAGGCGGGTGCTGCCGCGGGGGCCACCCGTGCGGGTGGCAAGGCGTCGGAGAGCTAGCCGGAGGCACGGATTCCGTGCCTTGTAGGACGTTTGTCACAGATTCTGGCAAGCCATCCGACAGCTAGCCACCCAAAAGGAGTGTCATTCTCCAGATCAAACACGTATCCGCTCGATGACACACCGCATTGCCCCCTAGGATTCCACCTATCACCTCACCGGTCTCATTCGACAGGAACCCCATGAGCGACACTTCCCCCTACGGCTTCGAGCTTGTGCGGCGTGGATACGACCGCGCTCAGGTGGACGAACGCATCTCGAAGCTCGTCTCCGACCGTGACAGCGCTCTGGCCCGTATCACCGCCCTTGAAAAGCGCATCGAGGAGCTCCATCTCGAAACGCAGAACGCCCAGGCCCAGGTGAGCGACGCCGAGCCGTCGTACGCCGGTCTCGGCGCGCGAGTCGAGAAGATCCTCCGCCTCGCCGAGGAGGAGGCCAAGGACCTGCGCGAGGAGGCCCGTCGCGCGTCCGAGCAGCACCGCGAGCTCGCCGAGTCGGCGGCTCAGCAGGTGCGCAACGACGCAGAATCGTTCGCCGCGGACCGCAAGTCCAAGGCGGAGGACGAGGGCGTCCGGATCGTCGAGAAGGCCAAGAGCGACGCCTCGCAGCTGCGCTCCGAGGCGCAGAAGGACGCGCAGTCCAAGCGCGAGGAGGCGGACGCCCTCTTCGAGGAGACCCGCGCCAAGGCCGCCCAGGCCGCCGCCGACTTCGAGACGAACCTCGCCAAGCGCCGCGAGCAGTCCGAGCGCGACCTGGCGTCGCGGCAGGCCAAGGCCGAGAAGCGCCTCGCGGAGATCGAGCACCGCGCGGAGCAGCTCCGCCTGGAGGCCGAGAAGCTGCGCACGGACGCCGAGCGCCGCGCCCGCCAGACGGTGGAGACGGCTCAGCGGCAGGCCGAGGACATCGTGGCCGACGCGAACGCCAAGGCCGACCGCATCCGCTCGGAATCCGAGCGCGAGCTGGCCGCCCTCACCAACCGCCGCGACTCGATCAACGCGCAGCTCACGAACGTCCGCGAGATGCTCGCGACGCTCACCGGCGCCGCGGTGGCCGCCGCCACCGGCCCGGCCGAGGACGAGCCGATCTCCCGTGGGGTTCCGGCACAGCAGTCCCGGTAACCACGCAGCACGACACCAGGGCCCGTTCCCTCTGCCGAGGGCGCGGGCCTTGTCGTGCCGGTGGGGTCGTCCTCGCTCAAGTGGCAGGCTCCCGGGGGCCGTCTTAGCGTGGCCGCATGATCGAGCTGGAGGGGCTGACCAAGCGGTACGGCGAGAAGGTGGCGGTCAACAACCTCACCTTCGCCGTCAGACCGGGCATCGTGACCGGCTTCCTCGGTCCCAACGGTGCCGGGAAGTCCACGACGATGCGGATGATGCTCGGGCTCGACCGTCCCACCGCCGGCGACGTACGGATCGACGGACGGCACTACGACCATCTCAAGGATCCCCTGAAGTACATCGGCGCACTGCTGGACGCCCAGGCCATGCACGGCGGCCGCAGCGCCTTCAACCACCTTCTCTGCCTCGCCCAGAGCAACGGCATCCCGAAGGCGCGCGTGCACGAGGTCCTCGACACCGTCGGTCTCACCGCGGTCGCACGGAAGAAGGCGAAGGGGTTCTCGCTGGGCATGGGCCAGCGGCTCGGCATCGCGGGCGCCCTTCTCGGCGACCCGCGGATCCTGATGTTCGACGAGCCGGTCAACGGCCTCGACCCCGAGGGCATCCACTGGATCCGCAACCTGATGAAGTCCCTCGCCGTACAGGGCCGTACGGTCTTCGTCTCCTCGCACCTCATGAGCGAGATGGCGCTGACCGCCGACCACCTCGTCGTCATCGGCCAGGGCAGGCTGCTCGCCGACACCTCGATGGCCGACTTCATCCAGCAGAACTCGCGCTCGTACGTCCGGATCCGCTCCCCGCAGCGCGAGCGGCTGCTCGATGTGCTGCAGGGCGCGGGGATCACCGTCGTCCGGACGGGCAGCGGGGCGCTCGAAGTGGACGACGGGAAGCCGGAGCACATCGGTGAACTGGCCGCGCAGCACCAGATCGTGCTGCATGAGCTGAGCCCTCAGCAGGCCTCCCTGGAGGAGGCGTTCATGCAGCTGACCGCGGAGTCGGTGGAGTACCACGCGCACACCGACGCGCCGGGTCAGCAGATCTCGTCGAGCCCGCCGGGCCCGCCCCCTGCCCCGCAATGGGGCGGCGACTGGAAGAAGGGCTGAGCATGGCGGCCACCCAGGTCCTCAAGTCCGAGTGGACCAAGATCCGGTCCGTGTCGTCCACCGTGTGGACGCTGAGTCTCGCGGCGGTCGTCACGATCGCCCTGGGCATCCTCATCTCGCTCCTCTCCAACAACCAGTGGGACAAGTTGAGCGCGGAGGACCGGCTCACCTTCGACCCGACGCGCATCAGCTTCGCGGGCATGGGCCTCGGCCAGCTCGCGATGATCGTCTTCGGGGTGCTCGTCGTCGGCAACGAGTACAGCACCGGCATGATCCGCACCTCGCTCGCGGCGGTCCCGCAGCGCGGCACGTTCCTCTTCAGCAAGATCGCGGTGGCGGCCGGTCTCGCCCTCGTCGTCGGCCTGATCACCAGCTTCATCGCGTTCTTCGTGGGCCAGGCCGCACTCGGCACGCACAGGGCGTCGATCAGTGATCCGGGTGTGCTGCGCGCGGTGATCGGCGGGGGCCTCTACATGACGCTCATCGCCGTGTTCTCGATGGGCGTCGCGGCGATGCTGCGCAGTCCGATGCTCTCGCTCGGCATCCTGATGCCGTTCTTCTTCCTGATCTCCAACATCCTGGGCGCCGTGTCCGCGACCAAGAAGGTCGGCCGCTACCTCCCCGACCAGGCCGGCAGCAGGATCCTCCAGGTGGTGAGGCCCCTCGACGACACCCCCTACGGACCCTGGGGCGGCCTCGGCATCATGGTGCTGTGGGTGGCCGCGGCCCTGATCGGCGGCTACGCGTTGCTCAAGAAACGGGACGCTTAGGTCTCACGCGGGGCACCCGGATTCGGGACAGCCAGGCGGCTCAAGGTCACGGGCTCAGGGAGCTCAGCGGGGTCAATGGGGCGCAGGGGTCTCAGGGGGCTCTTCGCCGTTCGGGCTCGGCTGGATCAGCCCGTCGAAGTCGGACCACCCCTCCCAGTGCCACACGTCCTTGTCGAGGTCCGGCTGGAGCGGAACGAAACGGCCCAGCTCGAAGTCCCCGGCCTCCAGGTCGAACCAGCGCTCGTCCGCGACCTCGGTACCGAGCCCGACGGTCCGGGCGGTGAGCCGGACGAGGAGCTTCACCCCCGACGAGCCGGACAGCTCCTTGCCCTGAATCCTGCGGAACGGCAGTTCGGCCACCGGCGCCTCGACCGGTATCCAGACCGTGAAGGGTGCCCCGCGTTCGACCGCGAGCCAGCTCCGCTCGTCGGCCGGCTCGCCGTTCGCGTCCAGGACCTTCAGCCACTGCTTGTAGATGACGAGACTGCCGTCGTGCGGGGAGCGCTCCAGATAGCGCAGATGGGCGCGGGCCCGCAGGTCGACGACCGACAGGTTGTCGAAGCGGTTGTAGAAACGGACGGCGATGACGGCGTCGTCGCCGTCCGCGTTCCGTCGCGCGTAGCCCGGGAAGTCGGCGGTCCAGGCGTGCGAGATGCTGGCCCGCCGCCGCCAGACGAACGGGCGCAGCGCGAACAGCTTGATCAGGACGATGCCGAGCAGCACCGCCGGCACCAGCGCGCCGGTCACGGAGGCGAGCGTGGCGAGCAGCTGGTGAGCGGTGCTGTCAGGTTCGGGTTCGAGGTTGTCGGTGCCGACGCAGGCCCGCAGCACGGCCAGGCTGAGGTCGAGGAGGCGCTCCTCGTCCGAGAACCGGGCCGCCATCGAACGCGGCGAGTTCTCGGTCAGCGTCCACGCCGTCGCCACGACGACCGAGAGTCCGGCCAGCGCGCCCAGCGCCATCAACAGCAGGGCATGGACGGTGCGTCCCGCGATCCACCAGCGAACGGAAGTGCGAAAACGAGGGTGCGCCGACCTCCGCCCCGCTCGCCCCGCCCTTCGCAAATCGCGCCTCATCGGCCTCAACTCGCTTTCCCCGTAACCGATTTCGCCCCACTCGTACAATGGGGTCGGCATCATTCCCGGTGTCGGTTCAGGCCAACCCCGCTCAACCGGGGAGACCGGGCCCCGCGCCGGGCACATCTCGCGCGAGGGCCCAGGTACATCTCGCGTGAAAGGCTGTGCCCGCATGCGCGCGACACCACCCCCGAAGGGCGTCACCGTGACGACTGAGGACCGAAGCCTCGAAGCGCTGGGCCTGGACGACGTGCCCGCGAAGAAGCCCCTCACCTATCCCGGCCGGCCCACCACCGAGCCGTCCCTGCTGACCGGCGGCGAGCTGCTCCAGCTGGACGTCCGGCCGCTGCGGCTCGGCGAGTGGTACGTGGAGGAGCGCCAGGAGCAGCGGCGGCTCGACGAAGCCCTGGCCGGACTGGGCCAGGTGGGCACGGGGCTGCGCCACCCGGTCATCGCCGTCGGCTCGAACGCCTCCCCCGGGCAGGTCGCCCACAAGCTGACCCGGCTCGGCATCCCTGCGACGGTGCCGATGATCCCGGTGCGGGTGCGCGGAGTCGCCGTGGGCTGCTCCGGACACATCAGCCCGGCGGGTTACGTGGCCGGGACGCCGTACGTCGACCGGACCGCCGAGACGACGTTGGTGGTGACCTGGCTGGACTCGACGCAGCTCAAGGCCGTCGACGACACCGAGTTCCCGGACTATCGGCGGGCGATACTCCCGGGCGACGAGTTCGCGATGACGATGCCCTCCGGGGAACGGCTCGGCGGCGCGTACATCTACTTCAGCGCGCACGGTGTGCTCGCCGAGCCGGAGACCGGGCGACCCCGCCCGGGCGGCGGCGACCAGTCCGAGCTGCTCTCCGCCCTGCTCGGAGGGTCCGCACGCCTGCGCGAACTGCTCGGGCCCGACCCGGCGGCCTGGGTGCGCCGTGCGGGGGCCGACCGGTCGCTGCGCGAGGCGGGCACGCTGATTTTCGGCCAGGAGGGCTGGGTGCTGCCGCAGACCGACTTCCTGCCGTACCTCGACGAATCGGCCGAACTGCGGCTGTACGACGATCTGCCGCCGCTGGACGATTCCCTGCCGGACCGGCCCTGAGAATTCCCGTCGACCGATGGGCGCGGATTCCCTTTTCCCACCTGACCAGGAAAGACGGGTACCTGACAGGACGCCCGTACGAAATTTCGCCCTCTACTGGATCTTTCACCGGTCGATGGGCATGGCTTTACTTTCTCTTGAGTGGAACCGCCCGCGCCCGGATATCCTCCTAACCCTTACGGGGGCGTGCGCCCCGACGTCCTGAACCTTTCGATGGGTGCGGAGAATGATCGAGGCAGTCGGCCTGACTAAGCGCTATGGCGCCAAGACGGCCGTGTACAACCTTTCCTTCCAGGTCCGGCCGGGTGCCGTCACCGGTTTCCTCGGGCCCAACGGCTCGGGCAAGTCGACCACGATGCGCATGATCCTCGGCCTCGACAACCCCTCCTCGGGGCAGGTGACGATCGGCGGATTCCCTTACCGGAAGCTGCCGAACGCCCCCCGCCAGGTCGGCGCGCTCCTCGACGCCAAGGCCGTGCACGGTGGCCGGCACGCCCGCAACCACCTGCTGTGCCTGGCCCAGCTGTCGGGCATCCCGGCCCGCCGCGTGGACGAGGTGCTCGGCGTCGTCGGTCTCCAGGACGTGGCGCGAAAGCGCTCCAAGGGCTTCTCGCTCGGCATGGGCCAGCGCCTCGGCATCGCCGCCGCGCTGCTCGGCGACCCCCAGGTGCTGCTCTTCGACGAGCCGGTCAACGGTCTCGACCCCGAGGGCATCCTGTGGGTGCGCAACCTGATGAAGTCCCTCGCGGCGGAGGGCCGTACGGTCTTCGTCTCCTCGCACCTGATGAGCGAGATGGCGCTGACCGCCGACCACCTCATCGTGATCGGCCGCGGCCAGCTGCTCGCCGACCAGAACATCAAGGACTTCATCTCGCACAACTCGGCCGACTTCGCCCGGGTGCGCACCCCCGACACCGAGCCGCAGCAGCGCGAGAAGCTGACCGCCGCGCTGACCGAGGCGGGCGGCCAGGTGCTGCCCGAGCAGGACGGCGCACTGCGCGTTACCGGGCTGCCGCTCCCCCGCATCAGCGACCTCGCGCACTCCTCCGACGTCCGGCTGTGGGAGCTGTCGCCGCACCAGGCCTCGCTGGAGGAGGCGTACATGCGGATGACGCAGGGCGCCGTCGACTACCGCTCGACCGTCGACCAGAAGGCCGGGCTCCAGCAGCAGCTGCCGCCGGGCGCCATGCCCCCGCCGCAGCTGCCGGTCGCGGGCCAGGGCCAGCCCGGCTGGTACGCGCCGCCGTCGCCCCAGCAGGGCGGACAGCCCTTCGCCATGCCCCAGACGGGCCCGTACGGCGCTCCCGTCGCCCCCGTCGCCCCGGGCGCGGGCGGTCCCGGCCCGTACGGCGCCCCGGACGTCAACCCGTACGCCCAGGCGGCCCCCCAGGCCCCCGCGGGCTCGCCGGTGCCCGCCGCCACCCCCGCACCCGTGTCCGAGCCCACGCCCGCACCCGCGCCCGCCGCCGACCTGACCAAGCCCGAGGACGCCCGATGAGCACGCCCCAGCCCCCGATGCCGCAGCAGGCCGCCGCTGCCCCCGACTGGCAGGCGGCGCCCGGCACTTCGTACACCTCGCCGATCCCCGTCACCCGCACCCACCTGGGCCACGCGCTCAATTCCGAGTGGACGAAGATCAAGTCGGTGCGCTCCACGCTGTGGACGCTCGGCATCTTCCTGCTCCTGGTGGTCGGCATCGGTTTCCTGGTCGCCGCGCAGACCACGAACGAAGACTTCGGGGACACGCCGTACACGATCCCCGCGTTCTTCGGGCTGATGCTCGGACAGATCTGTCTGATCACGCTGGGCGTGCTGGTGGTCTCCTCCGAGTACGGCACGGGCATGATCCGTACGACGTTCACGGCCTCGCCGCAGCGGCACCGGGTGCTCGCCGCGAAGCTGATCATCTTCTTCGCGGTGGCGTTCGCCGTCTCGGCCTTCGCGATCGGGCTGGTCGGCCTGTTCACCGCGGGGATGCACAGCGGTGGCTCCGACGTCCCGTGGGGCGGCACCGTCGTGATGGCCGCGCTGTACGTCTCGCTGCTCGGTGTGCTCGCGCTCGCGGTGGGCTCGATGCTGCGCCACTCGGCGGGCGCGATCACCACGATGCTCGGCGTCGTGCTGCTGCCCGCGATCATGCCCGCGTTCCTGATGATGTCCGAGAGCATGCGGACGGTCGGCGAGAAGATGCAGGAGTACGCCGCCCCCAACGCCCTCGCCAAGATCTTCCGGCTGGGCACCGAGGACGGCCACGGCGGCGCACAGCTCGGCCTGCTCGCCGGATTGACGGCGGCGGCGATCATCGGCGCCTTCGTGCTCCTGGAGCGCCGGGACGTGTGACGACCGCGCCCGCCGGACAGCTTGAGGCCGGGCCTTCCGAAGTCGCCTAGAACCTGGGCGCGTTACGGGACCGCTGCACCCGCGAGGTGCGGCGGTCCTTCGCGTTCCAGCAGGCCTTGTGCCAGTGCCGCCGCTCGTCGACGCCCGAGTGCTCCGGCCAGGCCACCACGTGCGGAACCCCGGACGGGATCAACTGGTCGCAGCCGGGGCAGCGGTAGGTCTTGCCCTGCGCGCTCGCGCCCGCCACATGGCGCACGCTCCACTCCTCGTCCCGCCAGCTCTCCGTGGACTGCCAGCCGCCGTAGCGGTCCGACGCGTCCTCCTCGGCGCTCCTGCCGGACGAGGCGGGGTCCTTAGGACGGTTGCGACGCGGGGACAAGGGACACCTCACGGAGCGATACGGGGAGCAGGGGCCAAGTCCAGCCTACGCGGGACGCACGGGGGTAGGCGTACTCCGCCAACCCGCGCGCATCCCCCATCGGACAGCCCAATTCCCAGACAATCCGCAAATCTCTCCGCAAGGCCGTGTCTTCGGCACGTGTCACGCGGTTATGCCGGGTGGGGGAGCTCCGTGTCGGAGCCGAGGAAGCAGGAAGTTCGATGCACGTTGGAAGCTTTGTACTGGCCGCCCAGTTCCCTGGCCAGGGCCAGGGAGAGGCCCTGCACCGCGCGGTGCGGTCGGCCGAGGTCGCCGAGGAGGCCGGGCTCGACGCGGTCTGGCTGGCCGAGCACCACTTCGTGCCGTACGGGACATGCCCGTCGGCCATCACGCTCGCCGCGTATCTGCTGGGCCGCACCCACCGTATCCGGATCGGCACGGCGGTCAGCGTGCTGCCCACCGTCCACCCCGTGGCGCTCGGCGAGCAGGCCGCGCTGCTGCACCTGACGTCCGGCGGGCGGTTCTCGCTGGGTGTCGGCCGCGGCGGCCCCTGGGTCGACCTGGAGGTCTTCGGCGCGGGCCTCGCGGCGTACGAACAAGGGTTCCCGGAATCACTCGATCTGCTGGTCCGCTGGCTGCGCGAGCCGTCCGTCGCCGGCACCTCCGAGCGGTTCTCGTTCCGCGAAGTCCCCGTCGTGCCACGTCCGTCGGAGGCGCTGAGCGGTGCTCCGGGTCCCGAGGTCGTCGTCGCGTGCACCTCACCGGCGAGCGTCCGGCTCGCCGCCGAGCGCGGACTGCCGATGCTTCTCGGCATGCACGTCGGGGACGAGGAGAAGGCCGAAATGGTCGCTCTGTGGCGGCAGCACGCCCGCGCGGCGGGCCGCCCGTCGGACGAGATCCGCACCGCCGCCCATGTCTCCGCCGGCGTCTGCCAGATCGCGGACCGCCGAACCGACGCCGTCGAGACGCTCGTCAAGGCGATGCCGGGCTGGCTGAAGCAGGGACTGGACGCCCATGTGACGGTCGACGGCCGCGCCCGCTCGATGCGGGACCCGGTGGCGTACACCGAACTGCTCTGCGGGCTGCACCCGGTGGGCACCCCGCGGCTGTGCGCCGACCGGCTCGCGGCGACCTCGGAACGGACCGGCATCTCGCGTTTCGCCCTGCTCGTCGAGGGATCGGGCGACCTGGCGGCGACCGAGGAGAACGTGCGACGGCTCGGGGCCGAGGTGCTGCCCCATCTCAGGTGACCGCACGAAGTCCGGCCCATCGGACCGGACACGCGGGGAGCTTGCCGCCCCAGTACCAATGCACCTCCCGCGTACGGAGCGGCAAGCAATGCGGCTCAGTGCCTCAGCAGTCCCTGAACTCCGGGGACTGGTTGAGCAGCTGACTGCGGACCGAGGTGAAGCGTGCCAGTGTGTCGTCCACCAAGTCGTCCAGTGGGAACACCGCCACCCGGTGGCAGTTCTGGAAGGCCAGCCGCACTCCGAAGTGCCGCTGCAGCGCGCCGCGTATCGCGTCACTCGCGAGCGCACGCAGCAGCTGGCCACGTGCCTGCTCGTCCGGCGGGGGCGTCTGGTTGTCGGCGAACTTGCCACCGTCCACCTTCAGCTGGGCCACCAGGGAGCTGATCATCTCCCACGCGTAGGGCAGGGAGGTCCGGACGCAGTCGACGAAGTCAGCTTCGTCGACCTCGCCTCGCTCGGCCTGTTGGAGTAGGGCCGGTGAGACGTCGAGCGACATGGGTTCTCCTCTCGCACCCCCATACCTCGGGGGTTGCCGGACAGGGACGGGGATCGCAATATCGAACACGCTGAGTACATGCATCGCGACCTCCCGTTCATACGGTAAGCATCGCCAGGTAACGGCACCAGGAGAATGCGCACATAGCGAACGCTCAGTAGGCCGACAATCAGCCACGACCGAACACGGAACCTTCAGGATCAATGGGGTGACCCGCGGAAACACCGGTCGGGCTGCGCGACGGGGGCCGGGAGAACAAAAGGGGCGAACCGCGGGTTCTGCGTCCGGTGCGGGCTCGGGAGACGGGCGGGAGAATCGCGTGCACCACCGCCGGTCGAGTAGCGTTGCCGACCATGCGTCTCGTCATTGCCCGCTGTTCCGTGGACTACGCGGGCCGGCTCACCGCCCATCTCCCGTCGGCCCCCCGCCTGATCCTCGTGAAGGCGGACGGCAGCGTCTCGATCCACGCGGACGACCGGGCCTACAAGCCCCTCAACTGGATGTCTCCGCCCTGCACACTGAAGGAGGGGTCAGGCGACGACGAAGGCACCTGGACCGTCATCAACAAGGCGGGCGAGAAGCTCATCATCACGATGGAGGAGATCCTCCACGACTCCTCGCACGAACTCGGCGTGGACCCCGGCCTGATCAAGGACGGCGTGGAAGCGCACCTCCAGGAGCTGCTCGCCGACCGCATCGAGACCCTCGGCGAGGGCTACTCGCTCATCCGCCGTGAGTACATGACGGCCATCGGCCCGGTCGACATCCTGTGCCGGGACGCCGCGGGGCAGACCGTCGCCGTGGAGATCAAGCGCCGGGGCGAGATCGACGGCGTGGAGCAACTCACTCGCTACCTGGAGCTGTTGAACCGCGACCCGCACCTCGCGCCGGTCCGCGGCATCTTCGCCGCCCAGGAGATCAAGCCGCAGGCCCGCGTCCTCGCCACCGACCGCGGCATCGGCTGCACGGTCCTGGACTACGACGCCCTGCGCGGCATCGAGGACGACAAGCTGCGGCTGTTCTGACCCCCTCGGGTTCGTATACAGGAGAGGGCCGGGTCCGATGTCGGACCCGGCCCTCTCCCACTTTCCGTACGGTCAGATCACCGCGCCGCTCGGCGACGTGGCGACGCCGGTGCCCGCCGGCACGCTGCTCTCCGGCAGGCCGGCAGACGTGCTCGCCGGCGCGCTGCTCGACACGGGACCGCTCGCGGTGTTCGAGGTGGCCGGAGCCGTCGGCGTGCTGGCCGACGGCGACGCGGACGGCGAACCGCTCGGCGTCTTCGAACCGGACGGCGACGGCGAACCGCTCGGCGTCTTCGAGGGGGACGACGACGGTTTGCCGGTGGGCGACTTCGAGGGCGTCGCGGACGCCGACTTCGAGGGCTTGCCCGAGGCCGTGTGCGTCCCGCTCGGTTCGCCGGACGGCTGATGGCCCGTCGTGGCCGTGGCCGGGGGCGTCGGGTCGTCCGAGGTGCCGTACGTGCCGTCGGGCCCCGGGTCGGTGGGCGTGGCCACGGGGCCGGGAGTGGAGTTGTCGCCCTTCTTCGCCTTGTCCGCGCCCAGGCTGTCGTCCTGGCTGCCCTGGGTGGCCGACGGGTTGACGCCGACCTTCTCGGACGGGGTGTCGTTCTGGTGGTCCGAGGTCGCGCCGAGGGTCACCACGGTGCCGAGGACGGCGACGAGGAGCGCGCCCGCTCCCGCGGCCACCAGGTTGCGCCGGGTGCCGGTGACCAGCCGCCCCGCGACGCCCTGCCGCTTGGCCGCGGGGCCGCCGGGGCCGGCCGGGTGGGCGAGCACCGTGACGGTGTCGCCGGACGGGTCGGTCCGGGAGAAGGCTGCCGGTACACCGCCGGGAGGCGACATCGACTCGTCGTGACGCGCGTCGGGCACCTCTTCGCCCGCCGGGGTGCGCCCGGCGGTGAGCTGCAGGGTTCCGGAGCGGTCGGCGACCAGCGCCAGGGCGCGACGGCCGGCGGTGGTGCCGCGCTTGTCGGCGAGCGCGCCACGCATGCCGACGGAGGCCTCCAGCTCGGCGCGGGCCCGGTCCAGCTGCTGGCCGCAGAGCGCGAGGATGCCCAACTCGTGGTGGAAATAGGCCTGTTCCGCGCCGTCGTCGGCGAGTTCGGAGGCCTCGACACCAAGGCGCAGGGCGCGTTCCCAGGCGCTCCAGTGCAGCCCCGCCGCGAAGGCGGGCGCGGCCGTGCGGGCGAGCTGGACGGAGACGCTCTCGTCCTCCTCGTCCTCGGGGGCGGTGGTGACCGGGACGAGCACGTCGAGCGCGGCGAGCAGCGCGTCGGCCTCGGCGGAGACCCGCTCCGGGGTGACCGAGGGATGCCCGGCCCACCAGGTGTAGTGCTGGGCGGCGGCGAGCGCGCTCTCCTGGAGGGTGTCCGTGTATCCGGAGGCCTCCAGCTGGGCCTGCACCCCGGCGGCGAGCCGGTAGCGGGAGCCGACGGGGGAGACCAGCGCGCAGCCCGCGAGTTCGGCGAGCGCCGCGTCGGCGTGGGTGTCGCCCACGAGCGCGGGCAGATGGGCCTGGTGGGGCACCTCGCCGCCGAGCGCGACGGCGAAGCGCAGGGTGCTGCGCGCCGAGTCGCTCAGCCTGGAGGCGAGCAGCGCGGCGGGCGCGGCGCCTTCGGCGAGGGAGGGCAGCGGTACGTCGTGGCCGTCGCCGGTCTCGAAGGGCTCGTCGGCCGGGGCCTCCTGGAAGACGCCGTAGTCGTCGAAGGCCTCTTCGCTGGCCTGCAGCCGGTCGCGCTGCCGCAGCAGGGCGCCGGCCTGCATGAAGCGCAGGGGCAGTCCCTCGGACTCGAACCAGAGGTCGCCCGCCCAGTTGGACTCGTCCTCGGTCAGGACGCGTCCGACGGCGCGCTCCAGCAGTTCGAGACCGCCGCTGCGGTCGAGGCCGCCGAGGACGACCTCTTCGAGGAGAGCGTGGGCGGACGGGGCCGGTATGTCGGGGGTGGCGGCGATCACGAAGGCGCACTCGGGGGTGGCGTCGAGCAGCACGTCGAGGGCGCTGCCGCCGATCTCCGCGTCGTCGAGGACGACGACCGCGCCTATCTCGTGGACGAGCCGGAGCAGTTCCTCGCGGTCCGGACGGTGCAGGGGGGCTTCGTAGACGGCGGCGAAGAGGTCGTACAGCAGATCGCTCGCGGTGCGCCGGTAGCCGGAGAGGCGGACGACGCCGTCGGGGGCGAGGTCCGCGCAGTCGTCGGCGACGGCGTCCAGCAGGACCGTGCGGCCCGATCCCGAGGGGCCGGTGAGCCGCACCGAGCGCCCGCGCGCGAGGAGGCGTACGAGCTGCTCGCGCTCCTTCTGGCGCTCCAGGAGCGGCAGCCTGGGCTGTGCCTGGCCGGGTGGAACGGGCGGGTGGGCTGCGCGGGCCAGCTCGGCGCGTTCGGCGGCGCCGTGCTTGACCGGCGGCTGCGGTCGCTCGTGCGGCGGGCAGTTCTCTATCTCGCTGCCGTCGACGGGGTTGACGGTGAGCAGGAATTCGCCCGCGACGAGGCGGACCGTGCGGACGAGCACGGGTTTGTGCTGGCCCAGGTCTGTTGCGAGCGGGTCGCGCGGCGGGCGCGGGCGAGACGCCTGGCCGTCGTCGTCATGGCCGTACTCTTCGGATCCCCGGTTGATCGGGTCCATGTTCCAAGCCCCCCAAAAGCGTCGTGTGCCGATGCCCTCCCGGCCTGGCTGCACACCGCTCTGTCGCTTCTGGTCCGGTGCCCGCTCGTAGGGTTTCGGTCGGCGGGCAGCCGAACCCTAAACCTTCGCACAGTATCTACGAACAGGCGGGGTACCGCGCCGTCCGAACCGTCACAGCTTCGTGAGGATTGTGCACGTGGTGCGCTTCGTGCGCCGGTCAGGGCGCGTACGCGGTCGCACACGCGGAGCGAGTGGGGCGCGCGCTCAGGTCACACCCGGGGCAGGGACTCGACCCCGATACCACCCTCGATCGCCAGGATCCGGTGCAGCCGGGTGGCCACCAACAGGCGCTGCATCTGTGGTGGTACGCCGCGCAGCACGAGCCGTCGGCCGCAGCGCCCGGCGCGTCGGTGGGCCCCCATGATGACACCGAGCCCGGTGGCATCCCAGGAGTCCAGCTCGGACAGGTCCAGCACGAGATCGCCGGCTCCGTCGTCGACGGCCGAGTGCAGGACCGTACGGGCGTCCGCCGCGCTGCGTACGTCGAGGCGGCCCCCGACGACCAGCTCGGCGTGGTCGCCCCTGATGTACATATGCGCTCCCCGAGAATGCGTCTCGTAACTCCGCGTGTGTCTGTTTCCGCGTCTTCGCGTCTGCATGTTGTGCATGGTCTGACTGCCTGAGAGCCGCAGAGGTTGCCGTCTGTAAGCGAACCGATACCGAATTCACCTCATGGGGTGACACCCGAGAGGCGTGTACGGCTTCCGTGGCATATGCGGCGACCGGTTTCGGTCGCCGCATGATCGTTCAGTGCTTGTAGAAGCCCTGCCCGCTCTTGCGTCCGATGTCACCGGCGTCAACCATCCGGCGCATCAGCTCCGGCGGCGCGAACTTCTCGTCCTGGGTCTCGGTGTAGATGTTGCCGGTGGCGTGCAGCAGGATGTCGACGCCCGTGAGGTCGGCGGTGGCCAGGGGTCCCATGGCGTGACCGAAGCCCAGCCGGCAGGCGAGGTCGATGTCCTCGGCGGTGGCGACGCCCGACTCGTACAGCTTCGTCGCCTCGACGACGAGGGCCGAGATGAGGCGGGTGGTCACGAACCCGGCGACGTCGCGGTTGACGACGATGCAGGTCTTGCCGACGGACTCGCTGAACTCCCGCGCGGTGGCGAGCGTTTCGTCGCTGGTCTTGTAACCGCGGACCAGCTCGACGAGCTGCATCATCGGCACCGGCGAGAAGAAGTGCACGCCCACGACCCGCTCCGGGCGCTCCGTGGCCGCCGCGATCTTGGTGATCGGGATCGCGGAGGTGTTGGAGGCGAGCACGGTGTCGGGGCGGACGATCTTGTCGAGCGCCTGGAAGATCTCGTGCTTGACCTCGAGCTTCTCGAAGACCGCCTCGACGACGATGTCCGCGTCGGCGGCCGCTTCCAGCTCGGTGGTCGCGGTGATGCGCCCGAGCGCCGCCTCCGCGTCCGCGGCTGCCAGCTTGCCCTTGCTCACGAACCTGTCGTACGAGGCCTTGATGCCGTCGAGGCCGCGATTCAACGCCTCGTCGGTGACGTCGCGCAGGACGACGTCCCAGCCCGCCTGTGCGGAGACCTGAGCAATACCGGACCCCATGAGTCCGGCTCCGATGACGGCGAGCTTCCCTGCCACTCCGACTCCCTCAACATGCTTAACACGCTGCTTGTGTATGCCTCTTCGGCGGAGAGTAGCGTTCGGGAGGGGCCGGGAAACCCGTAAGTAACGCGTGTCACGGTCTCAGGGCGTGAGACACCCGTCACGTCCCGCCCGACGGACTTGGCGATGCCGCCTCCGACCGGAGGCGGAGGGATTTCGACCACGGCGGCCGGAGCGCCACCACCTCGCGGGTTCACGCTTGTTGGCGCTTCGCGGACCCGCCGGCGCCGAGGTCTCCACGCCCTGTGACCCGCATGACGGACGCGCGGCATCCCCAGTGCTCGCAGGGGCGTCTAAATTGGCCCCATGGTCAATCTGACGCGCATCTACACCAGGACCGGCGACCAGGGCACCACCGCCCTCGGGGACATGAGCAGGGTCGCCAAGACCGATCTGCGGATCTCGGCGTACGCCGACGCCAACGAGGCGAACGCGGTGATCGGTACGGCGATCGCGCTGGGCGGCCTGGAGGCCGAGGTCGTCGAGGTCCTCACCCGTGTCCAGAACGACCTGTTCGACGTGGGCGCGGATCTGTCGACGCCGGTGGTCGAGGACCCGAAGTACCCGCCGCTGCGGGTGGAGCAGTTCTACATCGACAAGCTGGAGGCGGACTGCGACCTCTTCAACGAACGGCTGGAGAAGCTCCGCTCCTTCATCCTGCCCGGCGGCACCGCCGGCGCGGCCCTCCTCCACCAGGCCTGTACGGTCGTGCGCCGCGCCGAGCGTTCCACCTGGGCGGCGCTGGAGGTGCACGGCGAGGCGATGAACCCACTCACCGCCACCTACCTCAACCGGCTCTCCGACCTTCTGTTCATCCTGGCGCGCACGGCGAACAAGGATGTGGGCGACGTGCTGTGGGTCCCGGGCGGGGAGCGCTAGAGGCTGCCGTCAGGGGGCGGGGCGCGGGGAGCGCCAGAGCCCGTCCGGGTACGGACACCCGCGGCGCGGGAAGCACCAGGACCCGTCCCCGGTACGGACACCCGCGACGCGGGGAGCGCCAGAGCCCGTCCCGGTACGCACACCCGCGACGCGGGGAGCGCCGGAACACGTCCAGGTACGGACACGCGCGGCTCAGGAAGCGCCAGAGCCCCTCTGGTACGGACACACGCGGCGCGGGCTCTCCGGCGCCCGCGCCCTCGGCTCCCCTGTCGAGCCGCTGCGCCCGCTCCCGTCCTTCCACACCGGCCCGCCCGATCAGCCCTTCCACACCGGCCCGCCCGATCCGGATCGCCCGATCCAACCCGCCGGCTGGGGCCCGCCGGCTCCCGGCCCCCGCTTCGGCCCGCCGGCCCCGGATCGCCCGATCCAGCCCTTCCGGCTCAGTCCGCCCGCCCCGGCCCCTCCGCTTCGGATCGCCCGCTCCGGCCCGCCCTCCGGTGGCCGTCCGGGATGCCCTGACGGCCTCGCGAGGCGCGTGCGAGATTTCCTGGCCGGGGAAGGGCCGTCGAACGCGGAGATCGCGGCGTTGATCGAATCGGCCGAGGTGACAGCGAAGGCGCACGTCAGCCGTCATCCGGGGGCTCCTGAACCGCACCGACGAGCCAAGGCACCTACCCCTGGAGGGAGTTGGGGATCCGCGGAGAACCGGATCCACTGGTCCAGACCTATTGACTCGTGGTCCAGACCTTTCTATTCTCGCCCCACTGCGCTTAGGCATGCCCACGACACCCCCAGTCGAAGGGGCACGACGCCGGCAGGAGCGCGAGCGAGCGGACGCCCCGACGGGCGGAGCACGATCGCGGTCCCCCACCCGCTGCGACGCCCCGGAGCACCAGACCAAAGAGGAGAGGCTTCATGCGCTTCCGGCAGAGAGCCAGACACCGAGCAGTGGCGGGGCTTACCACCCTGCTCCTCCCCCTCGCCGCCCTCGTCGGCCTCGCGGGCCCGGCCCAGGCCGCCGACTCCGCCACCGCCACGTACGCCAAGACCCAGGACTGGGGCACGGGCTTCGAAGGCAAGTGGACGGTCAAGAACACCGGTACCACCGCGATCAGCTCGTGGACGATCCAGTGGGACTTCCCCTCCGGCACGTCGGTCACCTCGGCCTGGGACGCGGACGTCACCAGCTCCGGCAACCACTGGACCGCCAAGAACAAGTCCTACAACGGCAGCCTCGCCGCGGGTGCCTCCGTCTCCTTCGGCTTCAACGGCGCGGGCACCGGCTCACCGTCCAACTGCACGCTGAACGGCGGCAGTTGTGACGGCGGCACCACCGTCCCCGGTGACAGCGCGCCCTCCGCGCCGGGCACCCCCACCGCCTCCTCCGTCGCCGACACCTCGGTGAAGCTCTCCTGGAGCGCGGCCACCGACGACAAGGGCGTCAAGAACTACGACGTCCTGCGCGGCGGCACCACGGTCGCGACCGTGACGACGACCTCGTACACGGACACCGGTCTGACCGCCGGCACCGACTACTCGTACACCGTCCAGGCCCGCGACACCGCCGACCAGACCGGTCCGGTCAGCGGCGCGGTCGCGGTCCACACCACCGGTGGCACCACCAACCCGCCGCCCACCGGCAACGCCGTCAAGCTCGGTTACTTCACCGAGTGGGGCATCTACGGCCGCAACTACAACGTCAAGAACCTGGTGACGTCGGGCTCGGCCGCCAAGATCACGCACATCAACTACGCCTTCGGCAACGTCACCAACGGCCAGTGCGCGATCGGCGACTCGTACGCCGACTACGACAAGGCCTTCACCGCCGACCAGTCGGTCAGCGGCGTCGCCGACACCTGGGACCAGCCGCTGCGCGGCAACTTCAACCAGCTGCGCGAGCTGAAGGCCAAGTACCCGAACATCAAGATCCTCTGGTCCTTCGGCGGCTGGACCTGGTCCGGCGGCTTCGCCCAGGCCGCCGCCAACCCGGCCGCCTTCGCGCAGTCCTGCTACAACCTCGTGGAGGACCCGCGCTGGGCCGATGTCTTCGACGGCATCGACATCGACTGGGAGTACCCGAACGCCTGCGGTCTGTCCTGTGACACCAGCGGCGCCGCGGCCTACAAGAACCTGATGCAGGCCCTGCGCGCCAAGTTCGGCACCGGCAACCTGGTCACCGCGGCCACCACGGCCGACGGCACCTCCGGCGGCAAGATCGACGCCGCGGACTACGCGGGCGCCTCGCAGTACGTCGACTGGTACAACGTGATGTCGTACGACTTCTTCGGAGCGTTCGCCGCGCAGGGCCCGACCGCCCCGCACTCCCCGCTCACCTCGTACAGCGGCATCCCGACGCCCGGCTTCGACACCGCCGACGCGATCGCCAAGTTCAAGTCGAAGGGCGTGCCCGCGAGCAAGCTGCTCATCGGCATCGGCTTCTACGGCCGTGGCTGGACCGGTGTCACCCAGTCCGCGCCCGGCGGCACGGCGACCGGGCCGGCGGCCGGTACGTACGAGCAGGGCATCGAGGACTACAAGGTCCTCAAGACGTCCTGCCCCGCCACCGGCACCGTCGCCGGCACCGCTTACGCCTACTGCGGCAACAACTGGTGGTCGTACGACACCCCGGCCACCATCGGAACGAAGATGTCGTGGGCCAAGAGCCAGGGTCTCGGCGGCGCCTTCTTCTGGGAGTTCAGCGGTGACACCAGCAACGGTGAACTCGTCGGCGCCATCAACAGCGGCCTGAGCTGATCCCTGCCCCACCCCGCACCACCGCCGCGGGCAGACCTCCGGGTCTGCCCGCGGCGCTTTGCGTTCACCCGTGCGCCCCCGGCGTACGCGCCACCGGGACCTTCGGCCCCGTCCGGCGGGCCGGACGGCCGCTGCTGGGCGGCCTCCCACCGGGGAGACTCTGGACCAGGAGACAAGCGGAATTGGTCACTCGGGGGAAAAATGAAACGCAGGCCCAACAGGTCCCGGTCCCGCAGGCCGGGCAGCCTCGGCATGCCCACGGCGGCGTCCGTCGGCGTGTTCACCGCGACGACGGCAGCCGTCCTGCTCGCCACCGCTCCGGTCAGCGTCACCGTGATGGTCGGCTCCCCGCCGCGCGCGGTGGTCGTCAGCCGCCACCAGACCGAGACCGGGACACCCCCGGTGTGCACGTTGGCCGAGGGCCGGACAAGGGTGCTGTTCAGGTTGCGCTGACCCTCACTCCGGCTTCGTCCGGGTTGCTTCAGCGGGACGCGTGGTGACGGCCTTTCACGCGACGTTCCCCCTCCCCCACCCAACGGGGCCCTGAACATCGCTAGGCGACGTTCACCCTTTGTCCGGGTGGGGCGGCCTCCAGCCAGGCGAGGAATCCGGTCAGCGCGTCCTCGCTCATCGCCAGTTCCAGGCGCGTCCCGCGATGGAGACAGGCGAGGATGATCGCGTCGGAGAGCAGCGCGAGCTCCTCCTCGCCCTCGGCGGCACGGCGGCCGGCCACCTCGATCGCCGAGCGTTCGAGGGTGCGGCGCGGGCGGGGGGCGTACGAGAAGACGCGGTACCACTCGATCCGGTCACCGTTGTAGCGGGCGACCCCGTAGCTCCAGCCCTTGCCACTGGGGTCACCCTTCTCGGGGACGTCCCAGCGCAGGCTGCAGTCGAACGTTCCGCCGGAACGCTGGATCAGCCGGCGGCGGAGGCCGAAGACGAACAGCCCCACCACTACAAGCGCTACAAGCACTCCGCACACAGTCAGAGCGAGGACCATCGACACCGACCTCCTCGTCTCCTAGGTAACGGAAAAGAAAAAACTTCCGGATTTGCCTCAGCCGCGGCCAGGGCCGGAGTGATCCGGTCCCAGCCGCGGCTGAGGCAAAGCTTCACACAGTGCTCCCCCAGTGCCTGAAGGCCTGGGGTCGCACCGATGGTCAGCGGGTCGCCACCGCACGCAGGCGGACGTCCGCGCGGCGCTCGGCGGACGCGTCGGCGTCCGACTTCGCGCGCTCGAGCGCCCGCTCCGCACGCTGGACATCGATCTCGTCCGACAGCTCGGCGATCTCGGCCAGCAGCGACAGCTTGTTGTCAGCGAATGAGATGAAACCGCCGTGCACCGCGGCGATGACTGTTCCACCATCACTCGTACGGATGGTCACCGGGCCCGACTCCAGCACACCGAGCAGCGGCTGGTGACCGGGCATGACGCCGATGTCGCCGGACGTGGTACGCGCGACGACCAGGGTGGCCTCGCCGGACCAGACACTACGGTCCGCGGCGACGAGCTCGACGTGCAGCTCAGCAGCCAAGGTGGGCTCCTCGGGTCACCACCCGGCGTTGCTGCCGGGTGTTGGGTCAAAGTCTAGTAGGCGTACGGAGAGGGAAGGACCGCACCCCACGAGGCGCGGTCCTGCCCCCTCACTCAGAACACGAGGTTCAGGAGACGCCGAGCTCCTTGGCGTTGGCCTTGAGGTCCTCAATGCCACCGCACAGGAAGAACGCCTGCTCCGGGAAGTGGTCGTACTCACCGTCGATGATCGCGTTGAAGGCCGCGATCGACTCGTCCAGCGGGACGTCCGACCCGTCGACGCCGGTGAACTGCTTGGCGACGTGCGTGTTCTGGGACAGGAAGCGCTCCACGCGACGGGCACGGTGGACGGTGAGCTTGTCCTCCTCGCCCAGTTCGTCGATACCGAGGATCGCGATGATGTCCTGAAGGTCCTTGTACTTCTGAAGAACCGACTTGACGCGCATCGCGGCCGCGTAGTGGTCCGCCGCGATGTAGCGGGGGTCCAGGATGCGGGACGTGGAGTCCAGCGGGTCCACGGCCGGGTAGATACCCTTCTCGGAGATCGGACGGGAGAGAACCGTCGTCGCGTCGAGGTGGGCGAACGTGGTGGCCGGGGCCGGGTCGGTCAGGTCGTCCGCGGGGACGTAGATCGCCTGCATCGAGGTGATCGAGTGACCACGGGTCGAGGTGATGCGCTCCTGGAGGAGACCCATCTCGTCGGCCAGGTTCGGCTGGTAACCCACCGCGGAGGGCATACGGCCGAGCAGGGTCGAGACCTCGGAACCGGCCTGCGTGAAGCGGAAGATGTTGTCGATGAAGAACAGCACGTCCTGCTTCTGCACATCGCGGAAGTACTCCGCCATGGTCAGACCCGCGAGGGCCACGCGCAGACGGGTGCCCGGGGGCTCGTCCATCTGGCCGAAGACAAGGGCGGTCTTGTCGATGACGCCCGACTCCGACATCTCCGCGATGAGGTCGTTGCCCTCACGCGTGCGCTCACCGACACCGGCGAACACGGAGACACCGTCGTGGTTGTTGGCGACGCGGTAGATCATCTCCTGGATGAGCACCGTCTTGCCGACACCGGCACCACCGAACAGACCGATCTTTCCACCCTTGACGTACGGGGTGAGAAGGTCGATGACCTTGACGCCGGTCTCGAACATCTCGGTCTTCGACTCGAGCTCGTCGAAGCGCGGGGCCTTGCGGTGGATGGACCAGCGCTCGCCCGTGTACTTCTCGTCGCTGTTCAGCACGTCACCGAGGGTGTTGAACACCTTGCCCTTGGTGAAGTCGCCGACCGGGACCGAGATGCCGGTACCCGAGTCGGTGACCGCGGCCTGGCGGACCAGACCGTCGGTGGGCTGCATGGAGATCGTGCGGACTAGGCCGTCACCCAGGTGCTGGGCGACTTCCAGGGTCAGCGTCTTCTTCTCACCGGCGTTGGCCGGGTCGGCCACCTCGACGTGAAGGGCGTTGTAAATCTCCGGCATCGCGTCGACGGGGAACTCCACGTCGACGACCGGGCCGATGACCCGGGCGACGCGGCCCGTGGCAACGGCCGTCTCAGAAGTCGTCGTCATTACTTGTCACTCCCCGCGGTCGCGTCGGCAAGGGCTGCGGAGCCACCGACGATCTCGCTGATTTCCTGGGTGATTTCGGCCTGGCGGGCCGCATTGGCAAGTCGGGAGAGCGTGGTGATCAGGTCTCCCGCGTTGTCGGTCGCCGACTTCATCGCGCGGCGCGTGGCGGCGTGCTTGGAGGCAGCCGACTGGAGCAGCGCGTTGTAGATACGGCTCTCGACGTAGCGCGGCAGAAGGGCGTCAAGGACGTCCTCCGCCGACGGCTCGAACTCGTACAGCGGAAGGATCTCGCCCTCGGGCGCTTCCTCCGCGACCTCTTCGAGGCGAAGCGGCAGCAGCCGGCCGTCGATGGCCGTCTGCGTCATCATCGAGACGAACTCGGTGTAGACGATGTGGATTTCATCCACGCCGCCGTCCGCCGTCTCCGTCTCGATGGCCTCGATCAGCGGACCCGCGACCTTCTTCGCGTCCGCGTAGGTGGGCTCGTCGGTGAAACCCGACCACGACTCCACGACCTTGCGCTCGCGGAAGTTGTAGTGGGCGAGACCGCGGCGGCCGACGATGTACGTGTCGACCTCCTTGCCCTCGGCCTCAAGACGGGCGGTCAGCTGCTCCGCCGCCTTGATGGCGTTGGAGTTGAAGGCGCCGGCCAGGCCGCGGTCGCTCGTGAGGAGCAGCACCGCGGAACGGGTCGCCGTCTCCGCCTCCGTGGTCAGCGGGTGCTTGGTGTTCGAACCGGTACCGACCGCCGTGACCGCGCGAGTGAGCTCGGTCGCGTACGGCGTGGAGGCCGCCACCTTGCGCTGCGCCTTGACGACGCGCGAGGCGGCGATCATCTCCATCGCCTTGGTGATCTTCTTGGTCGCGGTGACGGATCGGATGCGACGCTTGTAGACCCGGAGCTGGGCTCCCATGAGTCAGGTCCCTTCCTTACGTCACTTGGCCGCGGCCGGAGCGTCCTCGCCGAGAAGCTTCCCGTCCGAGGTCTCGAACTGCTTCTTGAAGTCCGCGATGGAGTCCGCGACGGCGGTGAGAGTGTCGTCCGACATCTTGCCGCCCTCCTTGATGGAGGTCATGAGGCCCTGCTCCTTGCGGTGCAGGTACTCCAGGAGCTCCTTCTCGAAGCGGCGGACGTCGACGACCGGCACGTCGTCCATCTTGCCGGTGGTACCGGCCCAGACGGAGACGACCTGGTCCTCGGTCGGCATCGGCTGGTACTGAGCCTGCTTGAGCAGCTCGACCAGACGCTGACCGCGCTCCAGCTGCGACTTCGACGCGGCGTCCAGGTCGGAACCGAAGGCGGCGAACGCCTCCAGCTCGCGGTACTGGGCGAGGTCGAGGCGGAGCCGGCCGGAGACCTGCTTCATCGCCTTGTGCTGGGCGGAGCCACCGACGCGGGAGACCGAGATACCGACGTTCAAGGCCGGACGCTGGCCGGCGTTGAACAGGTCGGACTCCAGGAAGCACTGGCCGTCGGTGATGGAGATGACGTTGGTCGGGATGAACGCCGACACGTCGTTCGCCTTGGTCTCGACGATCGGCAGACCCGTCATCGAACCGGCGCCCAGGTCGTCGGAGAGCTTCGCGCAGCGCTCCAGCAGACGGGAGTGCAGGTAGAAGACGTCACCGGGGTAGGCCTCGCGCCCCGGCGGACGGCGGAGCAGCAGGGACACGGCGCGGTAGGCGTCGGCCTGCTTCGAGAGGTCGTCGAAGATGATGAGGACGTGCTTGCCCTCGTACATCCACTGCTGACCGATGGCCGAACCGGTGTACGGCGCAAGGTACTTGAAGCCGGCCGGGTCGGACGCCGGGGCGGCGACGATGGTCGTGTACTCCAGCGCGCCGGCCTCTTCGAGGGCGCCACGCACGGAGGCGATGGTCGAGCCCTTCTGACCGATGGCGACGTAGATGCAGCGGACCTGCTTCTTGGTGTCGCCCGAGCGCCAGTTGTCGCGCTGGTTGATGATCGTGTCGACGGCCAGCGCGGTCTTGCCGGTCTGACGGTCGCCGATGATCAGCTGACGCTGGCCACGGCCGATCGGGGTCATCGCGTCGACGGCCTTGTAGCCCGTCTCCATCGGCTCGTGCACCGACTTGCGGACCATGACGCCCGGGGCCTGCAGCTCGAGGGCGCGGCGGCCGGACGTCTCGATCTCGCCGAGGCCGTCGATCGGGTTGCCGAGCGGGTCGACGACGCGGCCGAGGTAACCCTCGCCCACGGCGACGGACAGCACCTCACCGGTGCGCTGCACCGGCTGGCCCTCTTCGATACCGCTGAACTCGCCGAGGACGACCGCACCGATCTCGCGCTCTTCCAGGTTCAGCGCGAGGCCGAGGGTTCCGTCCTCGAACTTCAGCAGCTCGTTCGCCATGGCCGAGGGGAGACCCTCGATCTTGGCGATACCGTCGCCGGCGACGGTGACCGTACCGACCTCCTCGCGCGAGGCCGCGTCCGGCTTGTACGACTGGACAAAGTTCTCCAGCGCATCCCGGATCTCCTCCGGCCGGATCGTGAGCTCCGCCATCTGGGTTCCCTGCTCTCCTTGTTGGGCCCGAAGTTTCACTTGGGGGGATGGGGACTCCCCCCTATGAGAGGTGAATCCTCTGCACGGCCCAACATGGGCCGTAATTGCGTACTGCTTATGGGATTACTAGCTCGCCATGCGGCGGGCGGCGTCCTCGAGACGGTCCGCGACGGAACCGTTGATGACCTCGTCGCCGACCTGCACCCGGATCCCGCCGAGGACATCGGGGTCCACGTCGAGGTTGAGGTGCATCGGGCGGCCGTAGAGCTTCGCCAGAGCGGCGCCGAGGCGCTGCTTCTGTCCGTCACTCAGCGGCACCGCCGAGGTGACCACGGCGACCATGCGGTTGCGGCGCTCGGCGGCGAGCCTGGACAGGGACTCGAGTCCCGCTTCCAGGCTACGTCCGCGAGGCGCGGTCACAAGGCGCGTCACCAGACGCTCGGTCGTCACGTCGGCCCGGCCGCCGAGCAGGCTGCGCAGCAGCTCGCTCTTGGCCGCCGTGGTGGCGGCCCGGTCGGTCAGCGCGGCGCGCAGCTCGGTGTTCGAGGCGACGATCCGGCCGAAGCGGAACAGCTCGTCCTCGACGTTGTCGAGCGCACCCGTCCGCTGCGCCGCCGTGAGGTCGGCGGTGGCGGTGAGTTCCTCGAGGGCGTCCACCAGGTCGCGAGGCTGCGACCAGCGGGAGCGCACCATGCCGGACACCAGGTCGGCGGCGGTGCCGCCCACCTGGGCGCCGAGCAGCCGCTGGACCAGCTCGGCCTTGGCCTCGCCGGGCTGCGCCGGGTCGGTGAGGACCCGACGCAGCGACACCTCGCGGTGGAGCAGCGCGGTGACCGCGGCCAGCTCGTCGGCGAGCTGTGCCGCGTCCACGGACGTCGAGTCCGTCAGCGCGTCGAGACGCTCACGTGCGGCTGCGGTTGCCTCGCGGCTCGCTCCGTGTGCAGTCATCGAGCCGCCTCGGCCTTCTCCTCAAGCTCGGAGAGGAAACGGTCGATGACGCGGCTCTGCCGGGCGTGGTCCTCGAGGGACTCGCCGACCAGCTTGCCGGCCAGGTCGGTGGCCAGGTGGCCGACGTCCTGACGCAGCGCCTGAGCGGCGGCCTTGCGGTCGGCCTCGATCTGCGTGTGACCGGCGGCGACGATCTCCTCGCGCTGCCGCTGGCCTTCCGCGCGCATCTCGGCGATGAGCGTGGCGCCCTGCTCCGTTGCTTCCTGGCGCAGGCGCGCGGCCTCGTGACGGGCTTCGGCGAGCTGAGCCTTGTACTGCTCAAGAACGCTCTGGGC
This sequence comes from Streptomyces sp. NPDC026500, assembly GCF_055567635.1. Lineage (NCBI taxonomy): Bacteria > Bacillati > Actinomycetota > Actinomycetes > Kitasatosporales > Streptomycetaceae > Streptomyces > Streptomyces sp. NPDC026500. The sequence goes on along the minus strand of NZ_JBVHQB010000002.1, from coordinate 552,094 downwards.
CTCGGTCTGCGCGGCCTCGGCCTTTTCGATACCGCCCTCGATGGCCTCGCGGCGCTGCTCCAGAACCTTGTTGATGTTCGGGAGAAGCTTCCAGGCCAGGAAGCCGAAGACGATGACGAAGGCGAGCAGGCCGATGACAAGCTCGGGGATCGGCGGGATGAGAGGGTTTTCCTTCTCGGCCGCCAGAATGAGCATGTGGCTCATGTCAGTGCCTTTCGTCTAGTGGGCTGTCGCTGATCGGGTGGATCAGGTGCCGTAGACGAACGGCATGACCAGACCGATGAGGGCGAGCGCCTCACAGAAGGCGAAGCCGAGGATCTGGTTGGCGCGGATCAGACCGGCGGCCTCAGGCTGACGGGCGAGGGCCTGGGTGCCGTTACCGAAGATGATGCCGACGCCGACGCCGGGGCCGATGGCCGCGAGGCCGTAACCGATCGAGCCGAGCGAGCCGGAGACAGCGGCAAGGGTCTGCATGCCAGTTATTCCTTTTCTTTACGGACCGGTGGGGGTTGGCCACCGGACGACTGGGGGGTCGTGAGGACGGGCGCTCAGTGGTGCTCGGCCAGCGCGCCCTGGATGAAGGTGCAGGTCAGCAGCACGAACACATACGCCTGCAGAGCCTGGATGAACAGCTCGAAGGCCGTCATCACGATGACCATGATGAACGAGACGCCCGAGTAGACGATCCCGAGACCGTTGAGCAGGTACCAGGTCGCGATCGTGAACAGCAGCAGCAGAGTGTGACCCGCGAACATGTTCGCGAAGAGTCGCACCGCGTGCGTGAACGGCCGGACGATCAGGTTCGAGAGCAGCTCGATGAACATGGCCAGCGGGAGAACCGGGCCCAGCGACTTGTCGTAGCCGCTGATGTTCTTGAACGCTCCGACGAATCCGTGGCGCTTGAACGTCAGGGACACCCAGACGATGTAGACGATTCCGGCCAGTACCGCGGGGTACGAAATGATCGCCGTGACCGGGAACTGGGCGACGGGAATGATCGACCAGAGGTTCATCATCCAGACGAAGAAGAACAGCGAGACGACCAGCGGTACGTACTTCTCGCCTTCCTTCTTGCCGATCGTCTCGTAGACGACACCGCGGCGGATGAAGTCGTAGCCGGCCTCGGCGACCATCTGCAGCTTGCCCGGGACGACCTTCGGCTTGCGGAAGGCGGCCCAGAAGAAGCTGACGACGATGAGCGAGCCGAGCAGCGCCAGGAGCATCGTCTTGTTGAAGTACACGTTGCTGTCCCCGTTGCCCCAGAGGGGCTCGAACAGGAACGAGTGCAGGCCGGGTGCCGGGAAGCCACAACCGTTGTTCTCGAAGATGTGGCAGTCGGTCTCGAAAGCGAGCACCTGCGTCGGGTCAGCACTCACCGCGGGCTCCTTCAGCGTGGCGCATAGGTACGGCAACCTCGTTGTGTCGGCGCGGCGCACAGCCGCGGTTCGGCACTGGACTGGTGTTACGGATGTGGGGGCGGCAGTGGGGCATCAAGCCTCGCGATTGAGCAGGCGTCAGCTCAGATGCCCGCGCCCGCGATGCCGCAGTTGGCACCGGACGATAGCAGGATCTCCTACGTGCACTTATCCCGGCCCTACCCCTCACGACGAGTGCCCCTTGTTTTCGGGCTTGTCGCCCTTCGAGGGGTCGGGCTCGACATAGAGGATCTTGGCCTTCATATGGGCACGCGCCTGTGCGCCGATCCACACGAGGGTGGTGACGACCAGGGTGAGCGCGAAGGACTTGGGGTTGAACAGCGAAGTGTTCTTGAACACGGCGACAAAGATGAACAGCAGAAGAATCTGCGCCGTGTAGAGCAAGAGACCCATCGCCTGGAACAAGTGCGGAAGCGATTTGGCAACGCGCTGCAGAACGTAGAGCCCGATCCCCATGAAGAGAATCACGACCAGCGTCGCGACGATCGCCCCGACCGCTCCCTTGCCGCCGGCGACCACACCGCTGACGACGGCGGCAATCGCGCCGACGGCAGCTGTGGGTACAGCGGCCTGAAGGAGGATCCGGGCGTCATTGGACGGCATGGCGGCAACTCCGCTTGCTAAGGGGGGCGTGTCGTCATGGACGAGCGTAGTCCCGGGCTGAGAGAGAACCTCACGCCAAAGGACCGTGGTGCTGGGGTCCTTCGGCTCTGCCCTGGGTTCTCGTGAACCGTATCACAAACTATTTGATGAGGTCTTTACCTGGTTGGTGTGCCGACTGTCACACATGAGTGTGAAGGCGCGCGTCTGTGCATCCCGAGAACCAACTTGTCTGGTATTGGGACGCTTTGCTACCCCACGATTTGGTCACGCGTTAGTCAGATTCTTACCTTCGACTCAGCGCGAGGACTCGGCCTCGCGTCGGTCCAGAAGTCGCGGACGGGCACCAATTGCCGTCGCTCCATTGACTCCTGAGACTCCGGCAGCCGCCGGCGCACGGTGCTCACGCGCCTCGTCCTGCTCGCCTGCCACCGCCGCCTCGTGGGTGACGGGCGACCCCGCCTCGACGGCCGCTCCGGCCGCCAGGGCGGCGGCCCTGCGGCGGCGGTAGCGGGGCGGCAGGAGGTGCTCGGCCCAGCGCGGGGCACGCGGTGTGAAGCGCGGCAGCAGGAGCAGCACGAGACCGACCGCGCTGAGTGCCGCGATGGCGAGCACGCTCCACATGGCCCCGGAGTTGACCGAGTAGGCGAGGGCGCCGAAGGCGATCAGCGCCGACCAGAAGTACATGATCAGGACGGCCCGGCTGTGCGAGTGGCCGACCTCCAGGAGGCGGTGGTGCAGATGGCCGCGGTCGGCGGCGAACGGCGACTGCCCGCGCCAGGTGCGCCGCACGATGGCGAGCACCAGGTCGGCGGCCGGGATCGCGATGATCGTCAGCGGCAGCAGCAGCGGGATGAACACCGGCACCGTCTGGTGCACGGTGTTGCGCTCGGAACCGGAGAAGAGGTTCATCACGTCGGGGTCGATCTGCCCGGTGATGGAGATGGCGCCGGCGGCCAGCACCAGCCCGATGAGCATCGAACCCGAGTCGCCCATGAAGATCCGCGCGGGGTGCATGTTGTGCGGCAGGAAGCCCAGGCACATGCCCATCAGGATCGCCGCGAACAGCGTCGCCGGGGCGGCGGCCTCGATGCCGTACGAGTACCAGATCCGGTAGGCGTAGAGGAAGAACGCGGCGGACGCGATGCACACCATGCCGGCGGCCAGTCCGTCGAGACCGTCCACGAAGTTGACCGCGTTGATCGTGATGACGACGAGCGCCACCGTCAGCAGCGTGCCCTGCCACTGGGTCAGCGCGACCAGGCCGACGCCCGGGATCGGCAGCCACAGGATCGTCAGACCCTGCATCACCATCACGCCGGCGGCGATCATCTGGCCGCCCAGCTTGATCAGGGCGTCGATCTCGAACTTGTCGTCCAGCACGCCGATCAGCCAGATCAGCGCGGCTCCGGAGAGCAGGGCGCGTGGTTCGTTGGAGTTCGAGAAGACCGCGTTGAGGTTCTTCAGGTGGTCGGCGACCAGCAGGCCGGCGCACAGTCCGAAGAACATCGCGATGCCGCCGAGCCTCGGCGTGGGTTCACGGTGCACGTCGCGCGCCCGGATTTCCGGCATGGCTCCGGCCACGATCGCGAATTTCCGTACCGGCCCTGTCAGCAGATACGTCACCGCGGCCGTGATGCAGAGCGTCAGCAGGTATTCACGCACGGGCTTCCCCACAGGTCTCGCTGGCCATCACAGCCCCACACCCTAGCGATGCACGCATATGGTTGAGGACTTTCGGGTAGCGACGATGGTTGCACGAGTGGCTGTGCAGCCCGGTACGCGTACCCCCGGTCAGTCCGGATAAGGCGGAAATCTACCGGTCAGTTCCCGCACTTCCTCCCGCGCCGTCCGGCCGTCGATCTCGTCCCGCAGCACCCCCGCGAACAGTGCGGCGACCCGTGCCATCTCCGGCTCGCCCATCCCCTGCGTGGTCAGCGCCGCGGTGCCGAGCCGCAGGCCACGGGTGTCGCCGTGAGGCAGCGCACACGTGTCGAGGACCATACCGGCGGCGGCGAGCCGGCCGCGCGCGGTGCGCCCCTCGACACCGAGCGGCGCCGGGTCCGCGACGAGCAGATGGGTGTCGGTGCCGTCCGTGGTGATCGCGAGCCCCTCCGCAGCCAGCCCCTCGGCCAGCACGCGCGCGTTGGCGACGACCTGATGGGCGTACGCCGTGAAAGCGGGGGTCGCGGCCTCGCCGAACGCGACGGCCTTGGCCGCGATGGTGTGCATCTGCGCGCCGCCCTGGGTGAACGGGAAGACGGCCCGGTCGACGCGCTCGGCCAGTTCGCTGCCGCACAGGATCATGCCGCCGCGCGGTCCGCGGAGCACCTTGTGGGTGGTGGCGCACACGACATCGGCGTACGGCACCGGGTTGGGCGCCGCTCCGCCCGCGACGAGCCCGATCGGGTGGGCGGCGTCCGCGATGAGATAGGCGCCGACCTCGTCGGCGATCTCCCGGAACAGCGCGTAGTCGATGTGCCGGGGGTACGAGATCGATCCGCAGACGATGGCCTTGGGGCGACGGGCGCGGGCCAGGGTGCGCACCTGCTCGTAGTCGATCAGTCCCGACTCCGCCTCGACGCCGTAGCCGACGAAGTCGAACCAGCGGCCGGAGAAGTTCGCGGGCGACCCGTGGGTCAGATGACCGCCGAAGGGCAGGCCCATCGCCAGCACGGTGTCACCAGGGCGCAGCAGGGCGGCGTAGGCGGCCAGGACGGCCGAACTCCCGGAGTGGGACTGGACGTTGGCGTGGTCGGCGCCGAAGAGTGCCTTGGCGCGGTCGACGGCGACGCGTTCGGCGACGTCGACGATCTCGCAGCCGCCGTGGTGGCGGGCGCCGGGATATCCCTCGGCGTACTTGTTCGCCAGCGGCGAGCCGAGCGCGGCCAGCACGGCACGCGAGGTGAAGTTCTCGGCCGCGATCAACTGCAGCGTGGTCGACTGCCGGTCCAGCTCACCGATGAGGATCTCGGCGAGCTCGGGGTCCTGGCGGCTCAGGACATCCGCTTCGAGGGTGGTGGCGACCGGCATGGTGGGCTCCGGACATCTGCGGGGGGACGCTTACGTCCAATGTAGAACCGGGACGGGTGGGACGCCCGGTGTCACGTCCGTGCGGGTACCCCCGTCAGAGCGGTGACGACCGGATCCAGGGCCTCGTTGATCTCGTCCCCGATGGAGCGGAAGAACGGCAGCGGCGCCCCGTAGGGGTCGTAGACCTCGTCGGCCTCGGCGGTCGGGGCCAGCAGCCAGCCGCGCAGGGCCGCGGCGGCCCGCACCAGGGCGACGGCGCGTTCGATCACGCCGTCCTGGAGGGGCGGCAGGGTCGCCGTGTCTATCGCGCGGACCAGCCGGGTGAACTCCTTCAGGGTGAAGGTGCGCAGGCCCGCCGAGTGGCCCATGGAGATGACCTGGGCGCGGTGGTCGCGGGTCGCCGTCAGGACCAGGTCGGCCCGGATGACGTGGTCGTCGAGGAGCTCGCGCCCGACGAAGCCGGAGGGGTCCGCGCCGAAGTCGGTGAGGACGGTCGCGGCATTGGCCTCCATGGGCGCGCCCTCGTGGCCCCAGGTGCCGGCGCTCTCCACGATGAGACCGCCCCACAGGGGGTCGCCGAGCCGATCCGCCAGGGCATGCCGGGTCAGCCGCTCGGTGATCGGCGAGCGGCACACGTTGCCGGTGCTGACGTGGAGGATGCGGAAGGACCCTCTCGGGGACCCACCGGTACCCGAGATCCCCGTGCCTATGCCACGCATGGGGGTGCTCCCTGGTCGAGCGGAGCCGGGAGCCGGGGGGAGTCAGGGGCTGTCAATTCGCCACCTCGAGGTCGGGTACGACCTTCCGGAGCTCCTCCGCCGACAGTGCGCCCGCGCGCAACAGCACCGGCACCTTGCCGGTCACGTCGACGATCGAGGAGGGCACGTTGCCCGGGGTCGGGCCGCCGTCCAGGTACACCGAGACGGAGTCGCCGAGCATGCCCTGCGCGGCGTCACAGTCCTCCGGCGCCGGGTGGCCCGTGAGGTTGGCGGACGAGACGGCCATCGGGCCGACCTCCGTGAGGAGCTCGATGGCGACGGGGTGCAGCGGCATGCGGATCGCCACCGTGCCCCGGGTGTCCCCCAGGTCCCACTGGAGGGACGGCTGGTGCTTGGCGACGAGCGTCAGGGCGCCCGGCCAGAACGCGTCGACGAGCTCCCAGGCCATCTCGGAGAAGTCCGTGACGAGGCCGTGCAGGGTGTTCGGGGAGCCGATGAGGACAGGGGTGGGCATGTTGCGGCCCCGGCCCTTGGCGTCCAGCAGGTCGGCGACGGCCTCCGAGGTGAACGCGTCGGCACCGATGCCGTAGACGGTGTCCGTCGGGAGGACCACCAGTTCGCCACGGCGGACGGCGGACGCTGCCTCACGCAGACCTGTGGTGCGGTCGGTCGCGTCGTTGGTGTCGTATCGCCGTGCCATTTAGCGGGCCTCCTCGTACACGTACTGCTGGCTGGGGGTGCGGAGAAACGCGGTGCGGGGAATCGCGGTGCGCGGGCGCACGACGGCGCCGCGCGCCGGAACCCCGTGGGCCGCGCTCACGGCATCGCCTTGCGGGCGGTCGCGAACCGCGGCCGGTTGTTGAGGTCCGGGTGATCGGCCGCGTCGGCCCAGCCCCGCTCCTCGGTGAAGATCCAGGGCACCTGTCCGCCCTGGGTGTCGGCGTGCTCGATGACGACGACGCCGCCGGGACGCAGCAGCCGGTGCGCGGTGCGCTCGATGCCGCGGATGAGGTCGAGTCCGTCCTCGCCCGAGAAGAGGGCGAGTTCGGGGTCGTAGTCCCGGGCCTCCGGCTGCACGTACTCCCATTCGGTGAGCGGGATGTACGGAGGGTTGGAGATCACCAGGTCCACCTGGCCGTCGAGGTCGGGGAAGGCCGCGAGAGCGTCTCCCTGGCGCAGGTCGACCCTGGACCCCTCGACGTTCTTGCGCGTCCACTGGAGGGCGTCCTCGGACAGCTCCACGGCGTGCACACGGGAGCGCGGGACCTCCTGGGCGAGGGCGAGCGCGATGGCGCCCGAGCCGGTGCACAGGTCCACGATCAGCGGTTCGACGACATCCATCGCGCGGACGGCGTCTATGGCCCAGCCGACGACCGACTCGGTCTCCGGGCGGGGGACGAACACGCCCGGACCCACCTGGAGTTCGAGGTAGCGGAAGTAGGCGCGCCCGGTGATGTGCTGGAGCGGCTCGCGGGCCTCGCGGCGCGCGGTCACCTCCCAGTAGCGGGCGTCGAAGTCCACGTCCTTGACGGTGTGCAGCTCGCCCCGCTTCACGCCGTGCACGAAGGCGGCGAGCTCCTCCGCGTCGTTGCGCGGCGAGGGCACGCCGGCGTCGGCCAGCCGCTGGGTGGCCTGGGCCACTTCCGCGAGCAGCAGGTTCACGCTGGTCCTCCGGGGCTGAGCTGTTGTCGATTGCTGTTATGCGGCGGCGAGCTTGGCGGCCGAGTCCGCGTCGACGCAGGCCTGGATGACGGCATCGAGCTCACCGTCGAGGACCTGGTCCAAGTTGTACGCCTTGAAGCCGACGCGGTGGTCCGAGATGCGATTCTCCGGGAAGTTGTACGTACGGATCTTCTCGGAGCGGTCGACCGTGCGGACCTGGCTGCGGCGCGCGTCGGCGGCCTCCCGTTCCGCTTCCTCCTGCGCCGCCGCGAGGAGCCTGGAGCGCAGGATACGCATCGCCTGCTCCTTGTTCTGCAGCTGGCTCTTCTCGTTCTGGCAGGAAGCGACGACTCCGGTGGGAATGTGCGTGATGCGCACCGCGGAGTCGGTCGTGTTGACGGACTGGCCGCCGGGGCCCGAGGAGCGGTAGACGTCGATACGGAGATCGTTCGCGTGGATCTCGACGTCGACCTCCTCGGCCTCGGGCGTGACAAGGACACCGGCGGCGGAGGTGTGGATACGGCCCTGCGACTCGGTCGAGGGCACGCGCTGCACCCGGTGCACACCGCCCTCGTACTTCAGCCGGGCCCAGACGCCCTGGCCGGGCTCGGTGGCACCCTGGCCGCCCTTGGTCTTCACCGCGACCTGGACGTCCTTGTAGCCGCCGAGCTCGGACTCGGTGGCGTCGATGAGCTCGGTCTTCCAGCCGACGCGCTCGGCGTAGCGCAGGTACATGCGCAGCAGGTCACCGGCGAACAGGGCGGACTCGTCGCCGCCGGCGCCCGCCTTGATCTCCAGGATGACGTCCTTCTCGTCGCTCGGGTCGCGCGGGACCAGCAGCAGGCGGAGCTTCTCGGTGAGCTCCTCTTTCTGCTTCTCCAGGTCCTTGACCTCGGCGGCGAAGTCGGGGTCGTCGGCGGCGAACTCCTTCGCCGTGCCGATGTCGTCCCCGGTCTGCTTCCAGGAGCGGTACGTCGCGACGATCGGGGTCAGCTCGGCGTAGCGCTTGTTGAGCTTGCGCGCGTTGGCCTGGTCGGCGTGGACCGACGGGTCAGCGAGCTTCTTCTCCAGATCGGCGTGCTCGCCGATCAGTTCCTCGACCGCCTCGAACATCTCCGGCTCCAATGGACTGTCCCCAGCTCCATGAAGGGCTCGGGGACGTAGGTACGGCGTGGGGTTCCCCTGCTCGAACGGGTCGAGAAGCCTGGGGAGGGGGCTGGACCGCAAAGCGCCGGTCCCGGCGTCCCCGTGCGGGGACCCCGAAGACCGGCGCTGTGGGCTCGCTACTTGTTGGCAGCGGCAGCCTTGCCGAAGCGGGCCTCGAAGCGGGCCACACGGCCACCGGTGTCGAGGATCTTCTGCTTGCCCGTGTAGAACGGGTGGCACTCGGAGCAGACCTCGGCGCGGATGGCGCCGCTGGAGATCGTGCTACGGGTGGTGAACGACGCGCCACAGGTGCAGCTGACCTGCGTCTCGACGTACTCGGGGTGGATGTCGCGCTTCAAGGTGTCTCCTAGTTTCGGGAGGGCACCGGGTCGCCGCCGCTGGATGCGGATGCGTGAACCGGGGCCGACGTACCAGTCTGCCAGCACTGGCCGTATCCCCCAAAACGGGGGGACGCGACGATCTATTCCCTGGGGGTACGCGCGCGGGTCAGCCGGGGCTGACGACGCCCTTCGCGGTGCCGGTGGCGGTTCCCTCGGTGGCCGCCTTCGGGATCGGCCGGTCGTCCTTCAGCGCCTTCCAGACCAGTTCGGCCTTGGCCTTGTCGACGAGGACGCGGTTGGCGTCGGCGCGGTCGTACTGGACCGGCATCGTCACCATGTTCATGTGGGACGAGCCGATGCCCTTGAGGCCGCTCGCGAAGGAGGCGAGGCGGGTGACACTGCCGATGTCGGTGTCGGTGGTCACCGTCTTGGTCGCGGTGTCGGCGAGGTCGTACAGCTTTTTCGGGTTGGACAGGATCCCGACGTGCTTGACCTGGTCGACCAGTGCCTTCATGAACGCCTGCTGGAGCTGGATGCGGCCGAGGTCGGAGCCGTCGCCGACGCCGTGCCGGGTGCGGACCAGGCCGAGCGCCTGCTTGCCGTTGAGCTCGTGCGACCCGGCCGTAAGATGCAGATGGCTCTCGTGGTCCGAGATGGCCTTGGTCGTGGTGACCGTGACGCCGCCCAGGTCGTCGATCAGCTTCTGGAAGCCGCTGAAGTCGACCTCGAGGTAGTGGTCCATGCGGATGCCGGACATGGACTCGACGGTCTTCACCGCGCAGGCGGCGCCGCCGGTGGAGTAGGCGGAGTTGAACATCACGCCGGAGGCCGCGCCGTGGATGGTGCCCTTCGTGTCGACGCAGGCGGGCCGCTCGACGAGGGTGTCGCGGGGGATGGAGACCACGCTGGCCCTCTTGTGGCCCTTGTACACGTGGACGATCATCGCGGTGTCGGAGCGGGCGCTGCCGTCGTCGGTGCCGCCACCCAGCTTCCTGTTGGTGCCGGAGCGGGTGTCGGAGCCGAGGACCAGGATGTTCTCGGAGCCGTTGTCGACCTTCGTGGGCCGGTCGCTGCCGAGCGCCTGGTTGATGTCGACGCTCTTGAGGTTGCCGTTGAGCTTGAAATACAGGTAGCCGGCTCCGGTGCCGCCGAGCACCACGACGCCCGCCGCGGTCCAGGCCGTGATGAGCAGTGCCTTGCTCCGCGTGCTGCGCGTCTTGCGGCGGCGGCCCTTCGGGCGGCGCTGGGTGCTGTTCCCGGGATCCCCCGGTATACCGGGCTCCGGCGTGCTCTCGGCAGGCATGTGCTCCTCAGTTCCTTTGCGGTCGGTTACCCCCTGCTTTCAGGGCTAGGCCCATCTGGTCGTGACGAGGCGTACCGCTCCATGGTCACTCCGTACGGTCAGACGGGGAAACTCGGGAAAGGGTTGCACAACGCAAAGTGCCCACCGCGTGACGCGATGGGCACTCTGCGTGTTCGGCGAGAGCGGGGAGAACCCGCTCACCTGCGCGGTCAGCCGAAGATGTCGTACGCCTGGAAACCGGTACCTACCGAGATCCTTGTGGCAAAGATCTCGCTGGTGGCCTTTCCGGTACCTGCGTACAGGTACAGCGTGCCGCCGGGGGTGCGGGCCAGGAAGTCGGCCTTGCCGTCGCCGGTCACGTCACCGACGGCGTCGAAGGCGTTGTAGTCGGGCCAGGTGCGCACCTTGATGCGGGTGGAGAAGGCGCCGCTGCCGGTCTTGCCGGTGCCCTTGTACAGGTACATGTACGAGCCGCTGCTGCTGCGCGCGATCAGGTCGGCCTTGCCGTCGCCGGTGAAGTCGCCGTGTCCGCGAACGGAGTTGTACTGGTTCCAGCCGGTGCCGACCTGGACCCGCGTCGGGAAGGTGCCGTCGCCCTTGCCCGGGTACTCCCACATCGCTCCGGAGGAGTCGACGGAGAGGATGTCGGGCAGGCCGTCGCCGGTGAGGTCGCCGGGGGCGACGATCCGGGTGCGGGTCTTCCAGTTGGTGAAGATCTTGTCGTTGGCCCACTTGCCCGTCGCGGGCAGCCAGTGCATCCAGTGGACGTCGCCGGTGGCGCTCTCGCGGACCACGAAGTCCTGGTAGCCGTCCCGGTTGAGGTCGGTCTGGAGCACGACGTTGACGCCGTCCCAACTGGACCACGACTGACGCGCGCCGAACGAGGTGCCGTTGGAGTCCTTCTCCCAGCCCACCTTGGTCGACGAGCTGCGCACCCACAGGTCAGCCCTGTGGTCGTCGTTCAGGTTGGAGTCCTCGACGCGCGGCCAGGCGGCGCCGACGTAGGTGCCGACCTTCGAGAAGACGCTGTACGCGCCCTTCGCGACGCAGTTCTCGACACCCCAGGAGACGACACCGACGATGCGGCCGCCGACGATCAGCGGGCCGCCGGAGTCGCCGTTGCAGGCCGAGGTGGTGCCGGCGTCGCTGCCGGTCGCCGGCTTGCCCGCGCAGACCATGTGGCCCTTGATGAAGTCGCTGCCGAAGGCGGTGGCACACGTGGTGTCCGAGTTGATCGGCAGCGTGGCTGTCTTCAGCGTGTCGGAGATGTCCTGCGTGGTGGAGCTGGTGCGGCCCCAGCCGTAGAGCGTCGCCGTGGTGCCCGCCTTGTACGAGGTGGTGTCACCGGACGTCGTCATGTTGATCGGCTTGGCGGTGACGGGGTTCGCCAGCGTGATGACCGCGATGTCGTTGTCGATGGTCGTCGAGCTGTACGACGGGTGGTTCCACTGCCGCCAGGGGGCGGTGACCGTGCCCCCGTGCACGTCGCTGCCGGTCGGCAGCTGGGAGGTGCCGGTGATGACGGCGCCGTTGGCCTTCCAGTTGTAGCCCTTGACGCAGTGCGCGGCGGTCAGGATCTTCGTCGGCGAGACGACGGAGCCACCGCAGAAGAAGCCGAGGTCGTCGGACTCGTCTGTGGTGCCCTTGTCGTCGTAGTACCAGAGCTGGGCCATCCACGGGGCGGTGCTGATGGTGGTCGTCGTGCCGCCGATGATCTTCGGGTCGACCTGCACCGGGGTCGTGGAGGCGCTCAGGGACGCCTTCTGGGTCGTCCGGCCCGCGATGTCGTCACCGGCGACGGCACCCGCCACACGCTTCTCCAGCTCGGCCAGTGACGGCGTCGAGTGGGTGAGCCGCACGGTCGGAGTGGGCAGCGTCGTAATGGGCGCGGCGTTCGCGGACGACATCAGAAGCGCACCGGCGACGGCGGCGGCGAGGCCGGCTGCGGCGACCGGGACGGCGATCCGCATGCGGCGTCTGTGCCGACCGCCCCCAGGCATGGATGTTTCCACTCAAGTCCCCCCTCAGAGATAAGAGTTCAGATCTGTTTCAGCAAAAGTTCAAGGGCGCGATCGTACACGCGCCCCGAACAGCACAAGGGGCCGCCCCCGTCACCTGCGTGACGGGGGCGGCCCCTGGTGGTTCTTGCCCTGCGGACCTCGGTCGTTGCGGACCTCAGCCGTGGAGACCTCAGTCGTTGCCGTTGCCCGGCGACGGCGTGGTCTTCTGGATCTGGAGCAGGAACTCGGCGTTCGACTTCGTCTGCTTCATCTTGTCGAGCAGCAGCTCGATCGCCTGCTGCTGGTCGAGCGCGTGGAGCACGCGACGCAGCTTCCAGGTGATGGCGAGCTCGTCGCTGCCGAGCAGCAGCTCTTCCTTACGGGTACCGGACGCGTCCACGTCCACCGCCGGGAAGACACGCTTGTCGGCGAGCTTCCGGTCGAGCTTGAGCTCGGCGTTGCCGGTGCCCTTGAACTCCTCGAAGATGACCTCGTCCATGCGCGAGCCGGTGTCGACGAGCGCGGTGGCCAGGATGGTCAGCGAGCCGCCGTCCTCGATGTTGCGCGCGGCACCGAAGAAGCGCTTCGGCGGGTACAGCGCGGTCGAGTCGACACCACCGGACAGGATGCGGCCGGAGGCCGGGGCGGCGAGGTTGTACGCACGGCCCAGACGCGTGATCGAGTCGAGCAGCACGACGACGTCGTGGCCCAGCTCCACCAGACGCTTGGCGCGCTCGATGGCGAGCTCGGCGACCGTGGTGTGGTCCTCGGCCGGGCGGTCGAAGGTCGAGGAGATGACCTCGCCCTTGACCGACCGCTGCATGTCGGTGACCTCTTCCGGACGCTCGTCGACCAGGACGACCATCAGGTGGCACTCGGGGTTGTTGTGCGTGATCGCGTTGGCGATCGCCTGCATGATCATGGTCTTGCCGGTCTTCGGCGGGGCCACGATCAGACCGCGCTGGCCCTTGCCGATCGGCGCGACGAGGTCGATGATCCGGGTCGTCAGCACGCCCGGGTCGGTCTCCAGGCGGAGCCGGTCCTGCGGGTAGAGCGGCGTCAGCTTGTTGAACTCCGGCCGGCCGCGACCGGAGTCGGGGGCCATGCCGTTCGTCGAGTCCAGGCGCACCAGCGCGTTGAACTTCTCGCGGCGCTCGCCGTCCTTGGGCTGACGGACCGCGCCGGTGACGTGGTCACCCTTGCGCAGACCGTTCTTGCGGACCTGGGCGAGCGAGACGTACACGTCGTTGGGACCCGGCAGGTAGCCCGACGTACGGATGAACGCGTAGTTGTCGAGGATGTCGAGGATGCCCGCGACGGGGATCAGCACGTCGTCGTCGGCGACCTGCGGCTCGGCGATCTCGTCGCGTCCACGACGCCCACGGCGGTCCCGGTAACGGCCGCGGCGGCCGCGGCGGCCGCCCTCGAAGTCGTCGTCGTCCTGCGGACCGTTGTCACGCGGGCCGTTGTCACGGGGACCGGTGTCACGGGGGCCGTTGTCGCGCGTCTGCTGACGGTCCTGACGACCGCCGCCCTGCTGCTGACGGTCCGGACGGTCCTGGCGCTCCTGACGGTCCGGGCGCTGCTGTCCGGCACCCTGGCCGCCCTGCTGCTCGTCGCCCTTGCCCGGACGGCGGTCGCGGTCACGGCCGCCCCGGTCGCGGTCACGGCGGTCACGGCGCTCACGACGTCCGTCGGCGCCCTCGGCGTCGCCCTGCGTCTCGGCCCTCGGCTCGCTCTTCGCCTCGGCGGCAACCGTCTCGGGGCTGCCCGCCTCGGCGGTGGCACGGCGACGACGGCGCTCGGCGGGAGCATCGTCGCTGAGCGGCTGGCCGGGGATCTCGATCTGCTGCTGGGCCACGGCCTTCTCGGCGGCGACCTTCTCGGCCTTGTCCTCGGCCGGGGCCGCGGCCTCGTCGCCCGTACGGGCCTTCGAGGTGGTCCGGCGCTTCGGCTTGGTCTCGGCGGCGTCGTCGGACGCCGTCTTGGCCGGGGCGCCCCCTCCGGCCTGCGCCTCCTTGATGACCTCGATCAGCTGGCTCTTGCGCATACGCGCGGTGCCCCTGATTCCGAGGCCGGATGCGACCTGCTGCAGCTCGGCCAGCACCATGCCTTCGAGGCCGGTACCGCGGCGTCGCCTGGAGCCGGCACCGGTGGCAGGCGCGGAGGCGTCCGTGGCGGGCGCGGCAGCGGTCTCCTCGACACGTGCGCCCATCAGATCGGTGGTGTCGCTCACGAAGGGTCCTTCCCTGGAGCGGACGTCGGCCTGTCTGGCTCGGCGACCGGTTGTGCTGTCCGGCATTGGTCCTTGCTGTGTGGACCGTGCCGGGGCGGTGGTCCGCCAAAGCGGCGGAAGACATTGCAGATGATGACGATTCCGGAGCCGTGGCACTGAGGTTCGGTGTCATCGGCTCGGTCACGCCGGTTCCGGAGCGTGCTCAGCACTGCTCAGCGCATAGCACCCAATGCAAGGCACGTAGCAGTTTGGGAGGCTCCCGGAAGAATGGGTGTCCCGGACGGGGACGCGAAGCACCTCGCCATGGTGGGGTCGGGTGCAGACTTGAGGTTAACACTACCGGATCCAACAAACATTCCCCCTCTCCAAATCCGGCAACCGTGCGTCGTCAATTGACCCCGACAGGTGCGAGCGGCAACACGCACGCCCCCTGGGCGTCGAGGTCCAGACGGTTGGCGGCCCAGCCCTGACCTGCGAGATCGGCCACCTTGTCGGCCGACGCGCGGTCCGCCAGCGCGAGGACGGTGGGGCCCGCGCCGGAGATCACCGCCGGGATGCCGTCGGCGCGCAGGCGCTCGACGAGCGCGGCGCTCTCCGGCATCGCAGGGGCGCGGTACTCCTGGTGCAGTCGGTCCTCGGTCGCGGGCAGCAACAGCTCCGGGCGCCGGGTCAGTGCCTCGACGAGCAGTGCGGCGCGACCCGCGTTGGCCGCGGCGTCGACATGCGGAACGGTGCGCGGCAGCAGACCGCGCGCGGTCTCGGTGAGCACGGGCTTTCCCGGTACGAACACCACCGGAACGATGGATTCGGCGGGTTCCATCCTGATCGCCCGCGCGGCGCCGGACTCCATCCAGGAGAGCGTGAACCCGCCGAGCAGACAGGCCGCGACGTTGTCGGGGTGTCCCTCGATCTCGGTCGCGAGCTCGAGGAGCGCGGTGTCGTCGAGCCTGCTGTCCCCGCCTATCGTCACCGCGCGGGCGGCGACGATGCCGGCGCAGATGGCGGCCGAGGAGGAGCCGAGACCCCGACCGTGCGGGATGCGGTTGGCGCAGACGATCTCGAGGCCGCGCGGCTGTCCGCCCAGCAGATCGAAGGCGGTGCGCAGGGAACGTACGAGGAGATGGTTCTCGTCGCGCGGCAGCGTCTCGCTGCCCTCCCCCGCGATGTCGATGTGCAGCCCGGAGTCGGCCACCCGGACGACCACGTCGTCGTACAGCCCAAGTGACAGCCCGAAGGCGTCGAAACCCGGGCCGAGGTTGGCGCTGGTGGCGGGGACGCGCACCCGGACGGCGGCGGCGCGGAACGCTGGACCGGCCATCGCTCGATGACTCTCCTTGAGCTGCGTGATGTACGAGATTTTCGAAGAACTGCGAGATGAACCGCGACAGACGGGCACAGGACCCGGAGTCCGCAAAGACGGCGCGGCGCCGCGGCATATGCGGCGGGCGGGTTCGGTACAGCCTATCGAAGGAAGGTTCTGTGGCGACATAGGGCGCACAGGAGGCGCACGATGCGTGTCGTAAGCCCCTCGTGCACCCCCCGTCGGGTCGCCGTGGGGATGACCCCCACGAACGGACGGTTTCCGTCGGCTTTCTGACGGTTTCCCGCCCGCTCACGGCGCGTTCCGCCCTGTTGGACGGGTCCCGTCGGGTCGGACGGGGGCCGACCGGCCCCGCCTGGCGGGTTCACGCCTGGCGGGTTTACGCCATACCGGGCCTGGATCCGGGCCGGACCGGACCTGGTTCTACGCCCAACCAGATCTGGATCCACGCCGGATCGAGCCCGGATCGACGCCGGACCGGGCCTCGATCTAGGCCAGTCCGAGCCGCTCCGCCGCCGTAGCCGCGTCCACCGGGACCGTGACCGGCTGCGGAGCACCCGCGACGGCCCAGTCGGGGTCCTTGAGACCGTTTCCGGTGACCGTGCAGACGATGCGCTGCCCCGGGTCGACCTTGCCCTGCTCGGCGGCCTTCAGCAGACCGGCGACGGACGCGGCGGACGCGGGCTCGACGAAGACACCCTCCTGCGCGGCCAACAGCCGGTAGGCGCGCAGGATCTCACGGTCCGTCACCTCGTCGATGAGGCCGCCCGACTCGTCCCGCGCGGCCAGCGCGAACTTCCACGAGGCCGGGTTGCCGATCCGGATCGCGGTCGCGATGGTCGAGGGGTCCTTGACGATCTCGCCGCGCACGATCGGCGCGGAACCGGAGGCCTGGAATCCCCACATGCGCGGGGTCCGCCGGGCGATACCGTCGGCGGCGTACTCCGTGTAACCCTTCCAGTACGCGGTGATGTTGCCCGCGTTGCCCACCGGAAGGACATGGATGTCGGGCGCGTCGCCGAGCATGTCCACGATCTCGAAGGCGGCGGTCTTCTGGCCCTCGATACGCACCGGATTGACCGAATTGACCAGCGCCACCGGGTAGTTGTCGGACAGCGAGCGCGCCAGCGCCAGACAGTCGTCGAAGTTGCCGTCGACCTGGAGGATCTTGGCGCCGTGGATGAGGGCCTGGCCCATCTTGCCGAGCGCGATCTTGCCCTGCGGCACGAGGACGGCACAGACCATCCCGGCGCGTACGGCATAGGCGGCGGCGCTCGCCGACGTGTTGCCGGTGGAGGCGCAGATGACGGCCTTCGCGCCCTCCTCCTTCGCCCGCGTGATGGCCATGGTCATACCGCGGTCCTTGAAGGAACCGGTCGGATTGGCGCCCTCCACCTTGAGGTGGACCTCGCACCCTGTGCGCTCCGAGAGCACCTGCGCGGGTACGAGCGGCGTACCGCCCTCGCGGAGCGACACGACCGGCGTGCTGTCGGACACCGGAAGCCGGTCCCGGTACTCCTCGATGATTCCGCGCCACTGGTGGGTCATTGCTGGTTACTCTCCTTCAACCCGCATGATGCTGGCGACACCCCGCACGGTGTCGAGGCTGCGCAACGCCTCGACGGTCCCGGCGAGGGACGCGTCGGACGCGCGATGGGTGACGACGACGAGGGAGGCCTCGCCGTCCTTGCCCGACTGACGCACGGTGTCGATGGACACCCCGTGCTCGGCGAAGACGGTCGCGACCTGGGCGAGAACACCGGGTTTGTCGGCCACGTCGAGACTGATGTGGTAGCGCGTGACGACCTCGCCCATGGGTGAGACGGGCAGCTGGGTGTACGCGGAGTCGCCGGGCCCGGTGGCGCCGCCGAGCTTGTTGCGGCACACGGCCACCAGGTCGCCGAGGACGGCGGAGGCGGTCGGGGCGCCGCCGGCGCCCGGCCCGTAGAACATCAGCTGACCGGCGGCGTCCGACTCGACGAACACGGCGTTGTACGCGCCGCGCACGGAGGCGAGCGGGTGCGTCAGCGGAATCATCGCGGGATGCACGCGCGCCGTCACCGAGCCCCCGTCGGCGGCCCGCTCGCAGATGGCGAGCAGCTTGATGGTGCAGCCCATCCCCCGCGCCGAGGCGAAGTCGGCGGCGGTGACCTCGGTCATGCCCTCGCGGTAGACGTCGTCGAGGCGCACGCGCGTGTGGAAGGAGATCCCGGCGAGGATGGCGGCCTTGGCGGCGGCGTCGAACGCCTCGACGTCGGCGGTGGGGTCGGCCTCGGCGTACCCGAGGGCGGTGGCCTCGTCGAGGGCCTCCTGGTAACCCGCTCCCGTGGAGTCCATCTTGTCGAGGATGAAGTTGGTGGTTCCGTTGACGATCCCCATCACCCGGTTGATCTTGTCGCCGGCGAGGGACTCGCGCAGCGGCCGGATCAGCGGGATGGCGCCGGCGACGGCGGCCTCGTAATAGAGGTCCCTGCCGTGCTCCTCGGCCACCGCGTGCAGGGCGGCACCGTCCTGGGCGAGCAGCGCCTTGTTCGCGGAGACGACGGAGGCGCCGTGCTCGAACGCGGTGGTGATCAGCGTACGGGCGGGCTCGATGCCGCCGATGACCTCGACGACGACGTCGATGTCCCCGCGTTTGACGAGGGCGGTGGCGTCGGTGGTGACCAGGTCGGGGTCGATGCCCTCGCGCACCTTGGAGGGTCGGCGCACGGCCACGCCCGCGAGCTCGACGGGGGCGCCGATCCTGGCCGCGAGGTCGTCGGCGTGCGTCGTCATGATGCGCGCCACCTCTGAGCCGACAACCCCGCAGCCCAGCAGCGCCACCTTCAGCGGACGCGTACGCATCATCCGACCTCGTTTCCTCATACCGTCTTCGGTTGGACCAGTCTCACTCACCGGACGGGAGTTTCTACCCTTCGTCCGGATCGTGAGACGTCCATTTCATTTTTCTGGTAGGTGACGACAGGAGATCTTCCACCCGTGGGCACCCGGTACATCCGATCACCTGAAGTCACCTCCTGTCACCTGACGTCATACCTGGACCCGATGTCGCCCGCCCCCCGACGCCACCCCGGCGCCGGAAGCCCCTCCGGTCAAGTCCCCCCGACCAGGTCCTTCCGGCCAAGTCCCTCCGGTCACCCGACATCGAGGCGCAGCAGGTCCTCCTCCGTCTCGCGGCGGACGATCACCCGCGCAGAGCCGTCCTTCACGGCGACGACCGGCGGGCGCAGCGCGTGGTTGTAGTTGCTGGCCATCGACCGGCAGTACGCGCCGGTGGCCGGGACCGCGATGAGGTCGCCCGGGGCCAGGTCAGCGGGCAGGAATGCGTCCTTCACGACGATGTCACCGCTCTCGCAGTGCTTGCCGACGACGCGCACGAGCATCGGCTCGGCGTCGGAGGTACGCGAGACGAGGGCGACGCTGTACTCGGCGTCGTACAGCGCGGTCCGGATGTTGTCGGACATGCCGCCGTCCACCGACACGTACGTCCGCAGCCCGTCGAGCGGCTTGATGGTGCCGACCTCGTAGAGCGTGAACGCGGTGGGACCGACGATGGCGCGTCCCGGCTCGACGGAGATCCGCGGCGTGCGCAGCTTGGCGGCCTCGCACTCGCGCGTCACGATCTCGCTCAGCGACTTGGCGATCTCGTGCGGTTCGCGGGGGTCGTCGTCGCTGGTGTACGCGATGCCGAGACCGCCACCGAGATCGATCTCGGGCAGCTCGACCCCGTGCTCGTCGCGCACGGCGGCCAGCAGCGCGACGACGCGTCGGGCGGCGACCTCGAAGCCGGCCATGTCGAAGATCTGCGACCCGATGTGCGAGTGGATCCCGACGAGTTCGAGCGCGTCGAGCGCGAGCGCCCGCCGTACGGCCTCTGCGGCCTGCCCGTCGGCGAGCGCGATGCCGAACTTCTGATCCTCGTGCGCCGTGGCGATGAACTCGTGCGTGTGCGCCTCGACGCCCACCGTCACCCGGATCTGCACCCGCTGCCGCTTGCCCAGGGACTGCGCGATGTGCGCCACCCGCACGATCTCCTGGAAGGAGTCGAGCACGATCCGCCCGACACCGGCCTCGACAGCCGTACGGATCTCGTTCTCGGACTTGTTGTTGCCGTGGAAGGCGATGCGGTCGGCGGGCATCCCGGCGGACAGCGCGGTCGCCAGCTCACCCCCGGAACACACGTCCAGGTTGAGCCCCTCCTCGTGCAGCCACCGCACGACGGCGCGCGACAGGAAGGCCTTGCCCGCGTAGAAGACATCGGCGTCGTGCCCGAACGCGGTACGCCAGGCACGCGCCCGCTCGCGGAAGTCCGTCTCGTCGAGGAAGTACGCGGGCGTGCCGAACTCCTCGGCCAGCGCGGTGACTTCGAGTCCGCCGACGCTCACGACACCGTCGTCCGTACGGCTGACGGTGTGCGACCACACCTTCGGGTCGAGGGCGTTGAGGTCGGCGGGCGGGGCGCTGTAGTGGCCCTCGGTGAAGACGTCGGCGTGACGGGGCCCGGCGGGATGTGCGGAACGGCTCATGTCTTTAGGGCTTTCTGCTGTGTCATCTGCTGTGTCAGAGGTATTCGGGTGCACTGATGCCGAGCAGGGACAGGCCGCCGGCCAGCACCGTCCCGGCGGCTTCGGCGAGCGCGAGCCGGGCGCGGTGGGCGGCCGAGGGTTTCTCGTCGCCGAGCGGCAGCACGACATGCTGGAAACCGAGAAGGGCGTCGGCGGTCACGACGAGATGCCGCGCGAGCCGATCAGGCGCCCGGTGCCGCGCGGCGACACACAGGGCGTGCGGATATTCGGCCAGGGCGGCGAGGAGATCGGCTGCGTCCTGGTGGGAAGGGGTGGGGAGCGCGGCAGGGAAGGCGCCGGTGCCGCTGGGGGTGCGCGGGCCCTCGTTGCCCGAGGAGGTGGGCGAGCCACCTTCGCGGGGAACGGCGTCGGCGCGGGCGCCGGAACCGTTCGGAGGGCGTACGCCGTGGGGGGCGCCGGCGAAGCCGAGGGTGGTGGCGGCGAAGCCGAGGGTGGCGGCGTTGCGGCGCAGGGCCCGGGTGCGGGCGTGGGCGTAACGGACGCGGAAGAGAGGATTGCTCTCGCGCTGAACCAGGTGGTCGGCGCTGATCCGGGGCCGGTCGTGGGGCGCGGGGTGGAGCAGCGCCCAGCGGGCGGCGTCGGGGCCGAGGGGGGTCGGGTCCTCGGGCGCGGGCACGGGCCGCAGGTTCACGGGCTCGGCGTGGCGCACCTCGGCACGTCCGCCCTGGGTGGCGACGATCCGTACGAGGGTGTCGGCGACCACTTCGGCCCGGGTGTCGTAGGGAACGCGCAGCTCGACGACCTGCCCGGCGAAGGTGTCGCCGTACCCGTACCGCGTCCCCTGCTCCAGAACCTCCGCCACCAGGGCGGCGAACGCTCCACCCCCGAGTGTGATGTTGAGGAACCCCGGTCCGGTGACGGCCACGTCGGCGACGCCGGGGGCACCCGCGATGTGCGGCCGCAGAATCTCGGCGACCTCCGGAGCGGGCCGCCCGGCCGGACCGGCCAGCCGCAACGCGATGTTCGTCGCGTAGTCACCGCACCCGCCCGGCCCCGGCGGCGTGACCACCGCACTCGCGGGCACGGAGACGCTCAGTGCCCCCACGTCGACAGCACGACGCACCGCGCGCAGCACGGTACGGGAGAGCTCGACGGGGGTCACGGGACAAGCCTAGGGGAGGAGGGGGGTGGGAATGCGAGCCGGTTTGGACGATGGTCCGGCATGTGGACGGGGGCGAGGGGGTGCGGTGGCCGGGGGCGGGGGTGTGGGTGGGGGTGGTGGCTGAAGTTGGGGGCGGGGGTGCGCTGTCCGGGGGCGGGGGCGAGGGGGTGCGGTGGCCGGGGGCGGGGGTGTGGGTGGGGGTGGTGGCTGGAGTTGGGGGCGGGGGTGCGCTGTCCGGGGGCGGGGGCGAGGGGCGGAAGGTCTGGGCCCGGGGGGCGTGGGCCCGGGGGCGGGGCCGGAGGTCGGGGCCGGAGGTCGGGGCCGGAGGCCATGACTCGGGGGTCGGGGCCGCGGTCGGACGGGGCCGGGGGGGCCGTGGGCCCGGGGAGCGGGGTGCCGGGGCCGGAGGCCGGGGGTCCGTGAGCCCGGGGAGCGGGGTGCCGGGGCCGGAGGCCGGGGGTCCGTGAGCCCGGGGAGCGGGGTGCCGGGGCCGACATAGGGGGTCGGGGCCCGGAGGTCGCGGGTCGGGCCGAAGGCCGCGGGTCAGGGTCGCTGCGCGAGGCGCGCTCGGTCACGGTCACGGTCACGGTTGGGACGGAGGCAGGGGGTCAGGGTCCGGGTCGGACTGCGGCCGGAGATCGGGGGTCGAGGATCGCACTCGGGGAGTGGGCTCGATGGCCTTGTTCCGACGGCCCCACTCCTTCCCCCCCCACTCCAGCGGCACGACTGGGGGGGGGAGGAGTGGCTGCGGGAGGGACCGGACTCGCGGCCAGCTCGGGGGCCGGCCTCTCACCCGGGACTCGGGACACACCCGGCCGGCCCTCGGCGCGTGGGTTTGCTGATCACCGTGTCCCAGGGCGGCGCCTTGGGCTGAACCAGCCGCGGCCCAACCCACATCGGCAGAAGGTGCGAACGAGTCTCGGAGATCGGCGGGTCCGGCAGACGTCGGCAGGCGGCCGGGGTACTCCACACAGGTCGGCCGACCAACAGAACGGGACGCCTCGCGCCCCAACGCCCCGGGTACGGCTCAGTGACCAGTGCGTCCCGCGCGCTCGGTCTCCTCGACGGCGCCGCCCGCGACACCACCGCCAACCTCACGCCGCTCGATCAACTGCCTTACGAGTCGCACGAGTTCAGAGGGCTCGAAAGGCTTGGCGAGAAAGGCGTCGACACCGACGTCGAGCCCGCTCTCGACCTCGTACTGCGTGCAGGCGCTGACAATGGCGAGGGGAAGATTCCGCGTCCGGGGATCGGCACGCAGCCGAGCGGCGGTGCGCAGGCCGTCGAGCCGAGGCATCACGACGTCGAGGGTGACGACATCGGGCCGAACCTGATGGACGACGTCCAGACACTCGGCACCGTCAGCCGCGGTCACGACCTCGAGACCCTCCAGCTCGAGGTTGACCCTGATCAGCTGCCGGATGACCTTGTTGTCGTCCACAACAAGCACCCGACCGGACACGCCTGGCACAACTCGAGAGTAGGTCCGCGCCCACCGCCGCGTCCGGGTTTTCCCCACTTCCACCCCCGTGCGGACCCCACCACCCCTCGCAGGACGCACCCATCCGCCCAGCCCTCCCCCACTCCTCCCGCACTCTCCGCAACACCACCTGCCCCCGGCCAAAACACGTGGCGATCACCCCTGAAGGAGCTGGTAGGGTTCTACCCGTCGCCGCACAACGCGCCCGACACGCCCCCGTAGCTCAGGGGATAGAGCAACGGCCTCCGGAGCCGTGTGCGCAGGTTCGAATCCTGCCGGGGGCACCCCTCATGAGGTGCCCAAAGACCCCGTCACCAGCGGAAACGCTGAGGCCGGGGTCTTCGCGTATGTGCAGCCAGATGCCGCCCAGAGCCGCCGCATGTCGGGGTCTGTGGACGAGGTGTGGACGGGATCTTGGCATCCCCAGCCAGGACAACGAGCAGTGGTCGACCGGAGACCTGCAGGTCGACGGCGGCTTCGGCACCGCCTTCGTCTCGTTCGGACACTGGAGGCGCATCGCCGGCACGGGCCTTGGCGCTCTCCTGATCTACGACGCCCCCAACGGCATGTGGTCCACCACGACGCTCGCACCCGACGACAGTTTCGACACCATGCACGTTGTCGCGGCCCGCAGATTCGGTGCGTGGGGGGCACCTCGCGCATCCAGCCGGCTGGGACGTCTTTGGATCTATGCTCGGTACTTGCTCATTGAATCTTTTGGGGGGCGCATGAGCCAGGAGCCCGAGTTCGTATCGTGTGTCAAGGGCGGTATGAGCTGCCTGATCTTTCTGATGATCGCCATCATGATCGGCTCATTCGTGATCCAGGCGGTAGGCCTTGGGACAGTGGTGTTCTTCATCGTCGGCTCTGCAGCCATCTTGGGCGTGGCCTGGTATCAGCGGTCAGCCACCAAGAAGAGGCAGTAGCGGGAAGACACTTGCCCCTCGAGTGGCGGACCTGGCCCGCGTCGGAGAACGCATCCTCACCCTGACCGCCGTCAGCTGGCGCGCAAGGCCCCCGGCCCGGGTGCCGAGGGCCTAGGTAATACAGGCAGTCACGTCACTCGTACTCGCGAAGCAGATCCTCGATACGTCGGTTGGCGACGTCCTGCCGTCCATCGAGGCACTTCGCGTAGCGGTTCAGCAGGACCTCAACACTGTTACCAGCCCGCTCCGCGACCTCGGTGGGGTCGACGCCCGCGTTGAGCCAGGTCGACAGTGCCGAATGCCGAAGATCGTACGGGCGGCTCGCGAGCGGCGAGGAGACGACGGCCGGCGGCAGCGCGAGCAGTCGGGCTTCCTGCCAGACGCGGTAGTACGTCGAGGACGGAACGACCGAGCCCTTCTCACTGAAGAAGAGCCGCCCGTCGTCCGCCGTGCCGAAGGTGGCCAGATGTTCGCGGAACACCGCTACGAGGTGGGGCGGGATGGGAACCCGCCGGACGTCCTCAACCGGCCGGTTCTTCAGACCGCGGTCGTCGTGGGTCTCCCCCGAGTCGGTCCACTGCCTTCCGACCGACGGACGCGTTCGGTTCAGCAGAACCGATCCCCAGCCCTGGGGAGACAGCACCAAGTCCGTCTCGACGAGCCCGATCGCTTCAGCCGGCCGGAGTCCACCGAAGTACATCGAGGCGAAGAGACCCACCAGGCGCCGACCGCGAGCACGCCGGTAACCACCCACGTAGGAGACGGCCGCCAGGAGGTTGCCAGCCTGCTCCGGGTTCGCGACTACTCGGGGGTCAACCTGGTTGGAGACCTTCGGTTTCTGCCAGCGGACGGCCGTGATCGGGTTTTCGCGCAGCTCCCCCAGGTCGACCGCGTAGTTGGCGGCGTTGACGAGCGTCCGCCGCTTGCGCCGCACGGTCTCGGCTGCCGCGGCCGTGCCATCGAGCTTGAGCTTCAGCGAGTCCAGCACCGCACGGGCCGTGGCCGGTTCAGCTAGATCAGCGAGCGGTCGCGATGCCTTCGACACCCAGTGGAGGACGTTGCGCACATCGTCCGGGACGTCTCGGTCATCGGGCCCCGGCAAGACGAAGGCCCAGTTGCGGAGCGCCTTTCGGACGGCCTGGTCGGACGGTCGTCCAGCCCGCTCGTCGAGGAGCTCCACGGTCACGCTGGTGAGCGATTCATTGATCCCATCGCGCGTATTGGGAGCAGCATGAGGCCACTTCATGGCGAGGTACCGAAGAGCAAAGTCGTACCAGGACACAGCCGACTTCTTCTGTTCCATCGAGGCCGGAAGACCGGACGCCTTATCGAACTCCTCGCCGTCGCGCATCGCCCGCATCAGCTTTGAGCGGTAGTGATCGGCGAGCGCCTTCGTGCGGAACGAGTCGGAGAAGACGTTGCCCGCCACAGACCAGCGGACGCCGTACGAGGGCGTTTTGGTGTCGCGCTTGCGGACGGCCCAGACCTTCACATCAAGAGACTTCACGCTGCGGTCTCCATCTGCCGTAGCCATGTCCGGAAGTCGCTACGCCAGACGCGCAGCTCACCGTTGGGGAGTTTGAACGCGGCAGGTGCAAGTCCCAGCTCGCGCCACCGGTAGAACGTTCGCCGCGATACGCCGCCGAGTTCCTCAAGGATCTGCGGTACGGTCATCAGTTCGTCTTTCACGTCAAAGCCCCCTCCACAGCGGCGAGTTCTTCGCGGGCGATTTGGCGGTTGATCTGGAGATCCCGGGCGATGCTGGCGGCAAGGACGGATTCCCCGGGCGTGTGGCCGTGGCCGGCGTACTGCCAGCTCGCCAGCACGAGGACGGTGTCCGGCTCCGTGTCGTCGAGGCCGCGGTCTTGGCGCTCTTGGGCAGCGCGGTAGTCGGCGCGGATCTGGCGCAGAGTGCCGAGGGTGGTCGAGTAGCGGCGGGACTTGGTGCTGAAGTGACCGCGGAAGCCGAGCATGTGCGCCCAGGCCCGCAGGCGCCGGTCCGGGTAGAGGGAGTCAAGGTCGAAGCAGGCCTCGATGAGGCGGCGGGCGTGGGCGGGGACGCCGAGGATGACCGGGGCTTCGCGGTTGCCGATCGGCCGGTCCAGGGTGCCTGTGTTCTCGGCTGCCTTGGTGGCGTACTTGGCGACGTAGGAGGCGACTGCCTGCTCGGTGATGTCGGAGCCGTCACCGAACGCCTTGACGGGGCGGATGTCGAGCTGAGTGCCCCATTGGAAGGAGCGGGCCGGCTGCTGCCCCGCGGCGGGCACGCTGACGGTCGAGTAGCGGTGAACAGAGGCGGCCCGGATGGACTCCGTGAGCAGCGCGGTCGCGGCCCAAAACGGCGGCGGATCATCCGGACCGTCGGGTCCGTCGAGGCGGATCACGGCGTGGAAGTGGACGGCGCCGCGCTTCTGGAACTCGGCGACCTTGCCGTAGGAGAGGCGGCAGGTGTCGGCGAGTTCGCGTTGGGTCAGGCCCGCGCGGGCGGCGATCTCACGGCGCAGCCGCTTGACGAAGCGGTGCCACAGGTCACCGGCGTGGTTGTTGAAGAGCACGGCGCCCGCGTAGTCGTACGATGCCGGGTCCAGCGCGGTACCGAGCGCGGGGTCGTCCTCGGCGTGCCGAGTGCCGCAGCGGCAGAACCCGCGGGTGGGGCGGTTGTGGACGGGCCCGAAGGATGGTGCGGTGAAGGTGGCGAAGACGCGGGGGCGTTCACGGACGGTGGCGGGGATGCCGTGGCGGTCGTCTCCGGCGAGGCCCGCGCGGATCAGGTGGTACGTGTCGCCCGCGTATGTCCAGGCACAGGCCGGGCAGCGGGAGGCACGGCGGTTTCCGCAGGCAATCCGTAACCGTGCGCCCGGCTCGTGCTCGGTGCTGTAGTGGTGCAGCGTCTCACCGGTCGTCCTGTCCTTGGTCAGGGTCCAGCCCGTGAGGTGGATGGGGTTGGCGCAGCCGCCGGTGCGGCGGATCTGGTCTTGCCAGCGGCCGAAGCCCGGGGAGCCAGCCACCCGGAGTGTGTCGGTGAGGGCGGCCGGGTCCAGGCCCGCGAGGGTCGCGGTGTCGGTCATGCGGCGGTCACCACCGTCTCCCGGTCAAGCGGTGCGCCGGTGATGGTCTCGATGAGGGCGGAGACGAGGACTTCCGCGACGGGTGGGGTGACGGCGTTGCCGTACTGGCGTACGCGTTCACGCTTGGTGCCGAGCACGGTGTAGGCGTCGGTGAAGGCCATGCCGCGGCCGATCTCGTACGGCTCCAGCATCCGGAACAGCACGTCGTCCAGGTCGACATGGCTGCCCGTGGTCAGGCCGTAGCGGTCGTGCGTGGTCAGGGTGCCAACGGGTTCGGCCACCGGGCGGGCGGTGCCGGTGCCGTAGTACGGGATGAGGAGGCTGTCCCAGCGGACGGGTTCGAGCGTGGTCGGGGTGACCAGGCCGTGGTGGTTGCCGGAGGCGGTGACGGTGGCGAGGGCGTCCAGGACGGGGCGGGCGTCGGAGTGGCCGCCGCGCAGTTCGGCGATGAAGGGCAGCCAGGCCAGGCCGGTTTCGTTGCGGGCGGTCTGGGTGCGCAGCGGTTCGCCGGCCGGAGCGGCGTGCTTGCCGTCGCGGCCTTCCACCGGGACCAGCAGCGGCGGCACGGCCAGGGCGTCGTTCTCGCGGGTGGTGCGGGTGGGCAGCGGCGCCGTGACGGGGTTTGCCTCGGTGCGCCAGGTGCCGCCTGCCGGGACGGTGACGGGCAGCGCGTAGCGGTCGAGTCCGGCGCGGATCCGGGCGAGGGTCTTGGGTGACAGGCCGCCAGGGCGGGCGCCGATCGGAGTGCCGGGGCGCGACCAGTCGACCGCGACGGCAGCCGGGAGGACGGAGGGTTCCACGAGGGTGTTGCGGCAGGTGACGTGCGGGCAGCGATACACGTACTGCTGCCGGTACCGGCCCATGTCGCGGCGGAAGTTCTTGAACACCTGCACCGCGTGCACCCAGGTCTCGCAGACGGAGCACCAGGCCGACGGCCGCAGCCACTTGTCCCAGTCGGGGGCGCGGCCGAGCGCGCGGCGCCAGTAGGCGAGGTAGAGCCGGTCTCGGGACTGGGGCGCGTAGGGCGTGCGAACCGGGCGGGCGTGCATCGAGTTCAGGGCGATCAGCCGGGTGTCGTAGCCGAGGTTGCGGATGGTGGCCCGCCAGGTGTGCCACAGGTCCCAGGCGCGGACGTCGATGACGTTCTCGACGATCCCGGCGAGCACCGGTCGGCCCTTGGCCAGGCAGGCTTCGAGGTAGCGGGGCACGTCCCACATCAGGGCGCGGGAGCGGTCGGCGGCCGGGTCGGGCAGGGTCTCGCCGAACAGGTCGGGTTGTTTGTCGAAGTCCCGGCGGCGCCCGCGCGCGTTGGACCACTGGGGGCATTCCGGGGAGGCCCAGAACACGGCGGCGGCCGGGAAGCGGGCGACATCGGCGTCGTGCAGGTCCCCGCGGAAGTGGTCGGTGTCGGGGAAGTTCGCGCTGTGCGACTCGATCGCACGGTCCCAGTGGTTGGCGGCCAGGACGGGGCTGATGCCGGGTACGCAGACGGCGCCGTAGGACGAGCCGCCGACCCCGGCGAAGAAGTCGATGTAGGTGAGGTCAGAGGACACGGTCCACCGCCCTGCGCGCGGTCGCCGCGTCGTACACGTCGGCGATGAGCTGGAGCGGCAGCCAGCCGAGGCCGTTGCAGCCGATGCAGTTGGCGAAGACGATCGTGTAGGAGCCGTCGTCGTGTCGGGTGCCGACGGTGACGGCGGCACGGCCGAAGCCCCAGCAGTTGGGGCACATGCGGCCGTCGTCGGGGAAGAGCTCGGTGTAGTGCGCCATGATGGGCGTTCCTTCCGGTTGAGAGATCGGACGGGGGCACGGCTCCCGGAGCGGACGAAACTTGGCGGTAGAGGCCGCTCCGGGGACCGGTCAGCGTCGGGTGTCGCTGGCGAGGATCGAGCGGACGACGAGCGCGCATACGGCCAAGGAAGCGGCGGTGATGGCGACCGCGAGCAGCATGGAGACCAGGACCACGCCCACGACGACGACCACGGCGACGCCCGCGCCGGCGACGGCCACAACGGCGCCCGGGGTGAGCTGGACGGCAGGCCGGGACGGTGGGGAAGCCATGGCGGCCGGCGCGTGGTGTTGGCAGCCGCAGGCGGCGGCCGTGGCGTGGTGGGGTTGTTCGACGGCGGTCGGAGTGACCACGGGGACGACCTGCTGGCCAGGGGTCGGGTTGACCGGAATGCGGGGCTGGAACACGGTGGAACTCCCTTCTGGATCAGTTCATTTGGTGGTGGCGTCGATGGCGGGGGCGAGGAAGCTGGCGGCGAGGAGGTAGCCGCCGATCAGCAGGACGATCACGAGCCAGAGCGGCGGGCGGACGAGCTTGATGCCGACCAGGCCGACGCAGGCGATGAAGAACCACAGCGGTACGGACATGGCGCCGGTCCCCTTTCAGCGGACGGGGCAGCGGTGGCCCTGGGCGGCGATCATGGCGGGGCTGATGTCGTCGTATTCGACGGCCCAGCCGCAGTCGTCGGCGGCGCAGGCGGCGACGTATTTGATCTGGCCCCGTCGTCCGTGGGCGGTGCCGACGGTGACCTTTCCGACGCGGTGCAGTTCGCGCCAGATCTGGTAGATGCCCATGGGTGGTGCTCCTTTCGGGTCAGGTGAGGTGGGCTGCGATCGCGTTGGCGAGATGGAGCGGGACGCCGAGGCGGGTGCGCAGGGTGTCGGTGTCGATCGGGGTGCCGGTGCGGGCGCGGTGGTCTTCGGCGACCTTGCGGGCGTGGTCGATCAGCGCGGCCGGGACGGGCGGAAGAGGATCAGCGGCGGACAGGGCGGCCGGGTCCTCGGCAGCGGGCAGCGAGGCGGGCTCTGCCTCGAGGACGGGCCCTCGCTCGATGTCCAAGTCCGTGTCCGGTGCGGTCGGCGGGACTTCGCTTGCCGGGCCCGTGGGCTCCGGACCAGGAGGCGCATAGGAGTGGGCGAGGAGCGTCCCGCCGAGGAAGGCGAGCGCGGGCCATCCGGCGATGCCGAACCGCAGCCAGGCCGGCGGGTGCGCCAGGTCGAGGAATCCGGCCGTGGCCACGTTGGCGCCAAGCGAGGCGACCAGGGCGATCAGAAACCAGCACCAGGCCAGTCGGGACGGTCCGTCCGAGCGGAGGCGTCGCCAGGCAGCGACCAGGAGCAGGTCGACCGAGACCGGATAGGCCCAGGCTTTCCAGCCGTCCTGACCAGCAGCGTCGGCCAGGTCATGCAGGTGGGCGAAGGACAGCGCACCAGCGATCACGGCTTGAACGAGGACGGCGTCCGGGCGAATCGAGCGGGACATGTCTTCACCTCCTTCTGTGGTGTGGGGCCGGGACCGGGCGGGATCGTGTCCGGCCGCCCGGGCCCCGGCGCGGTTCAGTCGGTGGGGGCTTCGCCGCTGCCCCAGCAGGTGAGGCAGAGTCCGGCCTGCTGATCGGCGGTGGCGCGGCCTTTGCGGGAGCCGACCCGGACGGCTTCGGTGCTCTCGCCCGTGCCGTCGCAGTCCGGGCACTTCGCGGGCTTGGGTACGGCGGTCCTGCGACGGCCGGCGGGCTTCTTGGCGGTGGCCATGGTCACCGGCCCTGGCCGGGGTACTCGGGGCCCTCGTTCGGGTCGTAGCCGGGCGGGAACATCCCCGGCGGCGGCTCCGGCAGGGACGCGGCCAGGCACGGGCCGACGGTGTCGATGAACGTCTGGTCGGCGTCGTGGAGTTCGGCGTAGACGGCCAGGGAGCCGAGCATCAGCACCGTGCGGTGGAAGTCCTCGCAGTGCTCACACATCGAGTGGTCCTCCTGTTTCAGGCATGGCTCGGGTAGGGACGTGGCGCAAGGCGGTCGCGCCGGCCGGTGGAAAGGGGACGGATCAGACGGCTTGAGCTACCGCCGGAGCCTCAGCGGGCGCGAGACCGAGCCCGGGCCGGAAGCGGGCCAGCTCCGGGAGATCCGGCACCAGGTGGGCGTGCCGGTTGCAGGCGGCGACGGCCTGCCGCATCGAGGTGTGCGGCGTGCGGATACGGGTCCAGTCGCCGGTGGAGTAGCCGACCACGGCCATCCCGCGGCGGGCGTTGGGAATCTGGGTCGCGGCGAACACCGCATGCGGGGAGACATCGCCGAAGGCCATCTTGGCCGTCGATTCGTCGTTGACGCGGTGCACGGTCCGGCCAGTCAGCTGGGCGCGGAGCATGGTGATCCCGTCACCGAGTTCGGACCCGAAGCGCTGCCCGTAGATGTCTAGGAACATGCCCGCCGCACGGCCGAGCTGAGCGAGGCGGATAAGGGCGGTGACGATCCGGTCCCGTCGCGGATCGTTCCGCTTGGCGCTGAGAGCGAGTTCGGCGATCTCGTCGATGGTGACCACCACCGGGACCGGGCGTAAGGCTTCGGGCAGGTCCCAGATGTTCGCGGCGATCTCGGCGTCCGGGGTGTCGGCGCTGATCCGCTGTTCGCGGCGGACCACGTCGTAGATGGACTCCATCCGGGCCACGAGGGCTTCGAGCAGGTCGGCGGCATCATCGGGATTGTCGACCAGCGCGGAGAAGCGACGGGCGAACGGTCCGAGTTCGATCTTCTTGCAGTCGATGCCCACCAGCGCGACCGGCTGTGCGGCGAGCTCCTTGATCACGGTGCGCTGAAAGACAGACTTACCGGACTGCGTGGCACCGACCGTCACCGAGTGCGGCACCTCCCGGTAGTCCCGGTAGTGGATCGAGCCGTCCTCCACGAGAGCGACCGGAATTTTCAACAGGCCGCGGTCGGTCTTGGCGGGCATCTGTACGTGCTTGAGCACGTCGTAGCCGGTCAGCGTGATCTCAACGACGCCCGGCTTCATCTCACGAGAGGTGACCTGATGGACGCCGAAGGAGTGGCGCAGCCGGTCAGCGGCGGCGGAGAACTCGAAGGCGTCCTGACCGGGACGCATCTTGATCCGCAGTCGGATGCCGGTCCGTGTCGGCCGCAGCCACAGCAGTCGGGGCACCCGCTGCTGCGGGACGGGCTTGTTGAACCACCGGGCGAGTGCCAGCCGAAGACGCGAGGCCGGCACGGTCAGGTGGCAGGCGTCCATGACGGCCGCGTAGCGGAAGCGGATCCGGAGCGCAGCCAGAGCGACGCCGAAGGTCAGCCAGTACCAGGCCGGGCGGCGCCACCTCAGCAGCAGCGCCACCCCGACCACGATCGCAAGCGCGATCACTAACCGGCCCATGATCAGGCCGCCTTGGGCTTGGCTGCCTCGGTCACCAGCGAGGTGACGGCGACCGCACGGAAGCTGATCCCGTGCCGCTTCTGGCCGTTGAACTCGTTCTCCCACGGCCGGGCCACCAGCCCGGTCAGGGCGACCGGCGTACCCATGACCAGCTCCCCGGAGATGTCGGGCTCTGCCACGGTCACCGTGATGACCTCCGCGTTGCCGTTCATCACGAAGAGCACGTCCACGGTCATCAGCGTGAGACCGGATTCCTGGTCGGTGGCGATCTCGCCAGTGCGGCGGTCCTTGACCTTGGGCTGCGGAGGCTGCGCCACCATCGCGGTGGCGGACGAGGTGTCGACGGGGATCTGACGCATCGTGCGTACTCCTTGGGTGAGTGTTGACGTCAAGTAGCGACTGGCTCAGGCCAGTTGAACTGGCTTGCACCAGTAGTACTGGCTCAAGCCAGTAGCGTCAACCCCTTCGCCGCAACTGGCTTGAGCCAGGCGATAGAGTGACGTCAGCCAGTTAGGAGGCTCGATGACGGATCAGGCCGGCGAGAGCAAGCCGCCCAGCCAGCGGATCGCCGACGAACTACGCGCAGCGATTCAAGGCGGGGAGTACGAGCCCGGGGAGAAGCTGAAGTCGCAACGCGCGTTTGCTGAGCAGTACGGCGTAGCACGCAACACCGTGGACGAAGCGTTCAAGATCCTCGGCCGCGAGGGACTCGTCACCTCGGAGTGGGGGCGCGGGGTGTTCGTCCGGGAGAAGCAGGCACTGATCCGCCTGGGGAACGACAGGTACTCACCCAAGTACCGGGAAACCGGCCTCTCCCCGTTCCTGATCGAGTGCGCGAAGCAAGGGAAGACCGGCCGGTTCGAAGTGCTCGGCATCGAGCGAGTGAAGCCGGACGCCGAACTGGCCAAGCAGCTCAAGGTGCCAGGCAAGACGAAGTCGGTGCTGCGGCGGGAAAACGTGTTCTACGCGGACGACGACCCCGTTTACCGGGTCACGACATGGATCCCGTGGAGCATCGCGGAGGGCACCGGGCTACTCCAGGAGGAAGTCCCCCACCAGTACGGCATCCACGGCATTCTCGAAGAGAAGGGTCACGTCATGACCCGGATCAACGACGAGATCACGGCACGTATGCCCACTCCGGAGGAGGTTCGCTACCTCAGCCTGCCGTCTGGAGTCCCTGTGATCGAAGTTGCCCACACCAGCCTTGACCAGGACGGCGAGCCGTACGAGCTGACGAAGTTCGTGATGCGGGCCGACATGAACGGGCTCAGCTACAACGTACCTGTCGAGTGAGCACGAGGTGAGGAACGAGATGCACCGCG
This sequence comes from Streptomyces sp. NPDC026500, assembly GCF_055567635.1. NCBI lineage: Bacteria > Bacillati > Actinomycetota > Actinomycetes > Kitasatosporales > Streptomycetaceae > Streptomyces > Streptomyces sp. NPDC026500. Next base: position 518,641 of record NZ_JBVHQB010000002.1, on the reverse strand, counting down.
ACGCAGCCGGACAGACCACGACCATCCGCCCACGCACAGAAGCAGACCTGCCAGGGGCGGCAGCGGCTCTTGTCGCCGTTCACGCCGTTGACGGATACCCAGTGGAAGGCGTCGACGCCCCGCTGGAATGGCTGAGCCCCGCGGGCGTTCTTCAAGCGTGGGTGGCAGAGAAGGGCAGCGAGATCGTTGGGCATGCCATGCTCAGCCGGCCTCAGGGCGAGGACGCCGTGGAGATGTGGCTCGAGCAGAGCGGCGACACTGCGGACCACGTAGCCGTAGGCGCCCGTCTGTTCATCGCACCCGAGGCGCGGGGCGAAAGGCTCGGCGAGCGGTTGATGCGGACCGGTTTCGACTACGCCCGGGACCACGGACTACGGGTCGTTCTCGATGTGATGACCAAGGACAAGGCAGCCATCCGGCTCTACGAACGGTTGGGGATGCAGCGCCTCGGGACCGCCAGGCACGCGTACGGCGAGGGGCAGGAGATCGACGCTGTCTGCTACGTCTCCCCAGCCCCCAAAGCCTGACCGGGTGCCGAAGGCGGGTCCGTGCGAAGCCACGCGCGCTTGTGCCGGGCCACCGCGAACAGCGAATCGACCTGTTCCAGGGTGAGCTGCCCGGTCAACGGCGCCAGGGCGGAGACCTCCCGTTCCTGGTAGGTCCGCACGGTGTGCTGCGTCGGTGCGCGGACCACCGAGGCGACATCGACGAAGGCAAGGACGGGCACCACGTCGGGCGCGAAGCCGGCGTAGCGCTCCAACACCCCTCGCACATAGGCGGCTTCCGCCTTGCTCGCCGCTGGGTACGGGTGCGGGGAACCGTTGACCTTGGCCACCTCGTCACCGACCCAGACGGAAGCACCAGGGTGCCGCTTCGTGTTGAAGACGAACACCCCGCCGGGACCGATCAGCAAGTGATCGATGTCCCCGCCATTGCCCTTGGGGATGCCGTGCAGGACCCGCCAGCCATGAACGGTGAGACGTTCCAGCTCACGGCCCACCCTCTTTTCCCCTTCAAGGCCATCGAGCCACGATTCCCAGCCCGAGGGGCGTTTCAGCAACTTGGACCACACTCGCGCAACAACCGAGGGGCCACGGACTGCCATGTCGCTGAGGAGTACTGCACCGGGAGGGTTCTTCGCCAAGTCATCGGCAACGGTGAGTTCGGGCAGAGGCAGTGGACGCCGATCACGCCGAACCTTCGCCGAGGGTGAAGGCTGCTGAGGAGGCTTGGCCGGCCGAGGCCGACGAGAAGGCGAAGGGGCCGGGCGGTCGGTGCGCACGGTCACCGGATCACCAAGGTGTTGGCGGAGCAGGGCGACAGCCTCGTGCCGATGCTCAGTGACCTTGACAGTGATGACCTTGGAATCCCGGTCCGCCCACGCGACCGGCGTGCCGTCCGGCAGGTTCACATAGAGCCTGTCCTTACCGTGCCGCTTCCACGGATTCACCGTGAGGCCTTCCACCGGCTCCGCCCCCCAAGTGCGCATTTGTCCCCAGCACTCATGGCAGCAGCCGACGATGCCCCCTGCAAGGGCGCCATGCGGCCAAACTTTCCCTACTTCATCAAGGCTCGCTGCGCTCGCTTGTCCGGCGGCCGACGGCGCTCATCGATCATCGCCAACCCGACCGCCGCACTCTCCGCCCAAGCGCATCAACGGCCGCATACGGCCCGCATGCCACCGCCACCACGATTCGGCCTCAGGAGGGGAAAACACAACTGCGGCCGGACCTCAACGCCCCGCTTCGGGGGCCACGCCGCGTCCCTTCCACCTGGTTGCCTACATAAGTAGGTCGGATCAACCGAGGGCCGCACCAAGCGCGGCGGCGCCGGCCGGTCGCCGCCGCGCCGCCTCAATGTCTCCGCCACCGGCCGCACGTCGCCGCCCGCCCGTCGCCGCACACAGCGGCCACATTCCAACACCGGCACGGGACTGGCTGTGACCCCAACGGTGCAAGTCAAAGACGCTTTGTGTCACCGAAGGAGGCCGGATCGTGACGGCGGTGGCATGCGGACCGGCGCTGCCAGATGCGCGGGCGTTCGTACGGCCCGCTGATCCCGCGCCAAGCCGCCGACCGCGGCCATGAGAGGGAAGAACCCCGCTGTGGCTGGGGCGGTCGGCTCCACGACTTTAGCCAGCCACTTTGGCGCGAGCCTCGAAGATCATGGCCCCAACGTCGTGCTTTACCGGGCAGGTCCACAGACTGCCCGACGCGCCGGAAGCTTACGGGGCCATGATCACTCGCGCCAAAGCAGCTCCCGGCCAAAGTCCTTCCGCCGACCTCTATTCAGACACTACCTGGTCTAATTACAAGGTATTGCGTGGGAGTCGCGGACAAAGCACCTGAATCCAGCAGGGAGCTAAGCCCTCGAAATATCACTGGATACCCTCGCTCTGTCAATTTCTTGAACTCTTCTTGAACCTCAGACTTAAGGTTGACGCCACCCCAAAAATGCACCTCGTAAGCATCTCCCACTTCACGAGCCACATTCCATTCGTTCCGACTAAGAAAAAAGCGAACCTTTTCTTCACCGCTAGCCTTAACTTCAATCCTCCGCTTAGGACTGTAGTTCAGGTCTTCAATGTCGTACCCGAGAGTCTCGTCATCCCGTGCCACCCACCGAACTTTAGTGCCGTCCGTGGCCTGCATGCGACAGTATTGGTAGCTGTACAGCTCCCCGCGGTTTCCCATGTCCTTTTTGAAATCGAGCTCAGGACCAACCTGAGCTGGTAGCAAGGACCAAACGCCGCCCAGCTCAGCAACGAGACTGGCCTGCACCCGCAATTCATCCGTGAACGAGACGGAGCTAAAACGGCGCAGAATTCCAATCAACTGAGGTGCCACGCCCAACGCAAGATCCCTGGAACACACAAGTGATCCAGTCTCGTCTATCTCGCTCACCTCAAGGAGACGGCGAATCTGGCCCGAAAATAAACCAGCACGGATTAGCCTCTGACCTAGAAGTATTCCCCCTACCTGGTGATCCTGAGTGGCAACCCGTACTCCAACTTTCGTGGGCCTCAATCGATTTTCTTTGACCTCGACAAGCTCAATTTGACGCAAAATATCAACGAGCGCATCGACATCATCCATCGGTCCACCACAATGACGCCACAGATATCTGCGCGCTTCTGCAGTATGGATTCCCGGGGGCGGATACTTACGAATGCTTGTGAGTACGATTGGCATCCGCTCGACTCGTACACCAGTCATCCAGCTACTGAGGTCCTGAGGCGGCACTATGCTTCCTGGCCCAGCAGGTAGCGCAGAAGCGCCTCCAGATCTCCTTCATCACCTTCCGCATCAACGGATGGATCTTCCGACAGCTCAATGGGAAGCAGCTCTGCACCCTCCAACAGCGTCTGCATACGCCGTGACTTAGAGGTCAGCGAAGCTTCAACCAGAGAATCCACGGTTGGCCGCCCATCAATCAACGCATCGAGGATATGCACGTTTACCGTTGCATCAGGCGGCAATCCTAGTCGATGAATTCTATCAATGGACTGCAGAAACATGGCGCAGTCATACGTTCGGTCAAGATAGATTGCATTGTGACACGAAGTATGCAGAGAAATCGATTCTGAACACGAAGCAGGATTCGTCACCAGCACAGCCGGCCCGCTTTCTTGCAAGAATCTCTCGATAATTGACTCGCGCGTATCTTCGTCAATAGCCAATTCAGACGCCGCATTGGCATCAGAATGCAAGGCGTCCTGACCTGCTGGAACCCGGCCATCGATCTGATAGCAAGGGATTCCCAGCATTTGAGTCACGAGACTCCGGAAGTGGTCCAGATTTACGACAAAATTACTCCAGCAGACAACCTTTTCCCCCTTAGCTGCTATCGCTCGAATCAATTCGATTGCAGCAGCCGATTTGGCTGGAATTTCATCAGAGAAGCCGTAGCTAACGAGACGCTCCATAAGCGTCGGAGCCCTATCTTCCATCTGGGGAAGCCGGAAGTAGGTGTCCTTCGAGGAAAATGTCAGCGGATTCGATGCAGCTTGCAGGAGGCGGATTGGACGACCCCTTCGAAGGCTGTCAATTTTATCCTGCCATGTGACTGCATCCGCAATGCGCTGCCTAAAGCGATTCTCGATAAGTTCGTAAATCTCTGCCTGGATCCCCACAAGTTCTACGGACTGATGATGGATCTGATAGGGGGGGAGCCCCAGGGCGGATTTAGGAGTCCGGGAAACAAAAGGCATAACCTCACGGACAATATTGTCAAAATCGTTCTCAACCCGTCCCGCAAAGGCTTCTCTCGTACCCGTCAACTGACCGTCGGGCCACAAGATATTGAGCTGCGTAAAGAGATCCTTTCCAGACTGCGGCATAGGTGTTCCCGAGAGGACCATGCGGACTTTAGCCCTCTTAGAAAGCTCGACCAGTGCCGGAGCCCAGACTCCGCCGCGAAACCTCTTCACGCGATGCGATTCGTCGACGATCAGCATTACATCGTGACGACTGAACAAATCTAGCAGCATCATTTGATCTGCTGCAGCAGTCGGATAACTGAGGAGAAGGAGATCGTTAGCCCTGGCCTGCTGATATGTGACCTGTCGTTGGCGTGCGGTACCACGTACTCTCCGGGTCCGGATCAAAGACCCAACCGCAGCACGAGTTTCCTTTTCCCAAGGATCGAAGCAAGCTAGAGGACCAACCACTACGACGAGGTTGATGGTCCCAGATTGAAGGTGCGTTACGGCTGCGGCGAGGGTGGTTGTTGTCTTCCCGGCACCAGGAACTGAGAAGTTCCCGACATTAATCGCTGTCAATGCGTGTGCTACGCCGAGCTGCTGATGCGGCCGCAGCTTCCTGTCAGCTGACCATCCAAAACCCTGCATGGCAAGGTCAACACGCGAAAAATCGAAAGCCGTGCTGTCGCTCTTTTGGTGCTGGGCAGCCTCCTTAGTGCGCGCAAAGCTGCGCCGGCGCTCCAGTTCTAGGCTGACCGTGGTACTAACCTCACCTGCGCCTGCCGCTTCCCACCCATTGGCGAAAAGCCAATCATAGACTCTGAGAGTCAAGGCAGGGAGGCTGAGCCGCCTTCTCGGGCACCTGTAACCACGCTGCTCTTCAAGCTGTTCAGCTCCAAGAACGCTTCGGAAGAATAGGCGAGCTCTACGATCAGTGGTTAGCGTTGTGCTGAGTACGAGGAGATCGTCAGCCTCATAGTCCAGAGTGACCTTTTTCGAACGGTCCATGCGCCTAGGCCTCCGTGTCCGTCAGATGCCTATTGCTGTCCACCCATTCGATGATCTGCCTAAGGCTTTCGCTGACAATGGCCCCACCATCACCTGCGAGCGCTGCGCTCAGACGTTCCCCTTCTCCGAGCACCTCAAGTCGATTACAGACCTCACGCAATACCTGTGCAACGTCGTCCTGCCGTGACGCTTCGAAGCCGTCGATAGCCAGATCAATCGCATTACCCACCTGGCCTGATGGATAGTCAACGACCTCTGGCCCAGGACCCTCTCCGTCAGAATCCTCTTCGATCTCGTCGTCGCCAGACTCTCGCTCACCCGGCGCAGAAGATCCCGGGTTCGAGAGCGACGGGCCCGCCGAGAGCTCCCATCCAGATTCTGCTTCAGCTACGGTGTCTGCCAAGCGATCAAATCTACGCTTGTCCTGCTTAAACATTGTCCGCATGTCGCGGATATCCAAATGCGTCTTCCCGGCCCGCACCGCGGCAAAAAGGGTTTGGAGGATTCTCTCTTCCTCCAAAGGATACTGCCCCTCGATTTGCAACATCATGCGGCCAATGTCGCGGAATCGCTCCAGAGTCTTCAATACTCTGTGGTACTCACCAACCTGTCCTGAATCCTCCAGGAAGATGTCCATATACTTAACCGCATAGAGGTCGCGCTGAACTTCGTTCTTAGACTTCTCGACCATCGTCTGCAGAACGCCAGCAACTGATTCAATGCTTTCAGGGTCGAACCACTCGATTTCGCGATTCTCCGCGGCTTCACGAAGAGCAAGCAGGTAGTCGATATCGTTATAGCGGACTTTAAAATTCTCGGTGAGCTGCTCCCTCTGTTCCATCTCAAGGAGGGTTGCTTCGTTGATTTCGCCAACGGGCAGAATGATGGCTTCAACCCATTCTAGTCCCGTAGCACCCCCCTCTCTCTGGAGCCTCTTAATCATGGAAAGTCGACGGTTTCCGTTCCGAACCGTTCCATCCGGACGAATCCACAACGGCGACTCTTGCTTACGGCGAAGCCAGTCGTTCTTAAGTGATTCCGAACTGCCCGTCGGCTTTCCTACTACCTGATCACCTTCGACCCGATGCGATGTATCCAACAGGAGCGATTCAATCGAAAGCTCGTCTGTCGGATTATTCTCCGGATCAAGCGGACGACCAAGATGCTCTTCCGCCCACATCCTTTCGGCACGGAACCGTCGGTTGTCTGCATTGAGCAACAATCCTTCGACAGGTACCCGATAAATTTCGAAGCTGCGCCATTGGTCTTGCACCCAAAGACGAGCCTTTTCGCCGGTCGCAGACTTATCCTGCGTAATGATGTGCGACCGCTCAGCTGAGTTGCTACGCATTTCCCCCCCAGGTGACATACGCTTTACTCGTTCACAGAACCTTACCGAAGCGCGATTGCGCCATTTGCATCGCGAAGCGGAAGTTTTGAGTGTCCGCCTCGTTAACGTTGAGAGGCTTCATCTCGCATACCCAAGAATCAACGGTATCCGAAAATTCCAGTTCAACTGTTCCACTTCGAGGCCTGCAGACAACGACAACGTCCCACTCGCAGTTCCCGGGATTGCTGTGATGCCCCATGTGTCCGTCACTACGGATGGGCCACAGCTGAGTCACTACGAGTTGCGCGTTGTCCAGAGCCAGACCTACTGCCTTCCAAGCATCAGGATTTGAAGAATGGTAGGTGAATGCGAACGGCTTATTGCCCCGTGCGCGTTTCACCATCTCGCTTAGAGATCTGCCTAGCTGGGAACCAAAGGACTGTACCGGATCTTCAGATTTAGGAAGCAGAGGCTCGCCCGCGAGTTCCAACTCTCCGAACCACGACCGGTGGAACTCGGACAGTTCGTCATAGGCAATAAAGTCAAAGTATGGCGGATCGAATACAGCTACATCGATCTTGCTTATCGAGTCGATTCCCGAAGGAGAAGCGGCATTCTTTAGGGTGACCTGGCTTTTTCCAGAAGCGCGCTCAAACGCAAACGTATTAGCGATGGGCCTGCTCGCCTGGAAATCCCAGATATGTCGACGCACTCGCCTCGTATCCGTCTTAGCGACCCGCTCGACACATGCTGCAATGGTTCCGCGTCCGGCGGTGTCATGCAGGGGGTTGAGCTCCACCATCAAGACTGGAAGGGAGTAACCCCGCACCGAGAAGAGGGCAGAAAGCCGCCCGTAATCCGTGGCATAACCGCACAACTTGTTGTTCGTTGCGAGAGAGTTAGAAATTGCAAGCTCAAGCGCCCTCCGGAACGTCTCCTCGCGTACATTTTCACGAATCCACTGAAAGGCGTGTCCAAGCACGAGCAGTTGACGTGGCGTGAATAGCTCCTCGTAGGAGGTGATCCCGAAGCTGCGCGGCCGCTCGTCCGATCGAGTCGCCCTGATCTCTCCCTGTGGACGCGGAACAACGTTGCGCTGGATGTTCCATTGCTGCGTCGCTTCGAGCTCATTTGTAGCGTCAGCTTTCTCGGGCATCCGGAGCTGGCGGCGCCCATTGACCTGAGTCTCTTCCACAGCCACGATGCGCCGTCGAGCCAAACCAGTCTTAAGCTCACGGTGAGTCGAGGCTTGACCGCAAGAAGGACAGTGGTAGGCGGCCGCCCTATAGGTTCCACTTCCAATTTTGGACCGTTTGCCGCAACAGACGATCTCCTTGCGGTCCGCCGAGTCCAGATGATGCAGGGTCCAACAGAGAGGGCAGAAAACTGTCAGAGCATGGTCACGAACGACTGCTCCAGGCTTTTTGGGATCCCGAACGAGGACTAGATTGCGATAGAGCGCGCCTGTTTCATTACATGATGGGCACTGCACTTCAGCAATCGAGAAATAGTGAAGCGGCTGGGCGTCAGATGCCGACGGGTAAAGCCAAGACAACTCTGATCGCAGGTGATGCAGAAGCCGGTCTCCGTATCCCCGCAGTTGCTTGCCGTCAACAGGCGTGAGCTCTGACTGCACGATGCGGACCGACATGGGGTCAACGTCTGACCCCATCACGGAAGCCCCGAGTCGCTGAGCTTCTACCAGCGTCGACCCACCGCCCATGAACGGGTCATAGACAGTGAGGCCAGCCAGATGGTGGTCCTCGGACGCGTACCTGCTCCAGAACTCCTGGGCACTTGTGCCCGGGGGAAGGGCCGTCGCAAGAAGGAGCGCGCGCAGGAGCGCCGGCGGCCGGCGAGCCCACCAACGGTGCGCAGCGTATGCAGGGTCCCGCACTCGCCGGTCCTTGGCGATCAGCTCCGAGAGCTCGCGGGCGGGGAACCAGGTCTCAATGAGGGAGGCGCCTGGCTTGGGGACGGTCGTGAGGTCTGTTAGGTACTCCGAGAACCGGAGCTGAGTACCTGCGGCGACATCTAGAGTCATCATTCTCCATCTTCTACTACCAGCTGGTGGAGACTCCAGATGCCGTCATGGTCCTCCGAGTCGTACAGCGTCCTAGCCCAGCAGGATAGCTCCTCTAAGATCCACCAGGGCGCAAAGCAGCGATGCCGACCAGGCGGTGTGCTCATAGTCATTTTGAGACAAGAGATTGACTACTCAAACGACTAGGTTTGTTACTATGCGTACGCGTCGCCTTGCGCCCACCCGGCCTCTCGTAGGCGCTAGCGAGACCCCGCGGCTCCCCCTTGCGCTCGGGGCATCTCTGGCCCCCTCTGTGACGAGCTTGCCGTGGGAGCCATCGAAGGCCCCTGGCCGGCTGCCATGTTCTCTCCAGTAGGCCAGGGCCAGTCCCTTCGGAGATACGTTCAGAAGGAGCGTTACACCCCTGGCGACGCGTCACAGGCCACTCGTCCGAAATGCATCGTCACTTGACGGCGTGAGCGGCTTGGCGGAGCCCGCTCTAGCTCACTCGTGATCGACACCCAAGATCTCCGCGAGGCGAGAAAGCCCTTCGATGGATCGCCCCCTATGTACAGGAACGATGCGGTCTCGCGCTGCCCTGGGGAGGTGCTGTTCTGCCTCCTGCAGCAGCGTGGCGTACTCACGGAAGGTCTGTACGCACAGGTTCGCGAGTTGCGCCGCTTGACGACGAACCGGATCTTCCTCGTTTAGGTCAGCTTCGAACAGCTCCAGGGCATCTTCCAGTACGGAGTGACGATTGGGCGCGAGCGCACCGGGCGTTGGTCGGTCATCCACGCGTACAGTCTGGCGGCTCACGCTGGCAACCGTGAAGGGGTGTGGAGGTAGACCACCACCAGGCAAGCAACTGCCCCTGGGAGCAGGGGCAGTTCGCGCCCCCTGGCGACCCTCGGTGGCTAATGCGTCGCCATGAAGGCCTAGTTGATCATCGCAATGTGGCAACACATCGGTGTCCCGCAGTTGAGGATGTCGGGGTGACCTCCAATTCGCTGAGCATCGATGGGTTCACCGCGCCTGGAAGGCCAGAGTGCATCGTGTGCAACGAGCTGCACCCCCTGTGGCCTTCCGAGTCCCTCTACCCCCCGTTTGCAGATCTCCACATCGACCCCTACGCCGCGGGCATCGTCATGCGCACTCTGGCAGCAGCAGGCGACGGGTCGCCAGAGTGCAACACTGCGCTGCTCTACGCGCCCGTTGAGGCCTACCGTCAGGGTCTCACCAACCTCCGGACCAGTGAACGGCAGCGCCGCAGGGATGCGAAGGATCGCCAAAGGGGGAAATCTCCAGCGCTGACCCATGAGATGACCTTCTACACCTTCAACGTGATGACCTTCATGTGGTCGCTTGGGATCGCGAAGCATACGGGCCGTGATACGACAGACACATTGCTGGAAGAAGTCATATTTCCCGCGAACGACATGATTAAAAACGTACCGAGCGACCTAGTCCTCATGACTGGCGCGGCATTCCATGTCGCCCTCAACTCCAAATATAGAGACACGGAGGGACTGTTCAAGAATTTGTTTCGAGAAAGCATGAACCTTGAGATCTTGGCAGAGCGCCAACGCCCAAATGATCTGTTTTCAGGAATGCATGGGATGCTTATGGCTGCGGCGAGCTACACCATCTACGCCGGGGCAATTCTCGGACGCACTGCCGCCTGACCAACTTGGAGAACACGGCCTACGCCGTAGTCGTACCCGAGCGCGGCGTCACGGTGACGCTGCGCGTGCCCTAGGTGTACTGACCCGTGAGGTTGGGGACGCGGCTGGCGGGTGGTTGGCCCTTCAGCGCGGTGTGTCCGCGGTGGTGATTGTAGGTGTGCAGCCAGCCGGGGAACGCCTCGCGTCGTTCGGTCTCCGTCCGGTAGGGGCGGGCGTAGGCCCACTCGTCGAGGAGGGTGCGGTTGAAGCGTTCGACCTTGCCGTTCGTTTGCGGCCGGTAGGGGCGGGTTCGTTTGTGGGTGATCCCGGCTGTGGCAAGGGCATCGCGCCAGTCGCGTGAGCGGTAGCAGGAGCCGTTGTCGGTCAGCACCCGTTGGACGGTGATCCCGGCCTGGGCGAAGAACGTCTGGGCCCGGCCCCAGAAGGCGGTTGCGGTTTCCTTCTTCTCGTCGGTGAGGATCTCGCTGCAGGCGAGGCGGGAGTGATCGTCGACGGCGTTGTGCAGGTAGCTGAAGCCCACGCCGGAGCGGATCTTGCGGCCGGCCTGGCGGCCCAGGGTCTTGTGGCCGCCGCCGTCGGGGATGTTGCCGAGCTTCTTGATGTCCACGTGCACCAACTCGCCCGGCATGGACCGTTCGTAGCGGCGGATCACCCGTCCGGTGGCACGGTCGAGATGAGCGAGGCGGGCGAGCTTGTAGCGGGCCAGGACGCGGTGCACCGTGGAGGGGTTCAAGCGCAGCAGGTAGGCGATGCGCGCCGGTCCCCAGCGGCGCAGGACACGGACCTTGATGATCCGCCGCTCGGTGCGGGTCGGGGTCCGGCTCGGGCTGAGGTGCGGTCTGGACGAGCGGTCGCGCATGCCTGCCGCGCCGAGCCTGCGGTAGCGGCCTGCCCATCGCTGGGCCGTGGTCGGCGAGACCTGGAAGCGTTCGGCAGCCCTGCGCAGAGTCCAGCCATCCTCGACCACGCAGCGGGCCAGACGCAGACGGCCGGTCTCGGTCAGGGGTGCATTACGGTGGGGCACGAGGGCCTTTCTGTCGGTGTAGACGTCGCAATCCACACCGAACCGGAAGGCCCTCACCCGTTCAAGATCCCTCAGCCGAGACCTGGCTCACCCGTCCACAACCTCCCGAGACAGAACACCTAGGCCGTACGCGACCAGCCCGCCATCGCGGTGTATGCCAGGACGGCGGCGTTCGGTACGTGCCGTGACAACGCCCGGTACCGGTACTTGCCGGCGAGTGCAAGGCGACGCCCCATCGTTTGACGCCAATCGACAGGCCGCCCGGCGCTCAGCACTACAAAGGCAACACGGTGCCTATCGCAGACAGTCCACCAACTGTGCCCCCGTTGTTTTCCAATTCAAGCTCCAAGTCGCATCGCGAGCGAATGGAGCGTTCCAAGCGCATAGTCTCTAGTGGGACTTCGTACCGACGAGGTCCTCGCTCTGGCAGGGCGTCGTGGACCATCCGTGGACGGGTTCCGCTCAGCTGGTCACAGACAGTGCCTCTGACCAGCAACGTTTCGTAGGACCAAAGCCCCCTCCGGAGCCGTGTGCGCAGGTTCGAATCCTGCCGGGGGCACCCCTTATGAGGTGTCCAAAGACCCCGTCGCCAGCGGAAGCGCTGGGGCCGGGGTCTTCGCGTGTTTGCGGTCATGTGCAGGCGGATGCCGCCCGGGGCGGCTCCAGGTCGGGGGCTGTGGGCGAGGCGTGGGCGGGATCTTGGGGCATCGGCCCAAGTCGCTGGGCGTGGAGGGCGGGGCCCTCTGCTCCGCCTCCTCCGTCTTCTCTCCCGGATCGCCGATCACCGATGGCCGCACCGTCGTTGTGCCCGCTCAGCGGTCAGGACGTACAGCCGGGGACCGAGCCGACAGGCCGGCAGTTGTTGGGGGTGTTGTCGACGATCCGGCTGTTGACGAGGTTCAGGACGCTGGGTGACGGCGCTTGCCAGATGCCGCCGCCGTTGAGGGCGGTGTTGTGCTGCACGACTGTTTTCGTCAGCGTGCTGCTGCCGTAATTGGCGATACCGCCGCCCATCTGGCCTGCCCGATTGTCGGCGATGGTCGTCGAGGAGATGGTCATCGGGGCGCGGTCGTTGTAGATTCCGCCCCGCTGCTCGAACGCGCGATTGCCGCCGATGTACGACTTCTTGATGGTCAGAGAGGCCCCGGCGGTGAAGATGCCACCCCCAAGTTGCGTAGCCTGATTCCGCTCCACTTTGGTGTTGTCGAGCAGGGTGGTGCTGCGCGGATCGTTGTAGATGGCGCCTCCCCGCTGTGCCGCGCTGTCCCGCAGGGCGCTGTCATGGACTTCGAGGGTGCTGCCCTGGTTGACGTAAATGGCGCCCCCTTGGTTCGCCGTGCTGTTGGTCACCGTGCTGTGCCGGAGGATGAGCGTCGCTCCGTCGGTGGGCAGGTAGGTGCCGGCGTAGTCGAGGTAGCCGCCACCGGTCGCCGTGACACCGTCCACGGTCAGGCGCCCATTGGGACCGTCGATCTCCGCGATGCGGAAGCCATCGGCGGCGTCGGGGTCCCGTCGGATGGTGGTGTTGTGACTCAGCAGGGTGACGGTGCTCGTGATCTGCGGCAGGGCGTTGGCGCCGAGCCCCCCTGTGGACGCTGGAGTCGTGACGTTGTAGACGCATTTGGGCGCGAGGCGGATGGTGTGCGGTCCGGTGTCGTTGTTCGCGGCGACGATCGCGTTGTTGAGCGCAGTCACATCGCAGGGGATGGATACCTGGGGTTCCGCGCTTGCCACGCTTCCCATGCCGAGCACAGCCACAATCGGCACAGTCAAGGCCACGGCGTTGAGTTGACGTCTGAGCCTTTCTTCTCCAGATCGCATTGCGTGATCCATTGATCACTTTCAGCGACAGTGCCCAGGTTTTCGCGAGCTCGCAACCTGTCATTCGTGGCAATGGCAGGACCGGCAACCGGGTATCGACGTCACAGCCATGGCTTCCGACGCGTCCCGGCGGGCATGCACGGTCGGCACGCCGATGGGCGCACCAGCGGCGGTGGCGCAGGCCGAAGGCGGATGGGAGGCCGGTGGGTGAGACCGGTGGGTGAGGCCGGTGGGTACGGAGATGGTGACGGCAGATCGTGCCCTCAGTCACTCGTACTCGCGAAGCAGGACCTCGATACACCGGTTGGCGGCGACGTCCTGCCGTCCGTCGAGACACTTCGGGTGCAATTGGATTCAGATCCCGCCGTCGACGGGCGACCGAAACACCGGGCCTCGGGTACCCAGCAGTCCGGGCACGCCCTGCCACAGGGCCGCGCCGTTCGCCCGCTCCCAGTCTGTGGTCGCTCGGGACCGCGCCCACTGGACCAAGGCTGCGGGCGCCAGCATGAGGGGCGGCATCACCTCATGGAAGGCCAGACCGATGAGCATCATCCAGCAGGCCCCCGCACCCACGAATCCGGCGGTGCGGCGTAGCGACAACCGCCGCGCCCCGTCCTGGCCGGGGCGCGGTGCGTCGACGCTGTCGATCTGCGCGGCACGCTCGTACTTGCGACGCAGCCGGGCGGGGAGACGCGAACCAAGCGGCAGCAGCGCCAGGGACGCGAGAGAGACCGCGACTGTTCCCACCAGGAGGGTCTCCAGCCGGTGAGCCGTACCGATCAAGACCAGCAGCAACCCTTCGGACAGCACCACGCCCGCGCACGTCATCAGCGCGGACGTCTGCTCGAAGTGGACCACCCTTACCAGCCCGGGTCCGGCGTTCTCGGTCATCGTCCCAGCTCTCTGCCCCGACACCCGCCCGGGCAGAGAAGATCCAACGCCACGTGGAACGCGGGGTCAACAAGCAGCGTGTCAGAACATCGTCAGGACTGCGTTCCTCAGACGGCCGGGCGTGCTTCCCGGGCCCGCAGCCTGCGCGCGAGCAGGCCGAGCAGGGTGGCGTTGACCAGCCCGGACAGGGCCACACCGACGGAGAAGATCAACGGGCTCAGCCAGGAGAGCGAGGAGTACTCCGCGGGTGCCGCCGCGAGGGAGGCGAGGATGCCGAGCGGCGCCGTGGTCATGAGCGGCCAGATCCCGGCGAACCCGGGGTCCGGCGACAGGTACACGGCGTAGAGGAAGAACCCCAGCGCCGCCGCGACCACCGCGAGGTAATCGCGCGCGAGCCAGTTGTCCACCCCGGGTTCCAGCAGGGCCCGCATTCTTCTCAGGCGGGGGCTCGTGGAACGCGCCTTGTCCGTTCCCTCCCGCTGAGAGGGGTCCGAGATGGGCGGGAGGGGCTCGCGCGCGTCGGCCGGGGCGGCGGTCGCGGACCGCTCGACGAGGGCGCCCAGCACTGCGGCGTTCACGAGGGCGCACAGCAGGAGCCATACGGTCCAGGAACCCATGGCGAGCACCTCGGCCGCCCCGCCGCCCTCGGTGCCGGGACCGAAGGGGAGGACCACGCTCAGGAAGGAGAGGGGTGCCGTGAGCGTCAAAGGGTCCGGGACGAAGCCGCTGTCCGGGAAGAGGAACACGACCAGAGCGGAGGCGGCGAATACCGCCAGATAGCCCCGGGCCAGCCAGTTGTCCGTGGCAAGAGCGAGAAGTCGGCGCAGGTGCGGGAGGCGGCGCGGGCGGGAGGTATTCGGCATCGAGGGTTCCTTCGGGTCCGTCCGGTTGGTGATCTACAGGGTGGACCGGAGGGTGCGCTCAGGCATGAGTGCAGCTACTCATCGGCAGGGCGGCAGGACCTACCACGTTGCTCGGTCATACTGCCCACGACTTCGGAGGTCTGCCCGGTGCCGGAGCTGTTCCGCTGACATCCAACGCTGACATCAACGTCCGCGGCCGCGGTCAGCAGCGGCAATCGGCGGCCTCGACCGACTCCGGCTCGTAAGGCGGGGCTCAACCACGCCCGGGCGAGACCGAACCTCCAAAGCAGATGTCAGCCCCGGTGCTGGGACGAGGGCAGGCCCGGAAGGCAACGGCAGAGCTGCCCGTTCGGGCAGCGAAGCACGGCGTAGTGCAGCACCCACCTCCAGGGCTGGACCGACATAACCGTGTCTTGGCAGACCGGATCTCGGGCCGTTCCGACGGCAGACGGCTTCACCTGGAAGTCGCAGTCCACGGTCCTCTACCGCGGTCGCGGGCACCATGCCCCACCGGAACGCGAGTCGGATCTCCGCTACTACTCCCCCGTAATGATCGCGTCCACATGAGCGCGTCCACGTGCCGTCCGGTTCGGCCCGCGGGGTCGCCCCGAGCGCGTGGCCTCCGTCGTCCAACCGCGCGATGAACTGGGAGAGTTGGCGTTTGTCGGTGCGCATCAGGTCGAAGCGGAATCGGTGGTGGTGGTGATAGTGCGGCAGGGGCCGGGCGGAAGAGCCTGTGCGGCCGGCGCGGCCAGCCGCTGCGGCACTCCCGGCCGTACGCGGTGCTTGACCGAGGCGACCTGATCGGGCAGCCACTGGCAGACTGACGGCGCCTAGAAGTTCCGGTTCGGCAAGGCGACTTGAGAGATCACCCGCTCCAACCAGAGCTTCGTTGCGGCGAGAGGGGTCGGCTTGCCGTCGTCACACCGCCGTGAACTGCAACTACCCGACATCACCCGGGCTTTGAAGCAGCCCTGATGTGCAGGTGGATTGACAGGCTCGGCGTGGAACTGAAATCAGAGGTGGCAGAAATGCGCTCCCCGGATCACAAGCCCGACCGTATCGGGCCCGTCATCGCTTCCATCGCGAGTGTGAGCAGCCTGTATTTGGCTCACTGCGTAGCACCCGAGGTGTCGCTCGGTTTGCTGGTCGTCCCCGGGATTCTCGTCGGAACGGCCATCGCGATAGTGATGCGCAGGCCGAAGAGAAAAGGGACAGCAGGTTGATCCGAGCGTGAGATCCGCGGCGCCCACTCGGTGACTATCGGTGACTATCGAATGGTATGCCGCATAACGTATCGGGCGGCCTCCGGCGGATTCCTCTTCCGTCGGGACGGCACACCGGCCAGGAAGTGCTCGGCTTTGCGCTCGTAGCGACTGCGACTGTGCAGGCGGTGGCAGGCACTGAGCCAGGTCAGCCGGTCGATCGCGCACCGCGACCAGTCCGGCTCGCCGTTCGCGCCGAGCCGCGCCGCGCCGATCCGCGCCGATCCGGCACCACCCTGTGCAGCTTCGTCCACACCCGGGCTTGGACCAGCCCGTGGACTGGCGCCTTCCTGTATCGCGGACAGGGCGCGGAACGGCCCCCACGTGACGGGGAATCCCTTGTGCCGTAGGGCGTTCCTGACCTCGGCGTCAACACGCCGGGCGTATCTCGCCGGGGACGAGCATCGGGGCGTCTGCGGACTGCGCTGCCGAGGAAGTGCCCGGCGACGAGGGCCGCCGCCCGGGCTCGTACAACCTTCGTACGGCGATCTTGGTCTCAGCGTGCGAGCACACCGTCTTGTGGGCCGGCTCCAAGGGGTCGACCCACGGGCGTTCCACGACGTACGGAGGGTTCGTGCCCCGTCGAGAGAGTCGCGCCCGCCGGCAGCGAACCGGCCGCGCCGCGCCCCTGGCCCTGGCCCTGGTGGCCGGTCTGCTGCTGGTCCTGGGGACACCACACCTCGCCGCCGCCGAGGAGGACAAGCCCCACTTCGACCGGGCGATCGAGAAGGTCACCACGACCCCGGGGGCGACGTTCGACCTGCCCGGAGGATTCACCAACAGCACGGGACGCACGCTCGACACCCTCTATCTGGAGGTTCATCTCGCCGACTACCTCTCCTTCGCGGAGGAGTTCGGCAACTGCTGGTACGAGGAGGACCTCGACACCTTGCTGGTCCACAGAATGACCTGTCGGCTGGAAGGCACGATGCGGCCCGGCCGGTCCTACGACGTGGACTTCGGCAAGGTGAACGTCGACAACGCGGCGCGCTTCGGGAACATCTACTACGGAGTGCCCGTCGACGCCAAGCCGCCGACAGGCGCACGCCGGGGCACGGGCCGCCCGCTGACCTTCGGTGAGCGTGACCGCGCAGACCGGTACGTCCGGTCGGCTTCGGCTTCGCACGACGTGGTGTCGACCCAGTTGGACGTCGTCAACCCCATCGACCTCGCGGTCAACGAGGTGACCCTGCGCGGCAAGCGGGGAGACAACGTCAAGGCCGACTTCTTCTTCGTCAACAACGGTCCCGCGGGCACACCGGCCGTCTTCGACAGCGAGGAGGACAACGAGACGGCGGTCGTGGTCAACCTGACGGTGCCGCCCGGACTGACGGCCGTCGAGGTCCCCGACTTCTGCCGGGGCAAGGAGCGAGGACACGGGGACAAGGGGGCCCCGGGCGCGTCCCATTACTACTGCTGGCAGAACCGTCTCGACAAGAGCCGAACCATGTCCCCGGGGCAGTTCGAGTATTTCCCCTTCGTGTTCCGTATCGACCGGGCCGACGACAGGCCCGGTCGAATCGACATAGCGACGTCCATCCACCGCGACGACAGCGACCCGTCGAACGACTCGGCCGCCATCAAGGTCGACATCGCCGGCGCCCCGGCCACCCCGTCGGACTCAAGGAGTGGCTTCTCCCTCTCACACGTCCTCATCGGCGGCGGCATCGCCGCGGCACTGGCCCTGGGTGGCGGCGCCCTGTGGCTGCGGCGCCGGTCCGAGGCCTCCCACACCCTCCGGGAGGCGTCCTGATGAATCGCGCACCCCGTCTGAATCGCGCACCCCGTCGCCCCCGCCGCCTCACGCTCGTCGGCATGGCTCTGGCGGCCGGTGCCCTGCTGACCACGGCACCCGCCGACGCGAACACCACCCGGCCGGACGCCACCACACACCCCCTGGTCGTGGTCATCGACAGTCCGTGGCAGGAGATGGTCCCCATGAACAAGGTCACCCGCTCCAACGGCATCTGGGTGTCCAACGTGGAACGGGCCGACCTCACCGACGTCACCGTGACGATCGACGCTTCCGCCCTGAAAGGCGTCTCGGACGACGTGGACGTGCCCTGCGACCCCGATGGCGACCTGATCGGTGTCTGCCATGGCATCGGCCCGGTCCGGCGGGGCGTGCCCGTCCGGGTCGGAGCGGTGCGCGTCGGCCACCCGAAGATCTCAGCCACGGGCACCTCCCATCAGGTGCGGATCACAGCCACCGTCGGGGACGGCTCGCGTGGCATGCAGCGGTACACGGTCACGGTCCCGGAGACCGGGCCGACGTTCGACCGGGGGGCGAACGTCCGCGAGCGGCTCGCCCCCGGCGGGACGCTGCCGCTGCCGGGCGGCTTCACCAACTTCACCCGCACCCCTCTCCCGGCTGTCCGGGTCGAACTGACGCTCTCGTCGGGCCTGTCGCTCACTGAGCGGTTCCGTAACTGCGTGTGGGTGCGCGAGGAGAACCGCTCGACAACCGTGCGTTGCAAGGTACCGGGCCCCTTCGACCCGCTGGCCTCGTACGACCTCGATCTCGGCGCGGTACGGGCCGACGTCCACGCCATGCGGGAAGGCATCGGGTACCAAGTGAGATCGATGTCGGCCGACGACCCCCTGGTGGAGTTGCCCGAGGGCCACGAACGGATGGGCGACGGGTCCGACGAGCTGACGGCCGTCCCCCGGTCCGCCGCTCCGACGCACCTACGCACGGACGGGGATTTCTGGCAGCCACTGCACACCGCCGTCGACGTGGCCAACACCGCGGACTTCGCCGTCACCGGGGCCACCCTGCGGGGCAGGCCCGGCGAACTGGTGCGGGCGGAATTCACCGTGCGCAACCTCGGGCCCGGTTCCAGGGACGCCACGCAGAAGGAGGAGAGGACCAACTACGCCCCGTTGTGGCTGTCCGTGCCTCCGGGGGTGACCGTGGTGCACGCCCCGCCGACCTGCTTCGGGCACAAAACGAACCGGCCCTCCATTCGATACGAGGACAATGTGGGGCTGGGCAAGCCCAAGGGACGGGGTTACGGCTGCGGGGGCACCGCCGGGCAGTACCTCGCGGCCGGGGAGGAGGGGCGGTACACGTTCGAGTTCCGCATCGACTCGTCGCGGGACCCGCGGCCCGGGTACGTCACCACGATGTACCGGGAGGGAGATCCCCACCCGGAGAGCAACACGGCACGAATCGAGGTAGCGGAGCGGTAGGAGCAGCGGAGGGATCCGCGAAGCGCCGGGCCCGGCACGGCTGCCGGGCCTCCGGCCAGAAATTGCTCGGCCGCGTGGTCCCGAGGACTGCGCAGATGAATCGGCAGTCGCCGCCAGGGGTGGCGTCCGGGGCTTCCGCCGCCGTCGAGGGAGAGGCACTTGCCGCTGTCGCCGTTCACACTGGTCCAGGTCACCTCGCCGGAAACGGCCCCTTGCAGGTCAGTAAGCCAATCGTCAGCGGACGCCGCCCCCGAAGATTTCCCGGTCACCTTGCAACCCCGGGGTGGCGATGCCCCCGGTCACCTTGCAACCCCGGGTGCCGACGCCCCCTCCTAACGGGGAAGTCCGAGGCGTACGAACAGACCGGGGCACCGGGCACATCCTCGACGCAGGCGGGGTCGCCGCGCCTCCGACGACCGACTCCCGAGCGGGCCGGGAATCCTCGGGCGCTGGACCCGGAATACGCGGTCAGACCCCGGGCGTGTTCCTCGTGTGGTCGACGCTCGCTGTTCCGCCCAGTTGGATCCGTGGTCCCCGGGTGCCGGAGTGGGCCGTGGCCGTGATCGTGGCGGGGCTGCCCAGTGCGTCGCCCATGTCGATGGTCAGCTCGGTGGTGCCCTGTCCGGCCAGGTGGGCGGCCAGGCAGGCGCTGCTGTTCGCGTTGGCGATGTCCTCCGGGACGCCGATCGACGGTGCGAACATGCGGGCCGCCAGGGAGCCCGAGGGAGACGGCGGCGAGTAGACGAACGCGCCCAGCAGGCCGAAGCGGTCGCAGGCGGCGCGGAGTTGCCCGAAGTCCGGGGTGAGTGCGGCGAGCACCGTGCGGTCGGGAACGGGGACCAGGAGCCGCTCCCTTCCCATCGCCGCCACACGTACGTTCATGCCGTACGCGTCCCTGCCGGACTCGTCCGGTGCCAGGCCCAGGGCTGTCAGGGCGAGGGCGCGCTCGGTCTCCGTCGGTTCTCGCAGGGCCACGGGGCCGGGATCGAAGGCGGCGGCGAGGTGGGCCCCACGCGGTTCGGACCAGCCGTCGAAGACGCGCCTCGTTGTCCCGAGGGTCGTCCGGAGGGTGGCTCGGTAGGGCTCCGGGACACCGTTCCGCGGCGCGTGGTGGGCGAGGTACGCCAGCGCGGCGACCGTTCCGTGGCCGCAGGCCGGCAACTCCCCCTCCGCGGTGAAGAAGCGCAGGTCCACTGTCGGTTCGCGGGTCCCGCCGGGGTGCACGCGGACGTAGACGGCGTGCGAGGTGCCCGCCTCCACCGGCACCCGGCGCCGTTCCTCGTCGCTCAGGTTCAGGTGCGGCTCCTCCAGCACCACGGCGGTGGGGCTGCCGCCCGTGCCGTCGCGCAGGCAGGCATGGACGAGTGTCACGGGCGGCGGCGCGCTCATCGGCCGTGCCCCGGTCGGCGGCCGGGGCAACGGCCGGGGCGCTCGGGCAGTTCGGCGCGTCGTCCCGGCCTTCCCGGCCACTCGTATCGTCCTGACATGGGCAACTCCTCCCATCGCTCCGACCTCGGGCACCTCAGATCGCAACTCCTCCCATCGCAACTCCTCCCCTCGCTCCGACCCTCGGGCACCTCACATCGCCCCGGCCGCCCATCGGACTTCACCGGCGAAGTCCGCACACCGCAGTCACCGCCGGCTCCCCCGGCGTCTCCCGCCTCGGTCGCTTCTTGTCCTCCAGTGTGGCGTAGTCCTGCTTGTCCTCCGGTGTGGCGCAGTCCTGCCTCGCGTCCCGTACCGCGATGTGGGCGCCCTCTCCCCCGTCCTACCAACTACATTGCGCCTACGTCGAGTTCGGCTTTCAACCCGCCCGCATTGGGCTGTCCCGCCAGGGATCGGCACAGTGCCCGGACGCCGGGCGTGAGGGGCAGCGGCCGGCCCGTCGCCCGGTCCCCCGCGGGAAGGCCCGGGAGACCGGGGCGCAGCACCCTCCATCTCCCGGGCCGGCCGGCACACAGGTTCAGGACATCGGTCAGGCGGACGCCCGCTTGCGCGAGGCCGTCTTCTTCGCGGTCGTCTTCTTGGCGGCGGTCTTCTTGGCCGCCGCCGGGGAGGCGGCCGTGCCGCCGGCCGACTTCGCGGCGGTCCTGCCGGTCGTCTTCGCGGCCGTCTTCGCGGTCGACTTCCTCGCCGGCGACTTCTTCGCCGCGGTCTTCTTGGCCGCCGGCTTCTTCGCCGCGGACGTCGACTTCTTCCCGCCGACCTCCTTGGGCGCCGTACGGGCCGATCCACGGGTCGCGGTCTTGCCGGACGGCAGCCGGGTGACCTCGGCGTCCTCGCCGGTCCCGGTCTCCTCGTCGGCCTCCTCGCCCCGCGACTCCTTGGCCGCGCGCACGCTCTTCTCCAGGGCCGCCATCAGGTCCAGCACCTTGCCACCGGTCTTCTCCCCGGAGGGCGCGGCGGGTGCCTCGTGACCCTCGGCCTTGGCGGTGACGAGTTCCTCGACGGCCTCACGGTAGTCGTCGTGCAGGTCTTCGAGGTCGACCTCGCCGAGGGTGTCCATCAGGGCGTCGGCCAGGTCGAGCTCCTTGTCGCGGACCGTGACGGCGGCGTCCGGGGCGACCTCGTCGGTGGCGCGGATCTCGTCCGGCCAGAGCAGGCCGTGCATGGCGATGACGTCGTCGACGACGCGCAGCATGCCGAGCCGCTCCCGCCCGCGCAGCGCGAACTTCGCCACGGCGACCTTCTGGCTGCGTTTGAGGGCCTCGCGCAGCAGGACGTACGGCTTGGCGGCCGGGACGCCGTTCGCGGCCAGGTAGTACGCCGTGTCCATCTGGAGCGGGTCGATCCGGTCCGCCGGGACGAAGGCCACGATCTCGATGGTCCGGGCGGTCGGGATGGGCAGCGAGGCCAGATCCTCGTCCGTGATCGGGATCAGTGTGCCGTCCGCGTCCTCGTACGCCTTCCCGATCTCCGCGGTCGAGACCTCGCTGTCCTCCAGCTCGCAGACCTTGCGGTAGCGGATGCGGCCGCCGTCGTCGAGGTGGATCTGGCGGAAGGAGATCGCATGGCTCTCCGTGGCGTTCACGACCTTGATGGGGATGCTCACCAGGCCGAAGGATATGGCGCCGTTCCAGATGGATCGCACGTGCAGCACCCTTCCGATCACTTTTAGCGATTTTGTGCCGTTTTCGTGGGATTGTCATGGTATGACGCCGATCACGGAGGTGGAGGGCAGAAGGCTCGCGCTCACCAATCTCGACAAGGTCCTGCATCCGGCCACCGGCTTCACCAAGGGCGAGGTGCTGCACTACTACGCCACGGTCGCGGACGTGCTGCTCCCCCATCTGCGGGACCGGCCGGTCTCCTTCCTCCGCTATCCCGACGGGCCGGACGGGCAGCTCTTCTTCACCAAGAACGTGCCGCCCGGTACGCCCGCCTGGGTCACCACGGCCGAGGTTCCGCGCACGGAGGGGCCCGCGCGCATGGTCCTCGTCCAGGACCTGGCCTCACTCATGTGGGCGGCGAACCTGGTGACGGAGTTCCATACGCCGCAGTGGACGATCGGCACGCCCGGGATCGCCGACCGGATCGTCTTCGACCTCGATCCGGGGGCGCCGGCGACGGTCGTGGAGTGCTGCGAGGTGGCGTTGTGGCTGCGCGAGCGGCTGGCCGGCGACGGGATCGAGGCATACGCGAAGTCGTCCGGGTCGAAGGGGCTGCATCTGCTGGCCGCCGTCGCGCCGACGCCGTCCGCCGACGTCAGCGCGTACGCGAAGGAGCTGGCCGTGGAGGCGGAGAAGGCGCTGCCCCGGCAGGTCGTGCACCGGATGACGCGAAGCCTGCGGCCCGGAAAGGTGTTCGTCGACTGGAGCCAGAACGCCGGTCGCAAGACGACGGCCACTCCCTACACGCTACGGGCACAGGCGGGGCCGACGGTCTCGGCGCCCGTGACGTGGGAGGAGGTCGAGGGGTGCGGGTCGCCGGACCGGCTGGCCTTTCAGGCACCGGACATCGCGCCCCGCGTGCAGGACTTCGGCGACCTGCTGGCCCCGCTGTTCGACCCGGAGATCGCGAACCCGCTGCCATGAACAGCCCCGCGCGCGAACCCGCCGTCGTGAACAACCCCACGCGCGAACCCGCTGCCATGAACAGCCCCACGAAGGGCGCGGGCGGGCAGCGTCCGGTTCACCTTCACACCCGCAGCCAGGTGTGCCGGTCGCGGGCCATCGCGTGCAGGGCCTCGACGTCCGCCGGCTTGAGCACCCCGCCGAGCCGCGCGAGGCCCGCGAGGTCGGTGTCCTGCAGGACGCGGACCTCGCGCGGGGGCGCCGGTGTGTCGACGCGGGCGGGGCCGACCACGGCGAGGACGGCGTGGACCTCGGCCGTCAGGGCATGGGACGCGCGGCCGGCGTCGGCGCGGACCCGGCAGAGCAGCGGGCGCGGTTCGCGGCGGCCGACGGTGACCATCGGGTCGGCGATCAGGACGCGCTGCTTGCGGGCGTACAGGGCGTGTACGCAGAAGAGGCCGGCCGGGCCGATCACCAGGTGGTGGATGCGGTCGCCGCCAGGGAGCGCGACCGAGTGCAGGGTGTGCCAGCCGCCTCCCTCCAGCTGGTCGAGGGCCGCGCCGACGGCCTGCTCGGCGGCGAGCGCGCGGCGCCGCGGGTCGGGGCGCAGCCGGTGCGCCGGGCCCGGGTCACGGTCGAGGTCGATCACCAAGGCCTCGCCGGGCCGGTTCGGCGCGAGGTCGTCGTCCGGGTGAAGCGTCAGCCGGGCCAGTTCGGCCGGGGTGGGGACGGGCGGCGGCCCGACGGTCACCGGGCCTGTCAGGAACGGGCCCAGCACATCGAGCACGTCCTCGCGCCGGTCCTCGCTGAGCAGATTGACCCTGGCCGTCTCACGGTCGTACCAGGCGACGCTTCTCCCGTCGGTCAGGCACACGTACAGGCGCTCCTGTCCGTGCCGCCAGGCCGGTACGACGCGCAGTCCGTTCATGCACCATCACCCCACGACCATGGGAACAGGCGGGGTGCTCCAGGGGCAAGAACCCGGTTACCTTTGGCAGGAGTTGGGGGAGTTGGGTGGGAGGCCCCGTTGCGGACTCGTAGAAGGTATCCGGATGTTCCGGCCCCGGACAGCCCGTGGAGTGAGATCGTGCCCGGCCTGTGGATGGGCGGCCATGAGTTCGCGGGGCGCTCGGGACAGCCCGAATCCGCCGTCGTGCACGATGAGTTCGACCTGGTCCTGACCCTTCTGCGGCTGCCGGGGCACGGGCCCGACCCGGGGGTCGAGCACTATGTGTGGCCGATACCGGACGGGCCGTTGGACGGTACGCAGCTCACGGGGGTCATGCGGCTCGCGCGGGCCGCCGACGACGCGCTGGAGGACGGGCGCCGGGTGCTCGTCCGCTGCTATCACGGGTACAACCGCTCGGGGCTGGTCGTCGCGCACGCGCTCACGCTGGCGGGGCACACCGCCGAGGACGCGATACGGCTGATCAGGGCCCGGCGCTCGCCCTGGGCGCTGCACAACGAGCTGTTCGTGGAGTACCTGCGGACCGGGCTCACGACGGCGCGCCTTCTCGAAGAACTCGCCGAGTAGGGGAACAACGGCCGAGGGCCGGTGGTGCTGACCCTGGACGGCCCGGTCGTCACCGTCCGGGACCACGGAGACGGGTACCCCGACTACCTCGTGGAGCACGGGCCGCAGCGCTTCCGTACCGAGGGCGGTTCGAAGGGCCACGGACTCGGCCTGACCATCGCGCTCGGCCAGGCGGAGGTCCTGGGCGCGCGTCTGGCGTTCGCCAACGCCCCGGACGGCGGAGCGGTGGCGACGCTGACACTGGCTCAGCGCGGGCGGGAGGAGCCGGGCATCTCCGATGGCGGAGTGTGACCTGCGTTCCCCGGCTCCCGCTCCTAATCTGGCGATAAGTCAGGTTCGCCCCCTTTCCGGAGGAGCCCTCCATGTCCCTGCGGTCCACATACACCCGAATCGGTATGGCCCTCGCCGCCGGCAGCCTTGTCGCCCTCGCCGGTGCCACCCCCGCTCTCGCCGACGGCGAGGGCGGCACCGGAAGCAGCGACAATCACCAGTGGAGCAACGGTGGTGGCGACGACGGCCACCAGTGGAGCAATGGCGGCGGCGGTGGCGGCAGTGACGGCCGTGAGCAGGGCGGCGGCGGGGGCGGCGACGGCCAGACATGGACCAACGGTGGCGGCGGCGGTGACAACGGCCAGACATGGAACAACGGTGGGGGCGGTGGCAACGGCCAGACCTCGAACAGCGGTGGCGACGGCGGTGACAGTCACACGTGGAACAACGGTGGCGGAGGTGACGGCCGTGAGCCGGCGAACGGGAACGGCAGGGGCGACGGCGTCGGCCAGAACAACCCGCGCCTGTATCAGGGCAGGATCACCGCCCGCGGCGGGCTGGCCCTGCGCAGTGCCCCGACCCGCGGCAGCCAGCTGATCCGGGTCGCGCGGCAGGGCGAGATCGTCTCCATCTTCTGCAAGACCCCGGGCCAGACCGTCGAGGGCAACCCGCTCTGGTACCTCCTCACGGACGGCACCTGGGCCTGGGGCGCCGCGCGCTACATCGACAACATCGGCCCGTCCCCCCGCTGGTGCTGACACCCCCGAGGACGAACCGGACCGGACCGGCCTGTTCGTCCTCGCGCAACGGGACATCGGGTCGCCCGCTTGCTACGTTCCGGACATGATCCAGCCCGGAATGTCCGGAACGGCCGTGGCGGCGGACCCGGCCCCTCCCGCCGTACGCCTGCCCAGGCGCAGGGGCATCGAGCTCACCCTCATCGTCGTCGCCGTCCTGCTCTGCGTGTACGGCTACTGCGCTGTCGGTCTGGCCAGGAGCGGCACCGTCCCGCCCGGCGCCGCCGGTTACGGCGCCGGGCTCGGCGTGCTCGCCCTGCTCGCCCATGTCGCCGTACGCCTGAGGGCCCCGTACGCCGATCCCCTGCTGCTGCCCATCGCCGTCCTCCTCAACGGCCTGGGCCTGGTGCTGATCTACCGGCTCGACCTGGAGACCCCGGCCGACCAGGCGGCGCCCATCCAGCTCATCTGGTCGACACTCGGCGTCGCGTTCTTCATCGTCGTCGTGCTCTTCCTGCGCGACCACCGCGTCCTCCAGCGCTACACCTACGTCTCGGTGGTCGGCGCGCTCGCCCTGCTCGTCCTGCCGATCTTCTTCCCGGCGGTGAACGGCGCCCGCATCTGGATCCGGATCGCCGGATTCTCCATCCAGCCGGGCGAGTTCGCGAAGGTGCTGCTCGCGGTCTTCTTCGCCGGCTACCTCGCCGCCAACCGCAACGCGCTCGCCTACAGCGGCCGCCAGGTCTGGCGGTTCCGGTGGCTCCAGCTGCCCACCGGCCGCGTACTCGGCCCGATCGTGGCGATCTGGCTGCTGAGCGTCCTGGTCCTGGTCCTGGAGCGGGACCTCGGAACCTCTCTGCTCTTCTTCGGCCTGTTCGTGATC
The DNA here is from genome assembly GCF_055567635.1 of Streptomyces sp. NPDC026500. Classification (NCBI taxonomy): domain Bacteria; kingdom Bacillati; phylum Actinomycetota; class Actinomycetes; order Kitasatosporales; family Streptomycetaceae; genus Streptomyces; species Streptomyces sp. NPDC026500. The sequence goes on along the minus strand of NZ_JBVHQB010000002.1, from coordinate 491,904 downwards.
CTGCTCTACGTCGCGACCGGCCGCACCGGCTGGACCGCGGTCGGGCTGCTCCTGGCCTGCGTCGGCGCGGTCGCCGTCGGCCGTCTCGAACCGCATGTGCACAGCCGGGTACAGGACTGGCTGGCCCCCTTCGCGTCGATCAGCGCGGGCCAGGGCCCCAACCAACTCGCCCAGTCCCTCTTCGCGTTCGCCGCCGGCGGCATGCTCGGCACCGGCCTCGGGCTCGGGCACTCGATCCTGATCGGCTTCGCCGCCAAGTCCGACTTCATCCTGGCGACCGCGGGCGAGGAGCTCGGGCTGATCGGCCTGTCCGCGATCTTCCTGCTCTACGGCCTCCTCGTGGAACGCGGATACCGCGCGGGCCTGGCCCTGCGCGACCCCTTCGGCCGGCTGCTCGCGATCGGCCTCGCCTCGATCGTGGCCCTCCAGGTGTTCGTCATCGCGGGCGGCGTGACCGGCCTGATCCCGCTGACCGGCATGGCGATGCCCTTCCTCGCGCAGGGCGGCTCCTCGGTCGTCACCAACTGGATCATCGTGGCCCTGCTGATCCGGATCAGCGACTGCGCCCGCGGTCAGTACGACGGGACACCGGCGCCATGACCAAGTACATCCGCCGGGCCATCGGACTGTGCGCCGTGCTGCTGGTGGCCCTCCTGGTCAACGCCGCCCGCGTCCAGGTCGTCCAGGCTCCGTCGTACGACCATAACCCCGCCAACCGCCGTCTGGCCATCGCCCGTTACGGCCAGCCGCGCGGCGACATCGTCGTGGACGGCCGGACGGTCACCGGCTCCACGGACACCGGCGAGCAGCTCCGTTACGAACGGACGTACCGGGACGGCCCGTTGTACGCGCCCGTCACCGGCTTCGCCTCGCAGCTGTACGGGACGACGCTGCTGGAGGGCACCGAGGACGGAGTCCTCTCCGGTGTCGACCCGATGCTCGACCCGTTCCCCCTGCTGAACGGCCTCACCCGGGCCCGGAACCCCGGCGGAAAGGTCGTCACCACACTCAACGCGGCGGCGCAGCGCGCGGCTTATGAGGGACTCGGCCCCCGCCGGGGCGCGGTCGCCGCGATCGAGCCGTCCACCGGCCGGATCCTGGCGCTGGTCTCCACGCCGTCGTACGATCCCGCGCGGCTCTCCGGGACGGGACCGGCCGTTTCCGAGGCGTGGTCGCGGCTGAACGAGCAGGCCGACAAGCCGATGCTCAACCGGGCGATCCGGCAGACGTATCCGCCGGGGTCGACGTTCAAGGTGCTGACGGCCGCGGCGGCGCTGGACTCGGGCGTGGTGGACGATGTGGACGCGCCGACCACATCGCCGAACCCCTACCGGCTCCCCGGCACCACGACGAGGCTCACCAACGAGATCGAGGGCTGCGAGGACGCCTCCCTGCGCTACGCCTTCACCTGGTCCTGCAACACGGTCTTCGCGAAGCTGGGCGTGGACGTCGGGCTCGACGACATGACGCGGACGGCGGCGAACTTCGGCTTCAACGACCGCAAGCTGCGCATCCCCTTCTCGGTGGCACCCAGCAACTTCGATCTGCGGCTCGACAAGGCGCAGTTGGCGCTCTCCTCCATCGGTCAGTTCGACACCCGCGCGACTCCGCTGCAGATGGCGATGATCTCGGCGGCCGTCGCGGGCGACGGTTCGGTCAGGACGCCGTACCTGGTGGAGCGGACCACCGCACGAGGTGGCAGGACGCTGGCCACGACCGGCCCGCGGACCCTCCACCAGGCAATGAGCGCGTCGACGGCGGAGCGCATGCGCGAGCTGATGACCGACGTGGTGGAGAAGGGCACGGGAACCGTGGCCGCCATCCCCGGCGCCACCGTCGGCGGAAAAACCGGCACCGCCCAGCACGGCATCGGCAACTCCGGTACCCCGTACGCCTGGTTCATCTCCTGGGCCCGGGCCGACGACTCCATGCTGCCCGCGGTGGCCGTCGCGGTCGTCGTCGAGGACGCGGCGGCGGACCGGGGGGACATCACCGGCGGCGGGTTCGCGGGACCGATCGCGCGGGCGGTGATGGAGGCGGTCCTGGGGTCGTGAGGGGGGTGGGCCAGAAGTGGATGAGGGTGGAGGAGGTGAAGGAGGTGGATGAGGTGGATGAGGGGGCGCGCGAGGGGCGTTCTCTCACTGCGTGAGACGGGGGTGTGACCGTCGCCCCGGCCGACCTAGCGTTCGGCCATGACTGAGTCGACAGCCTCGTACGAGCTCGCACAGGTCAATATCGCCCGCCTCAAAGCACCTTTGGACTCACCCCGGTTGAAGGACTTCGTCGAAGCCCTCGACCCCGTGAACGCCGTCGCGGACGCGGCGGACGGATTCGTCTGGCGTCTGCAGAGCGACTCCGGCAACGCCACGGACGTTCCCGTCCTCGGCGACGACTGGCTGATCGTCAACATGTCCACGTGGCGCGACACCAACGCGCTGACGGCGTTCATGTACCAGGGCCGACACCGTGAGCTGATGGCGCGGCGCCGTGATTTCTTCGAGCGGCTGGAGGAGGCGGTGACCACGCTGTGGTGGGTCCCGGCCGGCCATCGCCCCACCGTCCCGGAGGCCGAGTCCCGACTGCTGCACCTGCGTGAACACGGGCCCACCCAGCAGGCGTTCACCTTGCGGACGTCGTTCCCTCCGGGGACGACGGAAGGGTCCTAGGGCCTGTTAGACCATTCGCGTCGGATCAGGCCGCGGCGTCCGGTGCCGTGCATCGCAAGGCGGAGGGTCGCCCTCGCACGGGGCGTACTCGGGCGTGCCCGACAACGCGGCGAGGTGCGGCCAGGCGCCGCCGGCCCGGCGGGAATCGTCGGACAGGCCCCCTAGGCGCTCCCGGGCACCGCTTCCCTACGGCGCAGCCAGTCGGCGGCGACCGCGTCGACGCCGGTGCGGGCGGCCACGATTCCGCCGGTGATCGCGCAGGTCGTGTCGACGTCGCCGAAGCCCTCGGCGGTGCTCCAGAGCGCCGCGGTCAGATCGTCGGGGTGACGGGCGGCGCACCAGACGGCGAAGGGAACGGTGTCGTCGGCCCGGATGCGCGAGCCATTGCCCAGGATGTCCGAGGCCTTCCACGGAGCGGTCGAGAAGGAGAGGTCGGCCGCCCTTTCGAGCCCGTCCCGGACGGCGCTCCGCGGGGTCGCCGACGCGACGGCCGCGAGGTCCTGCCCGCCCCGCGCGGACAACGCGGCTGCCGTCGCCACCGCGACGGCGCCCGCGATGCCCTCCGGATGCGCGTGCGTCACCTCGGCCGACAACGCGGCCTGCTCGGCGACGGCCGGCAGGCTCGCGTGGAACCACGCCCCGAGCGGAGCGACCCGCATCGCCGCGCCGTTGCCCAGGCTGCCCTCGCCGCCGAACAGTCCGCGCGCCAACTCCTGCCAGCGGTCCGGTTCCTGTAGCAGCCGGGGAAGGAGTTCGTGCATGCCGTAGCCGTATCCGCGAGCCGGGTCCGCGTCGTAGCCGAGCCCGAAGGTCTGGGCCAGCTCGGTCTGCCGGATCTCGCCGTGCTCGTCGAGGACCCGGATGATGCCGAGCGCCATCGCCGTGTCGTCGGTCCAGTGCCAGGTGGGCTCCTGCGGGGTGCACCGGGCGCGGATCTCCTCGTACGCCTGGAGCCGGTCCCTGAAGAGCGGGAACCAGCGCTCCCCGAAGGCGTCGCCGAGGGCCAGGCCTTCGAGGCTGCGCCGGGCGGCCGTGCGGTTCGGGGTGATCTGCGGGGTGATCGGCGGGGTCATGGGGTGATGATGGCGGGCGGGGTGCGGTACGGGCGAGGCGTTTTCGGCCGCGTTTCCGGGGGCCGAAAGGGCGCCCCCGGACCCCGTTGTCACGGGGTCCGGGGCTCACGGACCCCGGCGCCTACGGGATTGTGCCCTCTTCGATCACGTCCTCGATCTCCGCCACGCGTTCCCGCTCCTCGGTCGCGAACCGTTCCGCGTCCAGCTGTTCGGCGATCTCCTCGTCCTGGGCCATCAGGAGGTCCAGGTTGGAGTTGCCCATGTCGAAGACGCCCATGTCCACGTAGGCCCGCTGGAGGCGTTCGCCCCACAGGCCGATGTCCTTGACGCAGGGGACGATGCGGCTGAAGAGCAACTGTCGGAAGAGATGCAGGAATTCGGACTGCTCGCTGAACTGCTCGGCCTCCGCCTTCGGGATGCCGAAGTTCTCCAGGACCTCGACGCCGCGCAGCCTGTCCCGCATCAAATAGCAGCCCTCGATGACGAATTCCTCGCGCTCTCGGAGTTCGGCGTCGGAGAGCTGCTTGTAGTAGTCGCGCAGGGCCATGCGGCCGAAGGCGACATGGCGCGCCTCGTCCTGCATCACATAGGCCAGGATCTGCTTCGGCAGGGGCTTGTCGGTGGTGTCCCTGATCATCCCGAAGGCGGCCAGGGCCAGGCCCTCGATCAGCACCTGCATGCCCAGGTAGGGCATGTCCCAGCGGGAGTCGCGGAGGGTGTCGCCGAGAAGGGACTGAAGGTTGTCGTTGATCGGGTAGACCATGCCGATCTTCTCGTGCAGGAAGCGCGTGTAGACCTCCGCGTGCCGGGCCTCGTCCATGGTCTGGGTGGCCGAGTAGAACTTCGCGTCCAGGTCGGGGACCGATTCGACGATCCTCGCCGCGCAGATCATGGCGCCCTGTTCGCCGTGCAGGAACTGGCTGAACTGCCAGGAGGCGTAGTGCTTGCGCAGTTCGGCCCTGTCCCGGTCGGTCATCTTCGCCCAGTACGGGGTGCCGTACAGGGTCATCGCCTCGTCGGGGGTGCCGAGCGGATCGCCGGGGTCGACCTCCAGGCCCCAGTCGATGCGCTTCTGGCCGTCCCACTGTTTGTCCTTGCCCTTCTGGTAGAGGGCGAGGAGCCGGTCACGACCGTCGTCGTACTCCCAGTTGAAGCGGGCCGCCCCCGAGGCCGGTACCTGCCAGAGAGGATCTCCCGAATCCGCGGCGTACAGCTCATGCGTCGGCATACCTCGCAGGCTCACACGGGGTAGACGCGCCGTCAACAAGTCCGGCACAGGGGATTGACGAGCTTGCTGACAAGCAGTCTCATAAGTGGTGACCGCCGGTAACCCCTGAAGTGATCCCGTACGACGAGGTGGGAACAGCCATGACGACGGTGCCCGAGGCCGATGTGCTCCGTGACGCGCTCGGTCTGCTCAAGGACCGGGAGCAGGTGGCCGAGCGCCTCCTCGACTCCTCCGCCAAGCATTCCTTCGACCCCGACAAGGAGCTCGACTGGGACGCGCCCTTCGAGGAGGGCAAGTGGTTCTGGCCGCCCGAGCTGGTGTCCCTGTTCGACACCCCGCTGTGGCGGCGCATGAGCGAGGAGCAGCGGATCGCCCTCTCCCAGCACGAGGCGGCCGCGCTGGCCTCGCTGGGCATCTGGTTCGAGATCATCCTGATGCAGCTCCTGGTGCGGCACATCTACGACAAGGCGGCGACGAGCGCGCATGTGCGGTACGCGCTGACCGAGATCGAGGACGAGTGCCGGCACTCGAAGATGTTCGCCCGGCTGATCACGCGCGGGGGCACCCCGTACTACCCGGTGGGCCGGGCGCATCTCAATCTCGGACGGGTCTTCAAGACCATCTCGACCACGCCGGGTTCCTTCACGGCCACGCTGCTCGGCGAGGAGATCCTCGACTGGATGCAGCGGCTGACGTTCCCGGACGAGCGGGTGCAGACCCTCGTCCGGGGGGTCACGCGGATCCACGTGGTGGAGGAGGCGCGGCATGTCCGTTACGCCCGGGAGGAGTTGCGGCGGCAGATGACGACCGCGCCGCGGTGGTCGCAGGAGTTCACCCGGATCACCTCGGGCGAGTTCGCCCGCGTCTTCTCGGTGGCCTTCATCAACCCCGAGGTCTACACGAACGTCGGACTCGACAAGCGCGAGGCCCTGGCCCAGGTGAAGGCCAGCGGGCACCGGCGGGACGTGATGCAGACCGGGGCCAAGAAGCTGACGGACTTCCTGGACGACATCGGGGTGCTGCGGGGAGCCGGGCGGCGGCTGTGGAAGTCGTCGGGGCTGCTGGCCTGACGCGGGGCCTGCGTGGGCGGTTTCTGGCTCGGCTCGGACGCGGCTCGGAATCGGCTCGGCTCGGAATCGGCTCGGCTCGGAATCGGCTGAGGTTTCGGGGCGGGCCCGGCTCGGCTGGGGGCGCCGAGGTCCCGGGGCGGCGGGGCCGCGCCGGTACATCCGCCCGCAGCCGAACGGATCCGACCGGCGTGCCAAGTGGGCGCGCCTTGTGATCCGTCCGGCTGCGGGCATTCGATGTACCGGCACGTCCCCTCGCGTTGTTCGGCGGCTGCCGCGGGGTGGGGGCTCGTGTGCCGGCAGGCCCTTCCTCGTCCGCCCCTGGGTGGGGGTTTGGGGGCTCGCGTGCCGGGCCGGCCGTCGCTCGTCCGTCGTTGGGTGGGGGCTTGGGGCTCGCGTGCCGGGCGGGCCCGTCGCTCGTCCGTCGCTGGGTGGGGGCTTGGGGCTCGCGTGCCGGGCGGGCCCGTCGCTCGTCCGTCGCTGGGTGGGGGCTTGGGGCTCGCGTGCTGGGCGGGTCGTCGTGCGTCCGGGTTGTACGGGGATGGGTCCGGTGGGCGAGGCGGTGTCCGTCCTGCGGTGTACGAGGGGTCGTGCGGGTGGGCGGTTACGCTGCCCGTCATGACCTCGCAGGCTTCCACCCCCGCCTACCGTCGGCTCAGCGTCGAGGAGCGGCGCAGTCAGCTGCTCGAAGCCGCGCTGTCCCTGTTCGCCCAGCGGGTGCCCGAGGAGGTCTCGCTGGATGATGTGGCGGAGGCGGCCGGGGTGTCGCGGCCGCTCGTGTACCGGTATTTCCCGGGCGGCAAGCAGCAGTTGTACGAGGCTGCCCTGCGGTCCGCCGCCGAGGAGCTGGAGCACTGCTTCGCGGAGCCGCCGGAGGGGCCGCTCACCGAGCGGCTCTCCCGGGCCCTCGACCGGTATCTCGCGTTCGTGGACCAGCACGACGCCGGGTTCAGCGCGCTGCTGCAGGGCGGGAGCGTCATCGAGACCTCTCGGACCACGGCCATAGTCGACGGGGTCCGCAGGGCGGCGGCGGAGCACATTCTCGATCATCTGGCGGTGAAGGATCCCGGATCCCGGCTGCGGATGACCGTACGGATGTGGATCACGGCCGTGGAGGCCGCCTCGCTGATCTGGCTCGACGAGGACAAGGAACCGCCGCTGGACGAGCTGCGGGACTGGCTCGTCGAGCAGTTCGTGGCGGCGCTCGTGGCGAGCGCCGGGAGCGATCCGCAGACCGCGGCGGTGGTCCGGACCTCGCTGGCGATGGAGAGCCCCGACGGCATCGCGGGGGCGCTGGTCCGCCGGGTGCTGCCCGTTGTCGGGGATGCGGCCCACCTGCTGTGACACTGGTCCGGTGAAGAGCGAAGACACCCCCTTTTTCGGCGGCCCGCTGGACGGACGCGTGATGCCCGTTCTGCTCGGGATCACCGGTCACCCGCCGAAGACGTACCGGATTCCGGTGCCCGACCCGGACGGCGGCAAGCCCACCCTGCTGGTCTACCGGCGCGTCCAGGCGGCCACCAGCAAACGGCTCGGGCTCCACAAGGGGTGGAAGTACGAGTACGACCCCGAGGGCGACGCGTCGGGGCGCCGGTTCACGTTGCCCTGGTCCCCGGGCACGCACAAGCGCGGGGGCAGCGGCGGCGCCACGCCGGACGGCAACGCCGACGAGTGACCTTCTTGGGCCGAAGCGGTCACCCGGCGCGCGCGGGAGACGCCTTGGGCCGATCCTGCCGGTGCGAGACGGGTGGTCGACGGACCACCCCGGTACCGGAGGTGATGACGTGTCAGGAAGGCTTCTGCGTCTGCTGTGCACGGGAGCGGTGGCGGCCGGGGCGCTGCTCTCGCCCACACCCGCCGCGGCCGTCCCGGAGCCCGGGCAGGGTTCCGGGGCCGACGCCCAGCGGTCCGTGGCCTCGTTGCTGACGGATCTTCAGCGGCTCTACCGGGACGCGGAACGCGCCACCGAGACGTACAACGGCACCGCCGAGAAACTGAAGAAGCAGCGCGCCGAGGTCGCCAGGCTCGACGCCGGCCTCGCCAGGGCCCGTCTCTCGCTTCAGGACAGCCGCGGCGCCGCGGGGCGGCTGGCCCGGCAGCAGTACCAGAGCAGCGACGACCTCTCCACGTACGTGAAGCTGTTGCTCGCCAGGGATCCGCAGCACGCCCTCGACCAGGAACACCTGATCGGACAGTTGTCGCTGGAGCGGGCCGCGACCGTGCGGCGGGTCGCGGGCGGCGAGAAGCGCACAGGTGTGCTCGCGCGTGCGGCCCGCAAGGCGCTGGACGGTCAGCTCTCCCTCGCCGAACGGCAGAAGAAGGAGCGGGACGAGGTACGCGAGCGGCTCGACGACGTCCAGAAGCTGCTCGCCTCGCTGACCGCGGAACAGATCGCCGAACTGGACAGGTTCGAGAAGTCGGGAACGGCGACGGCGCAGAAGAAGTTCATGGCCTCTGGCGCGCTCAGCAGCGTGCGGCCGCCCACGCAGGAGGGCGAGGAGGCGCTGCGCTACGCCGTCGACCAGATCGGCAAGCCGTACGAGTGGGGCGCGCAGGGCCCGGCGGCCTACGACTGCTCGGGGCTGACGTCACAGGCCTGGGAGCGGGCCGGCCGGCCTGTCCCCCGCACCAGCCAGGAACAGTGGGCCCGGCTCCCGAGAATCCCGCTGAGCAAGCTGCGTCCCGGCGATCTGGTGATCTACTTCCCCGAAGCCACGCACGTCGCCATCTACCTGGGCGACGGGATGGTGGTGCAGGCGCCGCGGCCGGGCGCGAAGATCAAGGTGTCCCCCATCGCCGCGAACCCGCTCCTCGGCGCGGTGCGCCCGGATCCGGACGGGGAGCCCCTGCGGCACTACACGCCACCGAAGCTCCCCGAGCACGCCACCGAAGGAACCGACGAGGGCTACGCCTCCGTCGCGCCGGTGACCGACGCCAGATAGGCGGCCGTCTTCTCCGGCTCGAAGAAGAAGTTCTCGAAGTCGGCCGGGTTGTTGAAGCCGTTGGCGAACCGGTCGGCGACGGGCTGGAGTTGGCCCGCCGCGCCGATCAGGTTGAGCACGTGCTCCGGCGGGACGCCCAGCATCGCGTTGGTCCACTTGGTGACGTGCTGCGCGGTGTCCCAGTAGCGGTCGAACGTCGCCTGCATCCACTCCTCGTCGAAGGGCTTTTCGCCCTGCTCGACGATCGAGGCGAGGTAGGCGGCGGCGCACTTGGAGGCCGAGTTGGAGCCCTGACCGGTGATCGGATCGTTGGCCACGACGACGTCGGCGACGCCGAGGACCAGCCCGCCGCCGGGGAGACGGCCGATCGGGTTGCGGACGGTGGGGGCGTACCGCCCGGACAACGTGCCGCCCGCGTCGGTCAGTTCGACGTTGGTGGCCCGCGCGTACTCCCAGGGCGTGAACTTCTCCATGAGTTCCAGGGTCAGGGAGAGGTGCTCACCGGGGTCCTTGACGCCGTTGAAGACGTCGAGCGGGCCGCCGGGTACGCCCTCCCAGAAAAGGATGTCGGCGCGACCCGAGGTGGTGAGGGTCGGCATGATGAACAGCTCGCCGACGCCGGGGACCAGGTTGCAGCGGACCGCGTCGTAGTCCGGGTGCTCCGGGCGCGGGCCCAGACCGTGGACGTAGGACACCGCGAGGGCGCGCTGCGGCTCGGTGTACGGGGAACGGGCGGCGTCGCGGCCGAACATCGCGACGAGTTCGCCCTTGCCCGCCGAGACGAGGACCAGGTCGTACGCGCGGGAGAAGTAGTCGAGGTCGGAGACCGCCGCGCCGTGGATGACCAGTTGGCCGCCGCGCTGCGCGAACGTCTCCATCCAGCCCGCCATCTTGACCCGCTGGTCGACCGACTGGGCGTACCCGTCGAGCTTGCCGACCCAGTCGATGGCGCGCTGCGAGGGGCCGGGGTCGAAGGAGCCGGGGACCGCGACCGAGACGCCGAGCCCCTCGATCTTCGGGGCCTGGGACTCCCAGAAGTTCAGCTGGAGATCGCGCTCGTGCTGGAGCGCCGTGTCGAACATGCACTGCGTCGACATGACCCGGCCGGAACGGATCTCGTCCGCCGTCCGGTTCGACATCAGGGTGACCTCGTACCCCTGCGACTGGAGTCCGAGGGCGAGCTGGAGTCCGGACTGGCCGGCTCCGACGACGAGTATCTTCCGCATGCGGGTTGCTTCTCCTAGGCCTAGGACTCAGGCGTCCCTATTCGGGGCTGACTTCGAGCGCGTGGCCGACCAGAGCGAGGAGGGTCTCGACGACCGAGATCCGGCGACGCGCGTCCATGATCATGACAGGTATGTGTGAAGGCACCGTGAGGGCTTCGCGCACGTCGTCCGGCTCGAACTCGTCGCTGCCGTCGAAGTGGTTGACGGCGACGACGTACGGCAGTCCGCAGCTCTCGAAGTAGTCGAGCGCCGGGAAGCAGTCCGAGAGGCGGCGGGTGTCGGCGAGGACCACCGCGCCGATCGCGCCGCGCACCAGGTCGTCCCACATGAACCAGAACCGCTGCTGGCCCGGCGTACCGAAGAGGTAGAGCACCAGGTCGTCGTCGAGCGTGATGCGGCCGAAGTCCATGGCCACGGTGGTGGTCAGCTTGTCCGGCGTACCCGTGAGGTCGTCGGTGTCCTCGCTGGCCTGAGTCATCAGCGCCTCCGTCTGGAGGGGCGTGATCTCCGAGACGGATGTGACGAGGGTGGTCTTGCCGACGCCGAAGCCGCCCGCCACCACGATCTTCGTGGCTATCGGCGCGCGCGTGCGGTCCGTCTGCCAGGCCTGCAGATTCTCCTCTTCGTCGAGGAGGGGGGCGACGCCAGGTTCGGCGTCAGAGACGACGGAGTCCACTCAGCACCCTTTCCAGCAGAGCGCGGTCCGGCTGTCCCGGGCCGTGACCTGTTCCGTACACACGGATCTTTCCCTGGTCCGCCAGGTCGCTCAAGAGCACTCGGACCACTCCGAGCGGCATCCTGAGGAGGGCGGCGACCTCGGCCACCGTACGCATCCGGCGGCAGAGTTCGACGATGGCCCGCATCTCGGGCATGACCCGGTGGGTGAGCGAGCCGTTGGTCAGCTCCTTGCGCTCCTCCGGGGCCTCCAGCGCGGCCACGAAGGTCTCCACCAGCAGGACGTGGCCGAAGCGGGTACGTCCGCCGGTGAGCGAGTAGGGGCGTACGCGGGCGGGCTTGCGGTCGCCGCCCCGGACCGGGAGCTTCTGAACGCCGTTCGACACGGTCATCAGGCACTCCCGAGAGCGTCGGCCTCAAGTGATTTCCGTAGCTCGATGCGCAGTTCGGGGGTCAGGACGTGTCCTGCCCGGCCGACGAAGAGCGCCATGTGGTACGCCACCACGCTCATGTCGCAGTCCGGGGAGCCGTGCACTCCGAGCAGCGAACCGTCACTGATCGCCATGACGAAGAGGCTGCCCTCGTCCATCGCGACCATGGTCTGCTTGACGCCGCCGCCGTCCATCAGCTTGGCGGCACCGATGGTGAGGCTGCCGATGCCGGAGACGATCGTGGCGAGGTCCGCGGCGGAGCCCTTGGGGCCGGTCGGCTTGGTGCTGTCGGCCGTCCTCGCCTCGGCGTTGCGGCCGGGGTCGGAGGAGAGCAGCAGCAGGCCGTCGGAGGAGACGACCGCGACCGACAGGAGGCCTGGTACCTCCTCGACGAGATTGGTCAGCAGCCAGTGCAGGTTACGAGCTTCACTGCTCAGGCCGAAGGTACTGGTCGCGGTCAACTGCTTGCCTCCTCGACTGTGCCCCCCGATGCTTCTACGTCCTGTGCGTTGAGCTGGTGCGCTGTGGGCGCGGGTCCTGCGGGCGCGTGTGCGGGCGCGTGTGCGGGCGCGGGTGCCGACGGGGTCTGTCCTTCGGGCGTGGGGGTCTCCGCCATCCGGTCGGCGATTTCCGCCTCCACGTCGCGACGGCCTTCGACCGCGCCCCGGTGGAACCCGCCCAGCCTGCGGCGCAGGGCATCGGCGTCCACGCCGCCCACGCGGGGCCGCGGGGCGGCGGTGGGGGCGGAGATCTTCGGCGTCCGTTTGGGCAGGCCCTTGTCGGTGAGCCGGGGGTGCTCATCGGGGGCACGCTCGTGGCTGTCGGGGCCGATGGCGTAGGGGTCGGTGGCCGGACCTGCGGGCAGGTCGGCGGCCGAACCGGCGGACGGGTCCGCCGCCTGAGCGGGCTCCGTGGCCGACGAGAGCTCCGCGGCCGGAGCGGGCTCCGCGCTCGCCCCGCCGGGGTGGGAACCGGCCTCGGTGACACCGGGGGCCGTCCCGGCCGTGCGGGTGGTCGTCCCGTCTGCGCCGGGGATCACTCCGTCGGCGCGGGCCCTCGTGCCGTCTGCGCCGGGGATCACTCCGTCGGCGCGAGAGGTTGCCTCGTCTGCGACGGGGACCATCCCGTCGGCACGGGCCCTCGTGCCGTCTGCGCCGGGAACCACTCCGTCGGCGCGAGAGGTTGCCTCGTCTGCGACGGGGACCATCCCGTCGGCACGGGCCCTCGTGCCGTCTGCGCCGGGGGTTGATGGCCCGTCGAAGCCGGGGGCCGGCTCTGCGAGGGGTCCGGTCGCCTCGAGGGAAGCCGCAGCGGGCTCGGCGAAGTCGGAGCCGGGACCGGGGGCCGACTCGGGGGCACCGAAGGCGGGCGCCGACTCAGCAGACCCGAAGGCAGGGGCCGACTCGGGAGACGCGAAGCCGGACGTCGACTCCGGAGACCCGAAGGCAGGGGCCGACTCGGGAGACGCGATGGCGGGCTCCGACTCGCAAGACCCGAAGGCGGGCTCCGACTCGTGAGACCCAGAGCCAGGGGCCGACTCCGGGGACCCGAAGGCAGAAGCCGACTCGGCGGATCCGAAGCTGGGTTCGCCGGGCGTCCCCGTGGAGTCGGCCGGCGTCCCGGCGAAGTCCGGTGCGGGGGCCGCCAGTTCGAAGGATTCCGGTGCGGGGGCCGCCGGTCCGAAGGACTCCTGCGCGGGGGCCGCCGGTCCGAAGGACTCCTGCGCGGGGGCCGCCGGTCCGAAGGACTCCTGCGCGGGGGATCCCGGTGTAGCGACCGCCGGTGCGGGGGCCGCCAGTTCGAAGTCGTCCGAGGCGGGGGCGTCCGGTCCGGGAGCGGCGTCCGGAGCGAGCTCCGGGAGCAGCAGCTCCATCGTCGTCTCGGACGGGTGTTCCGGCTCCGGCTCGGGCCCGCGGGGGGCCGGGATGACCGGGGTCTGCGCGGCCGGCTCGGGCGCCGGGACCGGTGCCTGCTCGGGCGCCGCCTCCGGCTCGACAGCGGCGTCCCGTACGGCAGCCTTGGCCGCCGCGATCAGCGGATCCTCGTCGCCGGCCGAGGCCGATACCGAGGCCCTGAGGATCGAACGGCCGTGCAGGACATTGGAGTTGGCCTCGGCGTCGGCGCCGGGCAGGGCCACCGCGGGGGCTGCGCCGGCGAGCCGGGTGGCGGCGGGGACGGTGGACGAGGGTGCGGCGGCGAGCAGTGCCTTGGGGAGGACGACCACGGCGGCCACCCCGCCCTGCTTCTGCTCGCGCAGCTTCACCCGTACGCCGTGCCGGTGGGCGAGCCGGGCCACCACGTACAGGCCGAGCCCGAGCCCCTCACCGCTCTCCTGGTCGTACGTGTCCTCCGGGTCGAACTCGGCGAGGCGGGCGTTGAGATGACGCATCCGCTCGTCGGTCATGCCGATGCCCTCGTCCTGCACGGAGAGCATCACGTCACCGCTCTCCAGCAGCCAGCCGGAGACCTCGACGGGCACGTCGGGCGGCGAGAACGAGGTGGCGTTCTCCAGGAGTTCGGCCACCAGGTGGCTGATGTCGTCGGCGGCGAACCCGGCGATGTGCGCGTGCGGGGGCAGCGCCGCGATCCGCACCCGTTCGTACCGTTCGATCTCGCTGACCGAGGCGCGTACGACGTCGACGAGCGGGACCGGGCCGGCGTGGTGCTGGACGTGCTCGGCACCCGCGAGGACGAGGAGGTTCTCGCTGTGCCGCCGCATGACGGTGGCGAAGTGGTCGAGCTTGAAGAGGGTGGAGAGGCGGTCCGGGTCCTGCTCGCGCTCCTCCAGGCCCTCGATGACGCCGAGCTGGCGCTCGACGAGGCCGAGGGTGCGCAGCGCGAGGTTGACGAAGGTGCTGTGGATCGTGCCGCGCACCTGCTCCAAGTGGGCTACGGACTCGGCGAGTTCGCCGCGCAGCTTGTCGCGCTCGTCGGCCATCAGCTGGCGCTGGCCGATGAGGTGCTTGCGGTCGCCTTCGAGGGTGGCGATCCGCTCATGCAGCGTGGCGGCGTGCGCGTGCAGCGCGTTGACGGAGCGGACGACCTGGGCGAACTCGTCGTTGCGGCCGGTGAACTTGACCGGTTCCTGGGAGCCCGGGTCGGCGGCGAGCCGGGCCGAGCCGAGACGCAGGACGGCGAGCGGCCGGGTGAGAGTGCGGGCCATGGCCATCGTGACGCCGGCCGCGACGAGCAGCAGGACGCCGAGGAGGGTGACGCGGATCTCCAGCGCGGTGACGTCGTCGTCCCGCAGCTGTTCGAGGCTCTTGGTGCGGTGGTCGTTGAGGGAGGCCTCCGCGCCGCGCATCAGATCGATCCGGGCGGACAGGGCGGCGTCCAGCTTCTTGGCGCTGGTGCCGAGCGCGGAGTCGGAGAGCTTCGGCTGGCCGGTGAGGTTCGCCAGGTACCGGTCGGCGGAGCCGACGTCGGGGCCGGTGACCGTGGAGTCGTAGGACGCCACGGCCTGCTTGGGCGCGGTCTCGCGGAAGTCGGCGAGGAGCGCGTCGGAGCGGACGCGGGCCTGCTGGGCGGCGGCGCTCAGCGCGTCGCGCTGCTTGGTGTCGGCGTCCGACGAGATGCTCGTGGTGGTCATCAGACCCGTGACCGGGTTGTAGACCGTCTGAGTCGTGCGCGGGATGGCGAGGGCCGCCAGGAGCAGTCCGCGGGCGGCGGCGGACTGCTGGACGGCGGTGTCCAGCTCGGCGAGGGCGTGCGCGCCGGAGCCCGCGCGCGGCGGCATCCGGTCGGCCAGGTCCTCGGCGAGGGCGTGGAGTTCGGTGATGGCCCCGGAGTACGCCTGGTGCGCTTCGAAGGCGGAGCTCTTCCCGGTGAGCGCCGCTCGCCTGAGGGCCTCGATGCCGTCGAGGTCCTTGAGCAGCGCGGCGGGGGCGTCCGCGTCCGCGCGCAGCTCGTCGACCTGCCGGTCGACCAGGGCGCTGCGCTGCTCGGAGGGCGCCTTCGCCTTGGGCCTGCCCGCGGCGACGTACGAGGTGACCTCGTCGCGCTCGTCGGCCAGCGAGTGCGCGAGGGTCAGCGCCTGCTGGGTGCGCTGTGCGAGCGTCACCAGGTTCTGGGAATCGTTCAGTTGCTGCGAGGCGGACAGCACCGTGGGCGCCCCGGCTCCGGCGATGGCGGCCGCGACGACCGCCACGGCCACGATCAGCCGGTTGCGTACGTGGGCGGTCCTGCCCCGGCCTGTGGAGCCGGTGGCGTCGCCGACGGCGCCACCCTCTGTGGAGTTGGAGGCCGTCTTCTTGCCTGTGCGCCTCGGCCGCGTCTTCTGCACCGGTGCTCGCATTCCTGACTCGTGTACCCATTTGGGGCCCGGGTGACGTCCCGTCAATCGCGGCGTCCGCCCGGTACGGCTCCCGACCCTCCCAGTGCCGGTGGGCAGTGGTCCCGCATCATCCGACCCGCCACCCGAAGGAGTGAACATCGGAGGGGAGTTGGCGGGCAAGTCCCGGGCCGCTCGCGACGGGCGCCCGCGGCGGGCCGGTTGGACGTCCGGGACGTGCTTTGGCAGTATTCGCCGCCACGCGTTGCCGGAGTCGATCATTCCATGCCAAACCTGGCGCCTGAGCTGCCGGTCCGCGTGTCGAGGGTTCCCCGCCGACCTTTCGGGGACCTTGTGAAGGGCTCGTGCAGACTGGCGGAATGCGCACTGAACTCGTATCGGAGCCCGGGGACCCGGACCGCCCCAATGAGGACTTCGCATCGGTCGGACTTCCCGCCTCAGGACAGGGCGGTTCACTGATCGTGCTCGACGGGGTGACACCCCCTCAGGGCGACTACGGCTGCGTGCATTCGGTCCCCTGGTTCTCCGCGCGGCTCGGCGGGGCACTGACCGAACTGTCCGTTTCGCAGGGGGATTTACCCCTCCCCGAGGTCCTGTCGCAGGCGATTCGCCGCGTCGCCGACGCACACGCCACCACCTGTGACCTTTCTCACCCGCGCACACCCCAGGCAACCGTGGCCCTCGCGCGATGGTCCGCGTCGGAGGTCGAGTACCTGGTCCTCTCGGACTCGGTCCTGCTGGTGGAATCCCCCGCCGGCGAGGTCACCGCCCTGCTGGACGACCGCCTTTCCCGCCTCCCCCGCGGCACGCTCACCACGGACGCCGTCGCCGACACCGTCGCCCGCAACAAGGAGGGCGGCTTCTTCACGGCGGCCGCGGACCCCTCTGTGGCCTCGCGCGCGGTGACGGGCACGCTCCCTCGCTCCTCCGTCCGCGCGCTGACGGCCCTCACGGACGGCGCCGCCCGCTGGGTGGAGAGGTTCCACGCGGGCGACTGGGCCGAGCTGTTCGCCCTCGTGCGCAAAGAGGGCTCCCCGTCCCTCGTCGAGCGCGTACGGGCGCTGGAGCACGCGGACGCGCGGGAGCGGTCGCGTCCTCGGCGGGGCAAGGCGCACGACGACGCGACGGTGGTGTTCGTGGAGCTTTGAGGAGAGGTGGACGGCGGAGGAGACGCGGACGGCGGTCGGGCGGGGGCTACTTCTCCATGCCGCGGTTCAGCTGATGCAGCAGCCGGGCGAGTTCCGCGACCTCGTTCTGGTCCCAGTGGGCGAGCTGGCGGACATAGCGGGCGCGGCGGGCCTCGCGGACGCTGCTGACGCGGCCGCGCCCCTCCTCGGTGAGGTGGACGAGCCAGGCGCGGCCGTCGGCGGGGTCGGGTTCGCGCGCGACCAGGCCCAACTCCTCCAGGGCGCGCAGTTGCCGGGACATGGTGGCCTTGCCGACGCCGATGTAGGCGGCGAGTTCCGTGGCGCGCTGGCGCCCGCACTCCTCCAGACGGACGAGCAGTCCGTACGCGGCGGACTCCAGGTCCGGATGGACCTCGCGGGCCATCTCCCCCTGGCTGGCACGGGCGCGGCGCAGGAACACGGTCAACTCGCGCTCCAGGGAGAGGAACTCGCGCTCCACGCCGCCGTGCACCGCGGGCCGGTCCACACCATTTCCCGACACGCCGGATTCGACCGGACGTCCGCCGTCGTTTCCGCCCTCGTGCACGTCAGCACCCCTGACTCGGTTTCCCGATCCTGAAAGTTTCTGCCAGAACTCGCCGTTGCCGCAGCTCCGCCAGTATTTCGCAGGCGTAGACCAACGGCAGCCTCCGCCCCCTCTTCCCACCCACGGTCTACGTGCGTAGTTTCTTTATCAGTCACTTATCTCATGGCATGCGCACGCCACTTTCAGATCAAGGACGACCTGATCCCCCCATGGCACGCGTGCCCGCGCTTTCCCCCCACCGAGCTCCATCGGGCTCCCCCGAGCTCCCGGAGCTCCATCGCCCTTCGGAGGCACGCACATGCCCGTGCACAGATCCGGAACGGCCCACCGCCTGCGAGCGCTCGCGGTAGGAACCCTGCTCGCCGCCTTCTCCCTCCTCTCCACCCTCCCCTCCTCCGCCGCCGACACCCCCGCCCGGGGCGCCGCCCGGATGGGCATGGGGGTCATCGCCCACGACGGCCAGGACGGCACGCCGTCCACCGGTGACGCCACCCAGACGGAAGGCGTGGACGTCTCCGGCTACCAGGGCAACGTCCCCTGGTCGACGCTGTGGAGCAGCGGGGTCAGGTGGGCCTACACCAAGGCGACCGAGGGGACGTACTACACGAACCCGTACTTCGCCCAGCAGTACAACGGCGCGTACAACATCGGCATGATCCGCGGCTCGTACCACTTCGCGACCCCGGACACCACGACCGGCGCCACCCAGGCCAACTACTTCGTCGACCACGGCGGCGGCTGGTCCGGCGACGGCAAGACACTGCCCGGCGCCCTCGACATCGAGTGGAACCCGTACGGGGCCGCCTGCTACGGCAAGACGCAGAGCGCGATGGTCAGCTGGATCAGCAGCTTCCTCACCCAGTACAGGGCCCGTACCGGACGCGACGCGGTGATCTACACGGCCACCAGCTGGTGGACCCAGTGC
Source organism: Streptomyces sp. NPDC026500 (assembly GCF_055567635.1). NCBI lineage: Bacteria > Bacillati > Actinomycetota > Actinomycetes > Kitasatosporales > Streptomycetaceae > Streptomyces > Streptomyces sp. NPDC026500. Next base: position 473,667 of record NZ_JBVHQB010000002.1, on the reverse strand, counting down.
ACCGGCAACTACGGCGGCTTCGCCTCCGCCAACCCGCTGTGGATCGCGCGCTACGCCTCCGACCCCGGGACACTCCCGGCGGGCTGGGGGTACTACACGATGTGGCAGTACACGTCGTCCGGCCCGACGGTCGGGGACCACGACAAGTTCAACGGCGCCCTGGACCGCGTCCAGGCGCTCGCCAACGGCTGACGTCCGGCACCTCACTGACGTACGGCGGTGACGTACGGCGGTGACGTACGGCGGTGACGGGCACGACCTTTGTACGGCGGTGACGCGCACAACTGTCGTACGGCGAAGGCCCGGGCCTCCCTCACGGGACCCGGGCCTTCCCTTCCGGCAACCTCCGTCACGCGGCTACCGGAACCTCCGGCACGGCGCCGTTCGTCGCCGGCGACAGTGCCAGCTCCAGGACCTGGCGGACGTCCGTGACGGCGTGGACGTCGAGCTTCTCCAGGACCTCGGCCGGAACATCGTCCAGATCGGCCTCGTTGCGCTTCGGGATGATCACGGTGGTGACACCCGCCCGGTGCGCGGCGAGCAGCTTCTGCTTCACGCCGCCGATCGGCAGGACACGGCCGGTCAGCGACACCTCACCGGTCATGGCCACATCGGTGCGGACCAGCCGGCCGGACAGGAGCGATGCCAGGGCGGTCGTCATCGTGACGCCCGCGCTCGGACCGTCCTTGGGGACGGCGCCCGCCGGGAAGTGGATGTGCACACCCCGGTCCTTCAGGTCGCCGACGGGCAGTTCGAGCTCCGCGCCGTGCGAGCGCAGGAAGGAGAGCGCGATCTGCGCCGACTCCTTCATCACGTCGCCCAGCTGACCGGTGAGGGTCAGACCGGCAGCGCCCGTCTCCGGGTCGGCCAGCGACGCCTCCACGTAGAGGACGTCACCGCCCGCGCCGGTGACGGCCAGACCCGTGGCGACACCGGGCACCGCCGTGCGGCGCTCGGCCGGGTCCTGCGCCGACTCGGGCACATGGTGCGGGCGCCCGATGAGCTCGCGCAGATCGGTGTCGGCCACCGTGAACGGCAGCTCCCGGCGGCCCAGTTCGTGCTGGGCCGCGACCTTGCGCAGCAGCCGGGCGATGCCCCGCTCCAGGTTCCGCACACCCGCTTCCCGGGTGTACTCCCCGGCGAGCTTGCGCAGCGCGCTCTCGTCCAGGACGACCTCGTCCTTCTCCAGGCCCGCCCGCTCCAGCTGGCGCGGCAGCAGGTGGTCCCGGGCGATGACGACCTTCTCGTCCTCGGTGTAGCCGTCGAGGCGGACCAGCTCCATACGGTCGAGCAGGGCCTCCGGGATGGCTTCGAGGACATTGGCCGTGGCGAGGAACACGACGTCGGAGAGGTCGAGTTCGACCTCCAGGTAGTGGTCGCGGAAGGTGTGGTTCTGCGCCGGGTCGAGGACTTCGAGCAGCGCCGCCGCCGGGTCGCCCCGGTAGTCGGAGCCGACCTTGTCGATCTCGTCGAGCAGGACCACCGGGTTCATCGACCCGGCCTCCTTGATGGCGCGCACGATCCGGCCGGGCAGCGCGCCGACGTACGTACGGCGGTGTCCGCGGATCTCGGCCTCGTCCCGTACGCCGCCGAGGGCGACGCGGACGAACTTGCGGCCCATGGCGTGCGCGACGGACTCGCCGAGCGAGGTCTTGCCGACGCCGGGCGGGCCGACGAGCGCCAGCACGGCACCGCCGCGCCGGCCGCCGACGACTCCGAGACCGCGCTCGGCACGCCGCTTGCGCACGGCCAGGTACTCGGTGATGCGCTCCTTCACGTCCTCCAGACCGGCGTGCTCGGCGTCGAGCACGGACTGGGCGCCCCTGATGTCGTACTCGTCCTCGGTCCGCTCGTTCCACGGCAGCTCCAGGACGGTGTCGAGCCAGGTCCGGATCCAGCTGCCCTCGGGCGACTGGTCACTGGACCGCTCCAGCTTCTCGACCTCCTTGAGGGCGGCCTCGCGGACACTCTCGGGAAGGTCTGCGGCCTCGACACGGGCACGGTAGTCGTCGGACTCGTCCTCGCCGTCCTCTCCCTTGAGGTCGCGCAGCTCCTTGCGTACGGCTTCCAGCTGGCGCCGCAGCAGGAACTCGCGCTGCTGCTTGTCGACGCCCTCCTGGACGTCCTTGGCGATGGACTCGGCTACATCCTGCTCGGCGAGGTGCTCGCGGAGCTGCTCGGTGGCGAGCTTCAGCCGGGCCACCGGGTCGGCGGTCTCCAGCAGCTCGACCTTCTGTTCGACGGAAAGGAACGGTGAGTAACCGGAATTGTCGGCAAGAGCGGAAACATCGTCGATCTGCTGCACCCTGTCCACGACCTGCCAGGCGGCGCGCTTGCGCAGCCAGCTGGTGGCCAGGGCCTTGTATTCCTTCACCAGGTCGGCGACCCGTCCGGGCAGAGGATCCGGCACGGTCTCCTCGACCCGGGTGCCCTCGACCCAGAGTGCGGCACCGGGACCCGTGGTCCCCGCGCCCACCTTCACGCGCCCGCGCCCTCGAATCAGGGCGCCAGGGTCGCCGTCGGCCAGCCGGCCGACCTGTTCGACGGTGCCGAGCACTCCGGTGCTCGCGTAGGTCCCGTCGATGCGTGGCACCAGGAGTACCTGAGGCTTCCCCGGTGTTGAACGGCCGGCGGCCTGAGCGGCCTCCACCGCGGCACGCACATCGGTGTCGTTCAGATCCAGCGGAACCACCATTCCGGGCAGCACGACCTCGTCGTCGAGCGGCAGCACGGGCAGGGTGAGTGATGCGGACGTCGAAGCCATGATCTCCCCTTCGGCAGTCAAGTTGAGCTATGTCGACTCAATGCACGGGAGCCCCGCAATGTTCCCCGGGGGACGTTCGCTGTGAGCGATCACTTCTGATCTCCCTGACCTGTACGGATCGCCGCTGGTCATCGGCCATGCGCGGACCGGGTGCCGATCGAGCGGCTGTCGTCGCCGGAGCGTCCGGCTCGGTCGCGGATCGTCTCCTCGCCTGCCGCCAGGGCCGCACGTGCCACGGCTCGGGTGGCCCGGCTTCTCGCCCCGCCGCTCGGGATGCGGGGTGACCACTTGCCGTTGGATGGTGGAGTCATGAACCATCACCACTCCCAGCCCAAGCTCGACATCGACCGCCGGCTCGTCACTACCGGTGCCGTGCTCACCGCGGCCGGTGCCGTGGTGGCATTCAGCGGCATGGCCATCGCGGCCGTCGCCGTGTTCTCCGCAGGCCGGCGCATGATCCGCGCCATGGATGTGCCTCCGAGCCATCAGGCCGCCATGAAGTGGCGGCAGGCCAAGGAGGCGTCCCTGGCGGGCGTACAGGCATGGCAGTCCGCGTCCGACGCCCAGAACGGGTCCCTCTCCCGCTAGTCCCGATCCGGAAATCCTCCGGCCGTCGCTGTCGGGCGCCGTCGATGCGGACCGCGCCCGACGGCCGGGCGCGCCACCGGCACCGGTGGAACCGTCTCCGGACTCCGGGGCAGGACGCCGTCCTCGCCCCGAAAGGGCCCGGGGATCGGCCGTGCTGCCTGTGCCGGCGTGCGACCACCCCCGCGAGCACGCCGGCTGCGGTCGGGGCACGCTCGGCGTTCCCGGGCGAGGCGCGCGTCGGCCGTCACCCCGACGGCTCAACGGGTCGCGTCGCGTCCGCGGGATGAGGACGCGGCGCCCCTGAGCCGGTGGGAGCGCCGGCCGATCGGGGAGCCCGCGGCTCAGCGCCGCGCGACCGGCCCGGGGAACCGGTGCCGCTGCCGTACCAGTGGCCACGTCGCGACGCCGATCGCCAGCGCGATCAGGTGGCCGCCGTCCGTCACGGGGTCGGTCAGAAGGATCAGGTCCTGAACGAGGACCGAGCCGAAGCCGATCAGGAGCGGCCGGCCCAGCCAGGGAGAGAGGAGTCCCGCGAGCGAGCCGACGCTCGCGGCGACGCCGAAGCTGATGCCGTAGTCGAGCCGGTGCAGTGAGCCGACGGGCAGTACGCCCACCAGCACCGCCAGGCCGACCGGTACTTCGGTGGCCAGCGTGGCCGCCACATGCCCGAGCAGGAAGACGCCGGCCGCCCACGCCGTGCCCGTACGACGCTCCAGTGCGGTCAGCACGAGCAGAAAGCCGACCGCGTACGGCGAGGCGATCCCGCCGACGATCCACAGCGCGCTCGCGATCAGTACGAGTACCGGGTGGCGCGCGAGGTGCGCGACGTCCGTACTGGACGCCTGGTGCAGGGCGTGGACGAACGCGGGGTGCGCGTGGTCGGCGAGGTAGGAGGTGGCGGCGAGGACAGCCGCGTACCCGAAGGTGAAGGGCGTACCCAGCGGGGTGGGCAGAAGCCGCAGGACAGGGAGTGCGCCGAGCCGGCCGGGGACGGCGCGTGGAGCGGAACCGGAGTCGGACGCGAGTGCCTGCGCGGCCGTCGGGCCGGGCTCGGGCGTGCCCGCCGGTCCGGGCCGTCCCGGCGCTTCCAGTACATCCGCCGGCCCGGGAGTGCCCACCGGTACGAGCGTGGCCGCCGACCCGGGAGTGCCCGCCGGTCCGAGCGTGGGTGTGGGCGTCGACAGGGCCTGTTCTGTGACCTCTGCTGTGGCTGTGGGCGTGGCCCCCGGCGCCGGTGGCGGCTTGGAGCCGTCGCGCTGCTGCGGCATCCCGGGGAGACGGTTCGGGGGAGGTGTGCCCGGCGCCGGTCCGGTGGACGTACCGGCTCGGCCGGTGGGCGCATCGGCTCGCCCGGTGGTGCTCAGGTCCACAGTGCGGCGCTCCTTCCGTCGCATCCCACCCTTCGCGTCCCCCGTATCGCTGTCTATGACCGGCGCCACGTACAGAACGATTCTCAGCAACTCCTCAAGAAAGGGGCCGAGACGTCGGGGCCTCCACCTGAGATCCCCGGTCCACCACCGCGTCAACCTCGTACGGCCCGCCGTCACCCCCTGAATCGGAGAACCGGCCTGATCACGCCACGCGCGCCCCGCACCGTACGGCGCCGCACCGCCCGGCCTCGCGCCGCCCCGGGTCCGGGCCGCGGGGCCGGACCCAGGAGACCCGGCCCCCGAAAATTCCGGCCACCCGTGCTGGTGAAAATGCCAGGATGGCGGCCATGACTGCCTCGTACGACACTCCAGTGGTCATCGACCGCCGTCAGGGCCCGTACGGCGAGGTCGTGCTGCGGCGCCACGGCACTCTCCTGCAGATCATCGCCAACGGGTGCTTTCTGATGGACACCTCCGACGGGCGTTCCGAGCGGCTGCTCGTGGACGCGGCGTACGACGCCCTCGACGGGCGCCCGGAGCCGAGTGTGCTGATCGGGGGGCTCGGCGTCGGGTTCTCGCTCGCACACGCCGCCGCGGACCACCGCTGGGGGCGCATCACTGTTGTCGAGCGCGAACGGGCCATCATCGACTGGCACCGTGACGGCCCCCTCGCCGCGCTCTCGGCCCAGGCACTCGCCGACCCGCGTACCGACATCGTCGAGACCGACCTCGTCGGCTACGTCAATGAGATTTCCGACACGTTCGACGCGCTGTGCCTCGACATCGACAACGGACCCGACTGGACGGTCACCGAGGGCAACGCGGGACTGTACGGGAAGTCCGGACTGGCAAGCTGCGCAAGGGCGTTGAGACCGGGCGGCGTGCTCGCCGTCTGGTCGGCCCAACCCTCTCCGGAATTTGAAGAATCCTTGCGGAATGCCGGATTCCATCGGGTTCGTACCGAAGAGATCCCCGTTGCCCGGGGCGTTCCCGACCTCGTGTACCTCGCGGTAAGGCCTGGATAGCCGAGGCACGGTGACTGCCCGTACCCTGCTTGCCTGACGCGGATCATTCAAGCGTCAAGCGCAGTCATGGGATCACCCCACGGATTCCGGAAAGCACACTTCAGGGGCGGGCGATGGAGCAGACACACACCTCCCAGAACGGCACGGCGGCGACCCCCGGCGCTCAGCGCCGGGTTTTGGTCGTCGAGGACGACCCGACGATCGTCGACGCCATCGCGGCCCGCCTGCGAGCCGAGGGATTCCTCGTGCAAACCGCGGGCGACGGTCCGGCCGCCGTCGACACCGCCGAGGCCTGGCAGCCCGATCTGCTGATCCTCGACATCATGCTGCCCGGCTTCGACGGTCTGGAGGTCTGCCGTCGTGTGCAGGCCGCCCGCCCGGTGCCGGTGCTGATGCTCACCGCGCGCGACGACGAGACCGACATGCTGGTCGGACTCGGGGTCGGCGCCGACGACTACATGACCAAGCCGTTCTCGATGCGCGAGCTGGCCGCTCGGGTGCACGTCCTGCTCCGCAGAGTCGAGCGCGCGGTCGTCGCGGCCTCCGCTCCGCGCAGCGGCATCCTGCGCCTCGGCGAGCTGGAGATCGACCACGCGCAGCGCCGGGTGCGGGTCCGCAGCGAGGACGTGCATCTCACGCCCACCGAGTTCGACCTCCTCGTCTGCCTCGCGAACACCCCGCGTGCCGTACTCTCGCGCGAGCAGCTTCTCGCCGAGGTGTGGGACTGGGCGGACGCCTCCGGTACCCGGACCGTCGACAGCCACATCAAGGCGCTGCGCCGCAAGATCGGCGCCGAGCGGATCCGCACGGTGCACGGCGTCGGCTACGCACTGGAGAGCCCGACTCCCTGAGCCGGGCCTCCGTAGGAACGTCGGGACCCGCGTGATCGGGACCTGCGTGAGGGGCTGATGTGATGAGCGGACTCGGAGAACGGGGACGCGGGCTCGGCGAGCGCGGACGCGGACTCGGCGAGCGCGCGTCCGGCGAGCGCAGGGGCACGGGCTCCTGGGGTGACGTGCGGCCCTTCTCGATCAACACCAAGCTGGGCGCGCTGGTCGTCATCTCCGTGCTCATCACCACGGGTCTGTCGATGATCGCGGTGCACACCAAGACGGAGCTCCGCTTCATCACGGTCTTCTCGATGATCGCCACCCTGCTGATCACGCAGTTCGTGGCGCACTCGCTCACCGCGCCGCTGGACGAGATGAACGCGGTGGCCCGCTCCATCTCGCACGGCGACTACACCCGCCGGGTGCGTGACGACCGGCGGGACGAGCTGGGCGACCTGGCGCAGACGATCAACCTCATGGCCGACGAGCTGGAGGCCCAGGACCGTCAGCGCAAGGAGCTCGTGGCGAATGTCTCGCACGAGCTGCGTACCCCCATCGCGGGGCTGCGCGCGGTCCTGGAGAACGTCGTGGACGGCGTCTCGGCCGCCGATCCCGAGACCATGCGCACCGCGCTGAAACAGACGGAGCGCCTCGGGCGGCTGGTGGAGACCCTCCTCGACCTGTCCCGGCTGGACAACGGCGTCGTACCGCTGCGCAGACGGCGCTTCGAGGTGTGGCCGTATCTGTCCGGCGTACTGAAGGAGGCCAACATGGTCGCCTCGGCGCGCGCGGACCTCAGCTCGGGCTCCGGCGGCGGCCACACCCGCACGGACGTCCATCTGCACCTCGACGTGTCCCCGCCGGAGCTGACCGCGCACGCGGACCCGGAGCGGATCCACCAGGTCGTCGCGAATCTCATCGACAACGCGGTCAAGCACAGCCCGCCGCACGGCCGGGTGACGGTACGGGCACGGCGGGGCGACCATCCCGAGTCACTGGCCCTGGAGGTCCTGGACGAGGGACCCGGTATCCCGAAGTCGGAGTGGCACCGCGTCTTCGAGCGGTTCAACCGGGGCGGGGTGCCCTCGCCGCACGGCCCGGGCAGCGACGGCGGCACGGGCCTGGGCCTGGCCATCGCCCGCTGGGCGGTCGATCTGCACGGCGGACGGATCGGTGTGGCCGAATCTCAGCGGGGTTGCCGGATCCAGGTCATCCTTCCGGGACTCCCTTCTCTGCCAAGTTGACGTAAAGTTCGAACCGGAGCCGCAAGATCCATCACTGTCGCCGCCGGCGTACACGTGTGATCAGGCACAGGACCGTGTGAAGGGTGCCGCGGCCCTCGGTCGACGTACCCGATCCGAAGCGGAACCCCACTTGTTTCCCGCCATTTCCATGGGCGAAACACGGATTTCGATGTGACTTACACGACGTTGGACGGGCCCGGCCTGACCTTCTCGGCCAGGGAGGCGTAGCCTTTATTCCCGCTGTCCATCACCTTGTGAAGCGGAAGAGGGCGGTTGCCGCCGTGTCGCCACAGTCCCCCAGTAACTCGAGCATCTCGACCGATGACCAAGCCGTCGGGAAGAACCCCGCGGCCGCATTCGGTGCCAACGAGTGGCTCGTCGACGAGATCTATCAGCAGTACCTCCAGGACCCGAATTCGGTAGACCGAGCCTGGTGGGACTTCTTCGCCGATTACAAGCCCGGGGCGCCCGCCGCCTCGGCTCCGGCGGGTACTGCGGCCGCGGGGGCCGCAGGGACCACCACGGCCGCTCCGGCCGCCCCTGCGCCGCCCGCGGCGCGCCAGGCTCCCCCTCAGGCGCCCCCTGCCGCTCCGGCCGCCGCGCCCGCGGCTCCGAAGCCCGCTGCCGCCGCCCCGGCTCCCGCGAAGGCCGCTCCGGTCGCCGCGAAGCCGAAGGCCGCCGAGGCGCCCGAGGGCCCCGAGTACGTGACCCTGCGCGGTCCCGCCGGTGCCGTCGCGAAGAACATGAACGCCTCGTTGGAGCTGCCCACGGCCACATCCGTGCGCGCGCTCCCGGTGAAGCTGCTCTTCGACAACCGCATCGTCATCAACAACCACCTGAAGCGCGCCCGGGGCGGGAAGATCTCCTTCACCCACCTCATCGGGTACGCGATGGTGCAGGCCATCAAGGCCATGCCGTCGATGAACTGGCACTACGCGGAGAAGGACGGGAAGCCCACCCTCGTCAAGCCCGCGCACGTCAACTTCGGCCTCGCCATCGACCTGGTGAAGCCCAACGGCGACCGCCAGCTGGTCGTCGCGGGCATCAAGAAGGCCGAGACGCTGAACTTCTTCGAGTTCTGGCAGGCCTACGAGGACATCGTCCGCCGCGCCCGTGACGGCAAGCTGACGATGGACGACTTCACCGGTGTCACGGTCTCGCTGACCAACCCCGGTGGCCTCGGCACCGTCCACTCGGTCCCGCGTCTGATGCCCGGACAGTCGGTCATCATGGGCGTCGGCTCGATGGACTACCCGGCGGAGTTCCAGGGCACCTCCCAGGACACCCTGAACAAGCTCGGCATCTCGAAGGTCATGACGCTCACGTCGACCTACGACCACCGGGTCATCCAGGGCGCCGCCTCCGGCGAGTTCCTGCGCATCGTCGCGAACTACCTGCTCGGCGAGACCGGCTTCTACGACGAGATCTTCGAGTCGCTGCGGATCCCCTACGAGCCGGTCCGCTGGCTCAAGGACATCGACGCCAGCCACGACGACGACGTCACCAAGGCCGCCCGCGTCTTCGAGCTGATCCACTCCTACCGGGTCCGCGGCCACGTCATGGCCGACACCGACCCGCTGGAGTACAAGCAGCGCAAGCACCCCGACCTGGACATCACCGAGCACGGGCTCACCCTGTGGGACCTGGAGCGCGAGTTCGCGGTCGGCGGGTTCTCCGGCAAGTCGATGATGAAGCTGCGCGACATCCTCGGCGTCCTGCGCGACTCGTACTGCCGCACCACCGGCATCGAGTTCATGCACATCCAGGACCCGAAGCAGCGCAAGTGGATCCAGGACCGCGTCGAGCGCCCGCACTCCAAGCCGGAGCGCGAGGAGCAGCTGCGCATCCTGCGCCGCCTGAACGCGGCGGAGGCCTTCGAGACCTTCCTGCAGACGAAGTACGTCGGCCAGAAGCGCTTCTCCCTGGAGGGCGGCGAGTCCGTCATCCCGCTCCTCGACGCCGTCATCGACAGCGCCGCGGAGTCGCGCCTGGACGAGGTCGTCATCGGCATGGCCCACCGCGGCCGGCTGAACGTCCTCGCGAACATCGTCGGCAAGTCGTACGCGCAGATCTTCCGCGAGTTCGAGGGCAACCTCGACCCGAAGTCGATGCACGGCTCCGGCGACGTGAAGTACCACCTGGGCGCCCAGGGCACCTTCACCGGTCTGGACGGTGAGCAGATCAAGGTCTCGCTGGCCGCCAACCCCTCCCACCTGGAGACGGTCGACCCGGTCATCGAGGGCATCGTCCGCGCCAAGCAGGACATCATCAACAAGGGCGGCACGGACTTCACGGTCCTGCCCGTCGCCCTGCACGGTGACGCGGCCTTCGCCGGCCAGGGTGTGGTCGCCGAGACGCTCAACATGTCGCAGCTGCGCGGCTACCGCACGGGCGGCACGGTCCACATCGTCATCAACAACCAGGTCGGCTTCACCGCCGCCCCGGAGTCGTCGCGCTCCTCCATGTACGCCACCGACGTGGCCCGCATGATCGAGGCGCCGATCTTCCACGTGAACGGTGACGACCCCGAGGCCGTCGTCCGCGTCGCGCGTCTGGCGTTCGAGTTCCGCCAGGCGTTCAACAAGGACGTCGTGATCGACCTCATCTGCTACCGCCGCCGCGGACACAACGAGTCCGACAACCCGGCGTTCACGCAGCCGCTGATGTACGACCTGATCGACAAGAAGCGCTCGGTGCGCAAGCTCTACACCGAGTCCCTGATCGGTCGCGGCGACATCACCCTCGAAGAGGCCGAGCAGGCGCTGCAGGACTTCCAGGGCCAGCTGGAGAAGGTCTTCACCGAGGTCCGCGAGGCCGTCGCGCAGGTGCCCGAGGCTCACATCCCGGACGTCCAGGCCGAGTTCCCGGTCGCCGTGTCCACCGCGGTCTCCCAGGAGATCGTGAAGCGGATCGCCGAGTCCCAGGTCAACGTCCCCGACAACGTCACCGTGCACCCGCGGCTGCTCCCGCAGCTCCAGCGCCGTGCGGCGATGATCGAGGACGGCACGATCGACTGGGGCATGGGCGAGACCCTCGCCATCGGTTCGCTGCTCCTGGAGGGCACGCCGGTCCGGCTGTCCGGCCAGGACTCGCGCCGCGGCACCTTCGGTACGCGTCACGCGGTGCTGATCGACCGGGTCACGGGCGAGGACTACACCCCGCTCCAGTACCTCTCGGACGACCAGGCCCGCCTGAACGTCTACGACTCGCTGCTCTCCGAGTACGCGGTCATGGGCTTCGAGTACGGCTACTCGCTGGCCCGGCCGGACGCGCTGGTCATGTGGGAGGCGCAGTTCGGTGACTTCGTCAACGGCGCGCAGACGGTCGTCGACGAGTACATCTCGGCCGCCGAGCAGAAGTGGGGCCAGACGTCCGGCGTCACCCTGCTGCTCCCGCACGGCTACGAGGGCCAGGGCCCGGACCACTCCTCGGCCCGGATCGAGCGCTTCCTCCAGCTGTGCGCGCAGAACAACATGACGGTCGCCCAGCCGACGCTCCCGTCGAACTACTTCCACCTCCTGCGGTGGCAGGTGCACAACCCGCACCACAAGCCGCTGGTGGTCTTCACCCCGAAGTCGATGCTGCGCCTGAAGGCGGCGTCCTCGAAGGCGGAGGAGTTCACGTCGGGTCAGTTCCGCCCGGTCATCGGTGACGACTCGGTCGAGGCGTCCGCCGTGCGCAAGGTCGTCTTCTGCGCCGGCAAGCTGTACTACGACCTGGAGGCCGAGCGGAAGAAGCTCGGCAGCACGGACACGGCGATCATCCGTATCGAGCGCCTGTACCCGCTGCCGGGTGCCGAGCTCCAGGCGGAGATCGCCAAGTACCCGAACGCCGAGAAGTACCTGTGGGCGCAGGAGGAGCCGGCGAACCAGGGTGCCTGGCCGTTCATCGCGCTCAACCTGATCGACCACCTGGACCTGGCGGTCGGCGCCGACGTCCCGCACGGCGAGCGTCTGCGCCGCATCTCGCGTCCGCACTCCTCCTCCCCCGCCGTCGGTTCCGCGAAGCGGCACCAGGCGGAGCAGGAGCAGCTGGTGCGTGAGGTGTTCGAGGCGTAGGCCTCCGGCACGGCAGTACGAAGGGCCCGGCCCCGAGTTCATCCGAACTCGGGGCCGGGCCCTTCGGCGTGCTGGGCGGGCCGAAGCCGACGGCCCCAGGCGTGAACCTCACGTCTCCTGCGGTTCGAAGTCCCAGTAGGGCCGGTTGCGGGAGCGGGCCGAGATGGTGTGGACATGCCGGGGGCCCAGCGTGGCGTCCAGGTCGGCGAGGGCTTCCTGTTCCGTCTTCTCGGCCTGGCGGCCGTCCCGCAGAGCCCGTAGGTCGGCGGCGAGGGCGATACGGGCGGAGAGTGTCAGCGGGTGGGTACGGCCGAGGGTCTCGGTGGCCCGGGTGACCGCCTCCTGGCTGAGTTCGGCGGCCCGCTCCGGGTCGCCGACGAGGTTGCGCAGGGCGGAGGCGTTGATGGCGCAGCCCAGCGTCCAGGGATGGCGCTCCCCCACCGCCGCGGTCATGCCGGCCAGCGCCTGTTCGATGGCGATATGGGCCTGGTCCCGTTCGCCGACACTGCGCAGGACCAGGGCGTGGTTGGCGCGAACACCGGCGATGTAGGGGTGCCCCTCGGCGAGCATCACCTCGTACCGGGCGACGACGGACTCGCCGAGTTCCCGCGCCTGGTCGATGTCGCCGTGCTCACGCGTGAAACAGCTGGTGGAGGCGGCGAATCTCAGCGTCTGCGGATCGGTCTCGCCGAGGGCGCGCTCGCAGCGCTCCAGTACCCGGGTGAGCAGGGTCCCCGCCGCGGAGCGGTCCCCGGTGCGGTAGTGGCACAGGGCGAGGTTGTGCTCGGCCTCGAGGGTCTGCGGCGCGTCGGCCCCCATGACAAGTCGGTACTCGCGCACGTTCTTGGCCTGGATCGACTCGGCCTCCGTGTAACGGCCCAGCAGGCGAAGGTCCACGGCGTAGTGGAGTTCGGAGGACAGCGCCCATGGATGCCGTGCCCGCAGCAGCAGTCGACGTGCCTCCAGTGTCCTCCGGTCGATGTCCAGTGCCGCCTCGTAGTGGCCGAGCAGGCGCAGGGACACCGCCAGGTTGTTCTGGGCGCCGAGGGTCCGTGAGTCCTGTTCGCCCAGGAGCTCGCGGTAGGTCAGTACGAGTCTCTGCGAGAGTTGCAGCGACTCGTCGTAGCGGGCGAGGCCGCGCAGGTCCGCGCCGAGGCCGCTCACCGCTCGCAGGTGGTCGAGGTCCTGCTCGCCGCGCTGCTCGCGCAGATGGTTGACGGCGACGCGCTCGATCATCTCCGTGCGCTCGTAGTCGCCGACCGCCCGCAGCAGGTTGGCGTAGTGGTGGGTCAGCTCCCAGACCCTCGGGTGGTTCTCCCCGAGCAGCTCCTGCCAGGCCTCGAGGGCACGTTCGCCGAGCCTGATGCCCGACTGGTACTCGCCCGAAATGTACATGTAGCGAAGGCAGTTGAAGACCAGCGTCTGCACTGCCGAGTCCTTGCTCTGCAGCACGTCCGCGTACTTCAGATGCGGAACGATCTCCGCGTAGCCGCTCCAGAGCCGGGTGTCGGTGGGGCGCCGGGGGTCGGCGGCGGCGAGTGCGCGCCGGACCACGTCGATGAACTCGCGGCGGTCCTCGTCGGGCATGTCCTTGTGGACGATCTGGTGGACCATGCGGTGCAGGTACAGCGACTCGCCGGAGGACGCCGCCTCGTCACCGGCCGCCTCGTGGGACTCGAGCCGGACGACCGAGTACTGGCGGAGCTGGTTGATCGCCCTGTTCCACAGCAGCGGGTCGTTGAGCAGACCCGCGATCTGTTCGGGCAACTGGTCGTGCGGCATCTCCTTCAGAAGGCGTACGGGGATGAAACCCGGCGCGAAGAAGGTGCACAGGCGCAGCAGGTCGACGGACTCCGGGACGGTGTCGCGGAGTTTGTTCAGCAGTATCGACCAGGCGGTCTGGAAGGCGACCGGGAAGTCGGCGGAGATCTTGACGACGTCCTGGTCGATGCCGCCGTCCAGGAGGGCGATGTACTCCTGGACGGACAGGTCCGAGTCGTTGAGCCAGCCGGCCGTCTGGTCCAGCAGGAGCGGCAAGTCCTCCAGCGCGTCGGCGAGTTGGTCGGCCTCGGGTTCGGTGAGGCGGGGTGCGCGGCGGCGGATGAAGGCGACGGACTCGTCACGGGCGTAGACCGGCACCTCCAGCAGCTTGCTGTTGTGCTCGCTCCACTCGGGGTTGCGGGAGGTGATCAGGACATGGCCGGGCCCGGTGGGGACGAGGTCGTAGATCTGGTCGGGCTCGTCCGCGCCGTCCAGGATCAGCAGCCAGCGGGAGTACGGGTCACCCCGGCGCAGCGAGTCGCGTACGGCACGCAGCCGTTCGCCGTACTCGGCGCCGGTCGCGAGCCCCAACTGCGGTGCCAGTTCGGCCAGTCGGCGCCGGTAGGTGACCCGCTTCTCGGCGTTGACCCACCAGACCACGTCGTACTCGGAGCCGAACCGGTAGACGTACTCGGCGGCGAGCTGGGTCTTGCCGACGCCGGACATTCCGTGCAGGGTGACCACGCCCGCGCCCGCCTCGGCGCCCTGGAGCAGGTGGTAGGCGTCGTTCAGCAGCGGCTCGCGGCCGGTGAAGCGGGTGTTGCGGCGCGGGACGCCGCCCCAGACCTCGGGCATCGCGGCCGGGAAGCGGGGGCCGCGCCGTGCACCCTCGACGGACTGCGGGAGGGGTTCGGAGGCCAGGTCGAGGCGGTCGAGGAGGCGGCGCTCGGCCTCGTCGGCGCCCATGTTGTTCAGGTCGACCGCGCCGAGCACGGCGGTGGCCGTCGGCACCGGGCTGTTGGTGACGGAGACGGCCGCGAAGCGGGACGGGTCGGGCGCGACGACTTCGCGCAGCGCGGCGTTCCACTCCTCGTAGGTGCGCGGGCCCAGCTGGAAGTACCACTCACTGACGATGATCAGGATCCGGCCCCGGGCCAGTGTCAGGTCGCGCAGCAGGTCGACGAGGGGCACCTCGGCCGGGGCGTCCCAGCGCTGGTACACCACACGATGGCCACGCCGCTCCAGACGGTCCCCGATCCAGGCCGCCCAGGCCCGGTTGAAACCGGCGAAGCTGATGGTGACGGTCTGCTTGGCGGACCCCCTCTCGGCTGGCCCGACCGGCGTACGAGCTCCAGACATGCAGCGGCCTCCCCGCGCGTGATTTTAGAACCGCTGCGAGGGCCGGCGATAGGGCGCCGACGCACGCCAGTCGCTTGCTCCACGGTTCCTTTTCAAACGTGTTCAGCGACGATCTTGACGCACCGACCGTCCCGCGTCCGGGAACCCACGGCTTTCGGCGAGGATGGCTCAATCCAGACGTGGCATGGCGCGTTCGACGGGCGCGCGGAGCGCGTTCGGCGGGCCCGGTTCGACTCGATCGACCCGTGGCGCGCCCCCCGCGGAGTGCGCGGTTCATTCGCCCGGTGCGTGGCGCCGGGCCCACAGCGTACGGGCGGCCTGCACGTACGCGGTCGCGCGCGCCGCGTGTCCACGGGGCGGCGGCTGCTCGGCGAGCCGTTCGTACACCTCGACCATGCGGTCGACGAACTGGCGTCCCCGCACCGTGAGATCACCCGATCCGACGAGGGCCGGCAGAACGGCCCCGACCTGCTCCTGGTAGCGCGCGTGCTGCGCCCAGGCGGCGTCCCGGCGGGCGGGAAGCGTGGCGGCGAGGGCGCTGCGCTGGAAGAAGTCCGCCAGCGCGAGGTGGGAGTAGGCGCCCTGCAACAGGCCGTCGTACGGGCGTGGATCGGGGCGCCAGGGTGCGAA
This sequence comes from Streptomyces sp. NPDC026500, assembly GCF_055567635.1. Taxonomy (NCBI): domain Bacteria; kingdom Bacillati; phylum Actinomycetota; class Actinomycetes; order Kitasatosporales; family Streptomycetaceae; genus Streptomyces; species Streptomyces sp. NPDC026500. The sequence continues at coordinate 458,038 of NZ_JBVHQB010000002.1, read as the reverse complement.
GTGGCGTGCTTCCGAGCCTGCGTGATGGAGCGTCACCATGTCGCCGAGCGCGGCGAGTTTGGTGTGCTGGATCTCGTGGACGAGGGTGGCCGCGAACGCGGTCGCCGTGGCCGGCGCGCTGCTGAGGACCGCGCCGAAGGCCTCGCGCCGGGTGCCGCTGCAACTGCCGCCCGCGCTGCCCGGCACCGAGCCGGGCGGCGCCGCGAGCGGAACCAGACAGCGCAGCAGGGCCACCGCTTCCGCGAGCCGCCGGTCGCCGCCGAGAGCGAGCACCGCCGCGGTGCCCGACCAGGTGTGCAGCCAGTGCTTGCGGTCGGCGTCGTCGAGTGCGACCGGGCCGCTCAGGGTGTCCGGGCGGGGTCCCCCGCGTGCGGTCCGATACGGGTCGAGGTCGTCCAGCGGTACGGCGGCGGAGCCCGGCACCAGACCGGGCAGCGTGTACGCCGACGTCCAGGCCGCGGCCTCCGACCAGGCGCCGGCACCGCTCTGCAGACGAACGACCACGTCCGCCTCGCCGGGCCGCCGGAGGGTCAGCCGCCCCCGCCGGTGCACGACGCCCACCTCCGTGTCCCCGGAACCGGAACCGCCTGTCCGCAGCGCGCCGAGCGAGGGCAGCGTCAGCACGCCGTCGTGGGCGGTCAGCCGCACCGCGTAGGACACCCCGGCACGGGCGGCGGCCACGGCGGCGAGCGACCCGAAGTGGGCTAGCGCGCGGGCCGGTTCACGGGTGTCCCGGTCGGTGCGCGGGCCCGTTCCGGACCCGAGCGCGCGCAGGGTGTCCCGGGCCCAGGGGCCGATGAACGGGTGCAGGAGGAGGGCCCGGACGGGGGACGCCGGAGGACGGTTCCCGGACGCCGCGTCCCCCTCGGACACCGGATCGGAACCACCTGGCCGGCCGGTCCCAGACACGGAACCGCCGGGCCCCGCGAACGCCGGCGCGGGACCACCCGGCCCCGGGAACGCGGCAGCGGAACCGGCCGGCCCCCCGGACACCGGCGAGGCAACACCTGACCGGACGGATCCCCGCGCGGAACCGTCCCACAGCGCGGATACCGGACCGACCGGCCGCCCCGCCCCCGGACCACCCCCGTGGGGCCGTCCCCGGCGGTGGGCGGACGGTTCCAGTCGTTCGGCCTCCTCCAGCAGGGCCCAGTCCTCGCGCAGCCGGGTCAGGGCGGCGGAGGGGCAGACGCCCGGGCCGGCCGCCTCGGCCGCGTCGAGGACCGCGCGGAGCAGGAGCAGCCGTCGGATGTGCTGGTCGCGGACGAGGAGCCCCAGGGTCTCGGGGCCGCCTTCGGTGCGGCCGAGTTCGGTCAGGGCCCGTTCCGGGACCACCGGCAGGATCACAGGACGCCTCCTTCGGAAGCGGCGGGGACGGCGGCGGGGGCGGCGGCCCCGGACAGCCTGCGAGCGACGTGGTGGATGAAGCGCTGGAGGTCGGCGCAGTACACGGAGGGGTTGGCGAAGCCGTGTCCGGCCCGGTATCGATGCGCGTAGTGTCCGCCGCCGCAGACGTGGAGCAGCGGGCAGGCCCGGCAGCGCGCGGCCAGCGAGGCGGCGCCCGCCTGCCGGGCCGCGACGCCGGGGTGGCGCAGCGCCTCGTCGAAACCGTTCCGGAAGATGTCGAGGCCGGTCCTGGCCGCCCCCTCGTAGCAGGACTTGAGGGAGTCGACCTGCTCGATGGAGCCGTCCGTCTCGATGACGAGGGCGTCGAAGGGCGCGAGGCCGAGCGACTCGGTGGCGGCGGGCAGCCCGAGGAGCAGCGCGACGCACTCCTCGAAGAGCCGCACCCGCGTCTCGCGGCGCCCGGCCTGCCACCAGCGGTCGAAGACGGCACACAGCCAGTCGCCGTAGGGGGTCCCCGGGCCGTCCCGGTGCGGTGGCCGCGCTGACCAGTTGCCGTGCGGGAGCAGCAGGTCGAGGGCCGGCGGTCGCAGCGCGAGCAGTGACTCGTACAGCTCGACGGGGTCCGTCGTGGGGTCCACGACGGTGAGGATCCCGGCGTACGCCTCCGGGCAGCGTTCGGCGATCAGGCGTGCGCCGCGCGCGGCGGCGGGCCAGGACGGGCGGCCGGCACGGTCGGTGCGCAGTGTGTTGTGCTCGGGCAGACCGCCGTCCAGGCTGATGCCGACGCGGATGGCGTGCCGGGCCAGGACGGCGAGCCGCCGTTCGGTGAGCAGGGTGGCGTTGGTCTGGACGGTGGCGTGCACGGTGCAGTCGTCCGGGACGCGGTCGCGTACGAGGCCGGTGAACCGGGCGAGGGTGTCCACGCCCGCCAGCAGCGGTTCGCCGCCGTGCAGGACCAGGGACAGGGCCGTCGTGCCGTGGGCGCGGGCGTGTTCGCCGATCCTGAGCGCGGTCCGTTCCAGGACGCCGGGCGGGGCGGCGGCGGGGCGGGTGCGCCAGGTGCGGTCGGGGCCCTCGTAGAGGTAGCAGTAGCGGCAGGCGAGGTTGCAGTGGCCGTGCATCTTGACGATGAACTGCCGGAAGGGGAACGGCGGTTCGGGCAAGGCGCTTTCGGACAAGGCCCGTTCTGACAAGGGCCGTTCGGACAAGGGCCGTTCGAGATGCGGCACGGAGGTCACGGGTATCGGGATCGGGGAGGTCACCTCTGCAGACACTCCGGCACCCCCATGATGTACGGCCGCGCGATCCCACGCCGCGAACCGCGCCACGGCCCCCTGCCCGTACCGGGCGACATTCCCGGACGCGGGCCGGACACAAACGCCGCCCCCTCGAAGTTGTCCGGTTCAATCACGAGGGTGGACCGGAACTGGCCGCTCGTGAGCGACGGTTGACCGAGCCATCGCTCACTTCGCCGCTCAGAAAGCGTTGTTGAAACCCCACAGAATCTCGCTCGGCTGTCCGGACCGCGCCCGAAGATCGGCCAGCACCTCTGCCAGCACCGGGTGTTGAACGGTCCGCAGCTCTGCCAGGTCCAGGTCCAGCAGATCGGGGAGCTCCGCGGGATCCGACGCCTCCGTCGGACCGTCCCACACTCCTTCAGGCGCCTGCGCCTGCGCCTGCGCCTGCGCCTGCGACGGACCTGCTACCGGTGCCCGGTCCAATGCGTGGTGCGGGTCTGGTGCCTGTGCCAGGCCAGATGCCTGCGACGGGTCCAGGTCCTTCGACGGGCCTGGTGACCACGGCTGCCGCTCCCCCGCGGCATCACAGTCCTGTGCGTCGTCCCGTGCGTCGTCCCGTACGCCCACGTCTTCACCCTCACCTTCGCTGACTCCGCCCCGGCGGCCGCCGAAAGGCGCTCCTCACTCCAGCTCGGCCAGCCGCTGCGCCGTCTGCCCGGCCGTCGGCTCGCCCGTGCTCACGACACCGTCCGGCAGCCTGGACCACTCGGTCCGGGCGGCCCGGTAGGCCTCGCGCGCGGCACGCGGACGCGCCGCCGCCTCGTAGGACATACCCCGCCAGTGCTGCGCCCGAGCACCCAGTTCCACGGCTTCCTGGCGCGCGCGCCCTGTTTCCGCCTCCTCCTCGGCCTCGCGCGCCGACTCGGCCGCGGCCCGGAAGGCGTCGATGGCCTCGTCGAGCCGCGCCTTGCGGCCGAGGCTCTGGTGCGCCTCGAACTGGGCCTGTCCGAGCTCCAGCCAGCAGCGCGCGGTGATCAGCGGTGGGCCCTCCTCCAGCGCCGCGAGCCCGAAGAGGTGCTCGGCCTCCCGCAGGTCCACCCGGTCGCCGCGGGCCCGGTAGCGGAGCATCAGCGCGCGGCCGAGCAGCAGCAGGCGGTGCGCCAGTTCGGCGCTGCCCGCCGGGGTCTCGGTACGGCAGTCCCGCAGCACCCGGATGGCCCGGGACAGCGACTCGCGCGGGGCGGGTCCGGTGTCCAGCACGGCGCGCCGCAGCAGGGCCTCGCCCCATTCGGCGAGGACGTCCGCGTGCGCGGGGGCGTCCCGGGGCACGCCGCGGGAGGCCTGCTCGAACCGCTCGGCGGCGTCCTGGAGTTCACGCGGGTCGCCCGAGTCGGCGTACCGGGCGACGTGGATGCGCCCGGCGCGCACCAACAGGGCGGAACGCAGCCCCTGTTCACGGGTCAGGCCCAGCGCTTCGTCGACATGGGCCTGGGCGTCGTCCAGCTCCCCGCCGGACCTCAGGAGCGCGTCGACGAGGTCGAGCAGGATGCGGACGCGTGAGGACTCCCCGGCGACGGTGGGCGCGTTCTCGGGGACGGATTCCAGGGCGGCACGCAGGGAGCGCGCGCCCTGCTCCGCGTACAGTCTGGCCTGTTCGTGGTCGGCCGTGGCGCCCGACAGACGCAGCAGGATACGGCCGTGGGCGAGCGGGAGTTCGGGCGGGCGGCTGCGCCGGTCGGGCCAGGCGTCGGCGAACGCCTCCAGCATGCCGACCGCGCCCTGGAGGAGCGCGCTGTCGCCGCCCAGGCGCCACTGTGCCTCCAGCGCCCGTACCCGCTCCAGGGTGAGCCGCAGGGCCCCGGTGGCGTCCAGATCGGGCGCGGCGCAGGCCACCGCGTACTCGCGGTCGGCGCGTTGCAGCAGGTCGAGGGCGCCGCGCCGGTCGCCGCGCCGCCTGCGGTCGGTGGCGGCGGCGTGCAACACGCGGGCCAGGACTGCCCGTTCGCGCAGGGCGCGGGGGTGCGCGACGGCCCGTTCGGCGGCGGCCTCCGCCTCGCGCAGCAGATCCGCGCCGCCCTGCACCTCCCACAGCAGCAGCACGCAGTTGGCGTACTCGGCCCAGAGTTCCGGGTCGGCGCCGGGGGGCAGCTCGTGTTCGGTGGCGCCGCGCAGCAGTTGTACGGCGTCGATGAGGTCCTGCACCATGCCGTCGCTGCCGAACTGGCCGGCCAGCGAGCGGGCCCGGATCACCGCGGTGTGGGTCGCCCGCTCGTCGGGCAGGTCGTCGCGGCCGCGGCCCCCGTAGAGCGCGAACTGTTCCGGCAGCGGCATGAAACGCTCCAGTACTCGCGCGGCGACCTCGGCGAAGGGCTGCGGGACGAGGGTGGCGCCGCCGTTGTCGCCCGGGTACCCGGCACCGGGCGTGTACGGCCGTCCGGAGCCGCCCTCGCCGAGCTGCGCGAGTGCCAGGGCCGGGAAGTTGGGGCCGCCCTTGCCGAAGCGGTACTCGATGTACTCGGAGCAGTGCTTGAGCACCAGCATGGCCTCGTCGAGGCCCAGCGGTGACAGCAGGGCTTCCTGCGCGCCGGGCGCGAACTCGTACCACTGGGTGCCGTCCGCGCCGTACTCCTCGGCCTTGGCGCGCGAGACCAGGCCGCTGAGCAGGACTTCGGCCAGTTCGGAGGGCCCGGAGTCGGGGAGCATGGTGCGCTGGACGAGTTGCATCACGGGAAGGCTGAGCGGGGCCGCGGCCAGATAGCCGGCGAGCCGCCCGGCGGCCTTGGAGGCGTTGGAGCGGAACCGGCTGACCACTTCGAGTCCGGACATCCGGCGTCCGGGGCGGGCGCTCCGGGCGGGCTCGTGGTGGTGGCGCACCCAGCCGACGGCTCCGGCCACGGGTCCCGCGCCGGCTCCGGACAGCAGCCGGGCCCAGGCGCCGAGCGCGGCGGGCTCGGGAGGCAGGACGGGCACCGGGAGCGCGCCGTCGCGTGCCTCCGGCGGGGTGCCGGAGGGCAGCCGGACCTTCAGCGTGGCGGCTCCCGCGAGGGCCTCGCCGCGCGTCAGTTCGCCGTACGACACCGGAAGCCGGGTGCGGCTCCACATGCGCTGCGGCAGCGGCTGGAGTACGGCGGCGGGGCCGAGCCGGGACAGGTGGTGCAACAGCCGGTGGGCGTGGCCGCTGTGCCACAGGGGGCCCGCGCAGTCGCTGACGAGGAGGGTGATGCGGCGGCCTGTCGGGTCGCTCAGCCGGTCGGCGGAGTGCAGGGGGGCCGCACCGGGCTCGGGGCTGCGGCTGACGGCGGGTTCTCCGTCCGGGGCCTGGTGGAGATAGCTGACCTGGATGTCCCGGAAGGCGCCCAACCGGCTGAAGACCTGCTCCAGTTCGGCGAACATGCGGTCCCACACGCGCATCGACGAGGAGGCGTCCATGACCAGCTGGAGTGCGGCGTCGGCCCGGGTCACGCCGCGGAACACCGGCAGGACCAATCCGCCCGCCCGGGCGCTCAGTTCGGCGGTCGCGGTCTCGTCGAGGACGGTGCGCAGGGGCGGCGCCGCGGTCCGGTAGCCCTGCAACGGGCGTAATGCGCGCTGGAGTTCGAGCGGGGCGGGGAACGCGGGCGCGGCCGGTACGCCGACCGGCAGCACCGCCGACCGGCCCTGCCCGTATCCGCGGGGCGCGCCGTCCCGCGGCACCGGGTAGAGCGCGACGCGCCGGTCCGCGTCCGTGTCCCGCCAGGCCGGCTCGGGCGGGTCGCCGGGCGGTGGCCGTTCGGTGTCCCGCTGGTCCGGACGCCCGGGAACGGCGTCCTCGCCGGCCGTCGTCCGGCCGGACGGCGGCGCGCTCTCCCGCTCGCTCCCGACCGCGTCCGTACGGCGCGACCAACGCGCCAGCCACAGCGCGTCGGCCAGCTGCCGGGCATCGGGATCCAGCCCGATCTGCCGCATCTGGGCGATGAGTTCGGCGATCGGGTCGCCGCCGGGCATCAGCGCGTCACCTCGGGCGGTCGAGTCGCTGGATGAGCAGGTCGGCGAGCCGGTCGCGGCTGGGCGGGGCGGCCGCGTCGGTGAGGTAGATGGCGTTCAACAGCTGGTCGGCTGCGACGAGTTCGCTGCGCGAACGCTCCAGGAAGTGGGTGATCAGATCGTCCCCGGCGCGCGCCGCCTCGTCGCCCAGGTGGGCGCGTACGAAGGTGGCGAGCCGCTTGTGGTCCGGGCGGCCCAGTTCGAGGTGGATGCAGCGGCGCATCAGCGGGGCGGGGAAGTCGCGCTCGCCGTTGCTGGTGAGCACCACGAAGGGGAAGGCTCGGCAGCGCACCCGGCCGTCGCGAACCCGCGCCTTGGTGCCGTCGGCGGTGAGCACCTCGGCCTCGCCGCCGGGCAGCCGGTCGGCGACGCGCTCCAGCTCGGGAATCGCGAACTCGCCCTCCTCCAGGACGTTCAGGAGGTCGTTGGGCAGGTCGATGTCGCTCTTGTCCAGCTCGTCGATGAGCAGCACGCGCGGGGTCTCGGAGGGCAGCAGCGCGGTGCCGAGCGGGCCGAGCCGGATATAGCTGCCGATGCCCTCGACGGAGCCGGGGGCGCCGGGCTCGGCCGGGTCGGCGCCCTGCGGCGCGGCGATCTGCACGTCCTGGAGCCGGGCGATCGCGTCGTAGTGGTAGAGCCCGTCCTGCAGTGTGGACCGGCTGACGATCGGCCAACGCAAGACGTTGCCCAGACCGAGTTCGTACGCCACCGAGTGCGCGAGCGTGCTCTTGCCCGCGCCGGGGCTGCCGGTGACCAGCAACGGGCGGCGCAGATAGAGCGCCGCGTTGATCATTTCGAGTTCCTCGGCGCCCGGCCTGTGCAGTTCGGCCAGATGCCGGTGCGCGCCCAGCCTGCGGTCCTCGGAGCCGTCGCCGCCGGTCCCGGCGGCCTCCCGGCTCGCGAAGTCGCGCCACGGCGGCGGGGCCGGAAGGCGGTTCAGGCCGTCGTGGGGTTCGCCTGCGCCTCGGTAGATGAGCCACTCGCTGGATTCGGTCATTGCCCAGTCCTCGTCGTCACTCGTCCACCACGGCAGCCGTCGATCGTTGCCTCACCGTATCGACCCCCGGAGGGCCCCGTAAGGTCCCAAGAGGGGCTCATAGCAGCCCACTTCGGCCTGGTTCGAGCATCGCGCGACGGCGGGTCCACGGATGCGGTCATGGCGCCTCCAGCAGGTCCCCGGTCCCGGGCAGGGGCCGGCGCGGGTCGTCGTAGAACAGGGCGATCCCGTCGGCCCAGTAGGTCTCCGGCCGGCCCGCGCGCAGCCCGGCCCGCAGGGCGTGCACCAGCTCGGGGAGCCGGTCCGCGCGGCCCGCGCCCGCCACCGTGTCGCCGGCTCTTCGGTGGAACTCTCCGCAGACCGCGTCCGACTGCCCGCGCCAGCGCCGCCACAACGCGACGCCGTATCCGCCGTGCACGATCCGTACGAGCGCCACCGGGTCGTCCTCGAAGCGGTGGTCGCCGTAGCGGCAGAGCACCGGAACGGTCTTGTGCGGCAGGCCGCGCAACGACTCCGCCGCCGGTACCGGTACCCGCAACCCGTCCTCGCAGTCGAGGACTTCGGCCTGTGCGCCGTGCGCGTGGATCCACCGCCAGCGGGCCTCGCGCTCGTGCTGTTCCTCGTCGGCGGGGAGCTGCTTCCCGGCCGGGGCGGCCGCGTCGGCCGGTTCGGGCAGTTGTTCCCGGTCGGCGCAGCGCACGACGACGGGCCGGTGCGCGCCGAGGGGCGGCTCGCCGGGCCCGAACTGCCAGGCGTCGACGTCGAGTCCGAGCAGCAGATGGGGCAGCGCGACCTGGAGGTCGGCGGGCCGCCCGGGTTCGTCGCACTGGCGGAAGGCCTCCGCGAGGGGTGGCGCGAGAACGGCCGGCAGCTCCTCCAGCGGGGTGCGCTCGCCGTCCCGCAGCCGCACCACCTCCCCGGTCGGCCGGCCCACCGAGACGTGCCAGTCGCAGCGGCCCGGCTCCCAGCCCAGCTGCTCCAGTTCGAGCAGTACGAAAAGTCGGGGCGCACGGTCGGCGCTGTGCGCCGTGGCGTGCGCCGCCTCTGCTTCCGCCGACGGACCGCGAGGCGCCAACTGGAGCCGCTCGATCCACTGTTGCCCGAGGCGCCGCCGGTACGCCGGGCCCGGCCTGCCCTCGGCGGTCTGCCGCACCCACTCCCACAGTGCCCGCTCGGCGGCCTGCGTGCCCGGCGTGACGAAGGGTCGTTCGGCGGACATGGCCCGCATCGCGTAGTCGAGGACGAGGTCGAGGGCTGCGTCCTGGCGCGAGTTCTCGTACAGCGCGCCGAGCCCGTCGCGCCATCCGCGCGGCGCCGGATGCGGGATCGCGGTCTGGTCGCCCACCAGGGATTCGAGCAGGCCGAGCAGGGCGCGGGTGCTGACCGGCGGCGGCAGATCGGCGAGCCTGCCGAGCAGCTGGGTCCGCTCCTCGGGGCTGAGCGCCCGGCCGGGCCGGGCGCCGAGCTGGTTCTGGACGTCGGCCCAGGTGCTGCGGTCGGTGTCCGGATGACGCTGCCGGTCCCGGTGGTAGCGGTCGTGGGCGTGGAAGACGGCCTGGTAGCTGTCGTCGTGCTCGGCCCGCATCTCCTCGGCGGGCACCGGCAGGGACCGCAGCTGCTCCACCCCGGTGCAGGTGCCGCCGAGCCCCCGGTCGGTGCGCGACTTCAGGACACCGACGACCTCACCGCGTACGGGGTCGACGACCGGCCCGCCCGAGACGCCGGGCGGCAGCACGTCGCCGCCGAGCCGGATCTGCTCGTCGTCCGACCAGCCGCCGAGCGTGCCCTGCACCGTGCAGGTGCCGCTCAGCCGGCGCAGCTCCCCGCCGACCACGGACCAGCCGGAGTAGAGGACGACCGCCTCCTCGTAGTAGGCGGCCGGGCGTTCGGTGACGTAGGCGCAGTCGTGGTCCACCGGCTCGCGCAGCCGCACCAGGGCGAGGTCGGGGGACGGCCAGGTGCCCCGCACCGGGAACCCGACACGGTCCGGCAGAGCCGTCGCGACCTCGCCGGCGACGGCGGACGTACCGCGGCCCGGCCCTGTCTCGTACACCACCGTCACCTCGTTCCCCTCCCCGCTCCGGACCACGTGCGCGCAGGTCAGAACCCAGTTCGGAGCGATGAAGAAGCCGCTCCCGAGGAACGTGCCGGGTTCGTCGAGGGCATACCCGGGGCCCGCGCGATGGATGCGCACGGTGGCGGCCATGACGAGATCACGCAGCGCACGGTGCGCGATCCCGGGGCCGCCCGGTGCGCCCGGGGCGTGCCCGTCCGTCATGCTCCGCCCCCGCCGGAGGTGTCGGTGGCGCCGCCGTGCGCCGGGGCGCCGGGAGACGCGCCCGCGTGCGGGGCGGCCCCGGGTTCGTCCAGGTCCGGCGGACCGCCGTTCCAGGTCAGCGTCACCGTGATGCCGGCCTTGGCCTCGCCGTCCGCGAGCAGCCCGACCACTTTGCCGGCCTTCGCCGTCAGCTCGATGCCGAACTCGACGCTGACCTCGTCGGGCCGCACCGCGCGCAGAGGCGCGGCGAGCGAGCGCGCGACACTGGTGATCACCGACTGCAGACTCTCGACCTGCGCCTCGACGCGCTCCCCGAAGCCGACGTCCGTCAGCGACAGCTCGCCGCCCGGCTCCTCCAGCTCGTCGGCCCCCGAGATCCGGGCCCACACCGGTGTTCCGTCCGGCATCTCGATCCGTGCGATGCGCGTCACCGCGTCACCCATGGCATCCCCCGTTCCCCCACGCCCCCGTGGTACAGCCGACCTTGCAGGCTAGCCGCAGGGGGTCGCGTACGACAGAGGCCCTCCATGGGCCCCGCGCCCCCGCCTATCCTTTTCCCAGCGTTCCACTTCCCTTTCACCCACGGAGCACCATCCATGTACTTCACCGACCGCGGCATCGAGGAACTTGAGAAGCGGCGCGGCGAGGAAGAAGTCACCTTCGAGTGGCTCGCCGAGCAGTTGCGTACGTTCGTCGACCTCAACCCGGACTTCGAGGTGCCGGTGGAACGGCTGGCGACCTGGCTGGCCCGGCTGGACGACGAGGACGAGGACGAGGACGAGGAGTAGCCCTTCCGGCGCTCTTCCTGTCCCGTGGGGCGGATCTCCTCCCGGCGGGATGACGGTCCTCTGCGCGCAAGGGCGTCCAGGTCTTCGCGGCAAGGCGACCGGGCCCCGGTTCAGGGCGGCTCGGCCCCGGAGAAGCGGGTCCGCTCCAGAAGAACGGCGAGTTCGTCAGTCGTAGGCGCGCAGGTGGTCGTACGCCAGGCCGAGGGCGCCGCGGAGCGTCAGGACCGCGCCGGCGACGATCCAGCCGCCGCTGTGGCGCCGTACCCCCCAGGCGGTGAGCGGGAGCCCGACGGCCAGCTGGGCCACGGCGAGGGTGCGCGCCCTCGGGCCGCGCAGCCAGGGCCCGAGACCACTGCTCTCCACGATGTCGAGTTCGGCGCCCACGGCGGCACGCCAGCCGGTCCACTCGATCTGCTCGGCATCCGGCCGGATCCGGACCGCGTCACGGAGCCGGTCCGCGGATTCCCCGGGCTCGAGCCCGGCCGGCAGCAGCATCCCCGCGCGCGTGAGGACGGCGAGCAGCCCCGTCACGCGCGCGTGGGCGTCGGCCGCCGGATCGGGCTGCGTCAGCGGTTCCAGGGCCTGCATGTCGAGCACCGGGTCGAGGCCGAGCCGTGCCGCGAAGGTGCGCATCGCCTCGTCCTCGCCGACCGGGGTGCCGTTCGCCAGCCATTCGTAGCCCACGGTGCGGCGGAAACCCGAGGCCAGGGTGAAGCCGCTGCGGTCGGTGTCCCACCACAGGGCGAGGACGGGCCAGGGGGCGCCGACGGCGAGCGCGGTGGCCCAGCCGGTGAGCACGCGGTCGACGTGTTCCGCGCCGTCCTGCCAGGGCCTGCCCTCGGGGACCAGCACGCTCCACTCGGATCCCGCCCCGGCGAGCAGCATCCGCTCGCGCAGCAACTGGGCGGCGGGACCGACCGCCTCGGGCCGGGCCCGGCACAGCAGGAGGGCACCGGGGGCCTGGACCGGGTGGTCGTCCCGGGACGCGCCGGAGGCAGTCGACATAGCCCCACTTTAGGGCGATTTGCACACTTCAACGCGTCGGCGATCCCCAGAACGGGTGTCTTGACTTTCCGTATCCGCGATATATCGTGAATAGCGGAAGACGCGATATGGCGCGTCGAGTTCGGACTCGTATGGGGGTCCGGTCCGGTCGAGGAGGTCAGCACCATGTCCGAGTGGTCCGTGACAGAGCCGAAGAAGCTCTCCTTCGACGGCCCCGTGCAGACGCTGCACGTACGCATCGTCAACGGAACAGTGAACGTCGTGGGGACCGACGAGGGTTCCGCCCGGCTGGAAGTGTCCGATCTGGACGGCCCCCCGCTCCAGGTGACCCAGGAGAACGGCACCCTCACGGTGGCCTACGAGGACCTTCCATGGAAGGGCTTCCTCAAGTGGCTCGACCGCAAGGGCTGGCGCCGTGCTGCGGTGGTCTCGCTGGCCGTCCCGACCGGCACGCACGTCGAGGTGGGCGTGGTCGGCGCCGCCGCCGTGGTCTCCGGGATGGACGGGCGGGTCCAGGTGAAGGGCGTCACCGGCGACACCACCCTCGTGCGCATCGCCGGCCCCGTACGCGTGGAGACCGTCTCCGGGAACCTGGAGGCCCAGGCCGTCACCGGCGACCTCCGCTTCAACTCGGTCTCCGGCGACCTGACCGTCGTCGAGGGCTCCGGATCCTCCGTCCGGGCCGAATCGGTGAGCGGCTCGATGATCGTGGACCTCGACGCCGCGGGCGCGCCCACCGACGTCCAGTTGTCGAACGTCTCGGGCGAGATCGCCATCCGGCTCCCCCACCCGGCGGACGCCGAGGTGGAGGCCAACACCGCGAGCGGCAACGTCTCCAGCGCGTTCGAGGACCTGCGGGTCAGCGGGCAGTGGGGCGCCAAGAAGATCACCGGCCGCCTCGGCGCGGGCAACGGCAGGCTGAAGGCGATGACGGTCTCGGGCTCCATCGCCCTGCTGCGCAGGCCCCCGACGGACGACGAGCCGTACGAGGACGCCCCGAAGCCGCCGGACGCGGCCACGTCGACCGGACCGGACGACAACGCGGTCGGCACCGCGGGCGACACTACGGACGGCACTGCGGGCGACACCGCAAGCGACGCTGCCGCCGAGGCCCGGCCGGCCGACAGCGCGACCGACAAGAAGGTGCTCTGAGATGGCTCCCGTCTTCGCCCACGGCCGACTGCGCCTGTACCTCCTCAAGCTGCTGGACGAGGCGCCGCGCCACGGGTACGAGGTGATCCGTCTCCTTGAGGAGCGTTTCCAGGGCCTGTACGCGCCCTCGGCGGGCACCGTCTACCCCCGGCTGGCGAAGCTGGAGGCCGAGGGACTCGTCACCCACACGTCCGAGGGCGGCCGCAAGGTGTACGCGATCACCGACGCGGGCCGCGCCGAACTGGCCGACCGCAGCGGCGAACTGGCCGATCTGGAGCTGGAGATCCGCGAGTCGGTCGCGGAGCTCGCGGCGGAGATCCGCGCGGATGTACGGGGCGCTGCCGGTGACCTGCGCCGCGAGATGCGGGCAGCGGCCACGGAAGCGCGCAACGGCTCCGCGGGCGGCACCCGGGCGAAGCAGCAGGACACCGCGACGGACGGGTCCGGCGGCCTCGACGACTTCCAGGACAAGGAGTCGTGGCGGGCGGCGAAGGAGGAGATGCGGCGCGTCCGGCAGGAGTGGAAGGAGCAGGCCCGCCGCGCGAAGGACGAGAGCCGCCGCGCCCGCGACGAGGCACAGCGTGCCCGCCGTCAGGCCAAGGAGGCGCAGGAGAAGGCCCGCGCGCAGGCTCAGGAGGAGATGCAGCGCTTGGCCAAGCACGTCCAGGACCAGGTCCAGGACCATTTCGCGCGCGGCGACTGGCCGACGGGCGTGCGCGAGGGACTGACCGAACTGGCCAAGGAGTTCGGCGACTTCGGAAAGAACTTCGGCAAGGACCTGGGGAAGGACCTCGGCAAGGAGTTCGGCTTCGGCCGCCCGCCCTCCGGAGCGCCCGCGGAGCCGGAGTACTCGACCACCCCGGAGGACTTCCCCGCCGAGTACGAACCCGCCTGGGCCCACGAGGACTCGACCGGCAACCCCGGCCGCGACCTGGACCGCCTGCTGGACCGCTTCCGCGACGACATCCGTGACGCCTCCCGCGACCACGGCGTCACGGAGGATCAACTCCGGGACATCCGCCGCCACTTGTCGGAGGCGGCGGCCCACATCGGATCGACGCTGCGGAGCAAGCGGCTCTAACTCCCCCGGCGCTCCCCGCCCAGGGACCGCCCAAGCCGGCGGGGCCTGTCCAAACGGCCCCGTCGGCCACGCCGGTCCTGTCCGGCCGCGCTGGCCGCGCCGGTCCCGTCCGGCCGCACCGGCGCTCACCAGCTCCCGCCGAGCCTCGCTAGCTCCCTCCGAGCCTCGCTCGCCTCCCCCGGCTCTCGCCGAGCTCCGCCGACCTACACAGCCACCACGGCCTACACGGCCCTGACCGGCCCACACGGGCCGCGAAGGCGTGCGCTCGGCCCTTACCGGCCCGCGCGAATCGCTCCGGCCCGCTTCCGGCCGTCGCCCCACCCGGCCCGGTCCGGACCCTCGCTTCACCCCGTCTCGGCCACGCCGCCCTCCCCGTACAGCACCCGTGTCACCGACTGGTACGTGACTCCGTGATCGGCCAGCGCCTCTCCGGCGACCCCGCCTTGCAGGGTGATCGCCAGCAGCAGGTGTTCGTCCCCGATGTGGCGGTCCCGTCGGGCGACAGCGACCCGCAGGGATCGCGTCAGCGTTTCCTTCGCGCTCTGCCCGAAGGGCCGACGCCAGGTCCGCCTGCCGTTCCCGCCGCGCCTGCCCGACTCCAACGCCCCCTCTCCGTGCGCCTCCTCGATCCGGGAAACGATCTCGGAGAGGTCGATTCCGAGCCCGGAGAGGGCGTCCGCGTCGGCGCGCGACAGCCCGCCCCGGCGGCGCGCCTCGGCGAGGTCCCGCTCCAGCGACTCCCGGAACCCGGCGGCCCCGAGCGACGTCAGGGCGAAGGAACCCCGGCTGCCCTCCCGGTCGAGCAGGGCCAGCAGCATGTGCTCCTCCTCGACGGTCCCGGCCCCCACCCGCTCGGAGTGCGACACCGCGCCCTCGACGACGGCACGCGCATCCTTCGTGAAGCGTTCGAACATCACTGCCTCCCGTACTTCTTGTGCACGGCCTGCCTGCTCACTCCGAGTTCCGCGGCGATCTCCTGCCACGACCAGCCCTGATTGCGCGCACTGCGCACCTGTACCGCTTCCAACTGCTCCAGCAGTCTCCGCAGCGCGGAGACCGCCCGCAGCCCGATCCGCGGATCGCGATCACCCGCGCGCTCGGCAAGATCCGTTGCTTCGGTCATGGTGTCAACTTACGTTGACACGCCTCCCGTGTCAACCAAAATTGACACCCTTGCCCGCCCTGGCACACGAAACGGCGGGCCCGGAAACCCGGACTCGCCGTTTCGTGTGTCCCCGCGACCCCGGGGATCAGCCCGTGGTCAGTACGATCTTGCCGAACTGGTCGCCGGACTCCAGCCGTTCGAACCCCTCACGGGCCCGGTCGAGCGGCAGCACCTCGTCGACGACGGGCCGCACACCGGTGGCCGCGCAGAAGGCCAGCAGGTCCTCCAACTCGTCCTTCGTTCCCATGGTGGAGCCGACCACCTTGAGTTCGAGGAAGAAGATCCGCGTCAGTTCGGCGTGCGAGGGCCGGTCGCCGCTGGTGGCACCCGAGATGACGACGGTGCCGCCGGGACGCAGCGACTTGACCGAGTGCGACCAGGTGGCGGCGCCGACCGTCTCGATGACGGCGTCCACCCGCTGCGGCAGCCGCGCCCCGGACTCCAGCGCCTCGACGGCGCCGAGTTCGAGCGCCCGCTTCCGCTTGGCCTCGTCCCGGCTGGTGGCGAAGACCCGCAGCCCGGCGGCCTTCCCGAGCACGATCGCGGCGGTGGCCACGCCCCCGCCCGCGCCCTGCACGAGCACGGAGTCACCGGGCCGCACCCCGGCGTTGGTGAACAGCATGCGGTACGCCGTCAGCCAGGCGGTCGGCAGACAGGCGGCCTCCTCGAAGGACAGTTCCCTCGGCTTCGGCAGTACGTTCCACGCCGGTACGGAGACCTGCTCGGCGAAGGTGCCCTGGTAGCGCTCGGTGAGGATGGACCGGGGCTCCTTGGGGCCGACCCCGTGCCCGCTCTGGCCGATCACGGAGTGCAGGACGACCTCGTTGCCGTCCTCGTCGATTCCGGCGGCGTCGCAGCCGAGGATCATCGGCAGTTTGTCCTCGGCCAGGCCGACCCCGCGCAGCGACCACAGATCGTGGTGGTTGAGGGAGGCGGCCCGTACGTTCACGGTCGTCCAGCCCGGCCTCTGTTCGGGGGCCGGACGCTCCCCCAACTCCAGGCCGTTCAGCGGCTGGTCACGGTCGATTCGGGCGGCATAGGCAGCGAACATGACCTTGACGATAGGCTCCGCCCCCGGCCGGGGGAACCGCCTCCCCGTGTGACACGCGTCCCGCAGCACCCACAGGGGGGTTCCCGCCGGGCAACAGCCTCTTCCTGCCCCTCCGCGCCTGCCCTTCCCGTACCTGCGGGCTACCGCCTCCCGACCTCCGCGCCGGGAAGAGTTCAGCGCCTCCGGCCATTGAGGAGCGGGGTCCGGGACGGAGCCCCGGTCCGGGACGGACAGCGGCCCAGGGGGCGAGAACCACCCGCCCGGACGCTCCCGCGGGTAAAAAAAACCGGCCCCGCCGAGAGGGAAACCATCCCGGCGGGGCCGAACAGGGTACACCACGTCAGCGGCGGGCGACGCCCTCCGCACGGGCGGCCGCGGCCACCGCGGCCGTCACCGCCGGAGCCACCCGCTCGTCGAACGGCGAGGGGATGACGTAGTCCGCGGCGAGGTCGTCCCCGACGACCGCGGCCAGCGCGTCGGCGGCGGCGATCTTCATGCCCTCGGTGATCCGGGAGGCCCGGACCTGGAGTGCACCGGCGAAGATCCCCGGGAAGGCCAGCACGTTGTTGATCTGGTTCGGGAAGTCCGACCGCCCGGTCGCGACGACGGCCGCGTACTTGTGGGCGATGTCGGGGTGCACCTCGGGGGTCGGGTTGGCCATCGCGAAGACGAAGGCACCCTCCGCCATGGAGGCGACCGCCGGCTCCGGCACCGTACCGCCGGAGACCCCGATGAAGACGTCGGCGCCCGAGAGCGCCGCCTCCAGCGAACCGGAGAGTCCCGCCTTGTTGGTGATCTCCGCCAGCTCCCGCTTGACGTCCGTCAGATCGTCCCGGTCCCGCGACACGACACCCTTGCGGTCGGTGACCGCGACATCGCCGAGGCCCGCTTCCAGCAGGAACTTGGCGATGGCGATGCCTGCCGCGCCCGCGCCGGAGATCACCGCGCGCAGGTCGCCGAGCGAGCGCCCGGTGAGCTTGGCGGCGTTCCGCAGGGCCGCGAGGGTGACGACCGCTGTCCCGTGCTGGTCGTCGTGGAAGACGGGAATGTCCAGCCGCTCCTGGAGCTTGCGCTCGATCTCGAAGCACCGCGGTGCCGAGATGTCCTCCAGATTGACGCCGCCGAAGGAGGGAGCGAGCCGGACCACCGTCTCGACGATCTCGTCGACGCCGGTGCAGGCGAGCGCGATCGGCACCGCGTCGACACCGCCGAACTGCTTGAACAGGATGGCCTTGCCCTCCATGACGGGGAGCGAGGCCTCCGGGCCGATGTCACCGAGCCCGAGCACTGCCGTGCCGTCGGTCACCACAGCGACCACGGACGACTTCCACGTGTAGTCGTGGACGAGTTCCGGCTGCTCGGCGATCGCGCTGCACACCTTCGCGACGCCGGGCGTGTAAGCCAGGGACAGGTCGTCCTTGTTGCGGACGGGCACAGTGGCTTGCACAGCCATTTTGCCGCCGCGGTGCAGCGCGAAAGCCGGGTCGAAGGAATCGAGGGGCTCGGCCCCGCCTTCGTGATCCGTACTGCTGTCGCTGCGAGGATTGACGATCTCCGCTGCCACTTTAATTTACCCCTTAAGTCTTCATTGTTTGAGGGTGACCACTCCTGGTTGAGGGGTGGGCGGGCACCGCGCAGGCCCTGCCGCCGTGGTTGCGTACGGGCCGCTGCGCGACGGGCGCGCCGCACACGCGCCCTGAGCCCCGGATGAGGGGTGTAAAGAACCTTCTTACCGGACGGACCGTGCCGAGGACGAGTCCATAGAGCCAAGATCACACGTCGGTGAGATGACTCATGCCCTGATCCATTGACACTTCCGGACATGTCCTCGTTCGGCAGCGAGTGCCGCGTAGCGGTCGTCCGCATCGCGCGAAGCACCGAAGATCTTCCCGCCGGAAGGAGAGATTCCCGCACAAGATCCGGCCGCGAGCTACCGGCCCGTAACGGTTCGGGGGTCACCCGTTATCCGATTTTGACATGGCGGCCACCCTGAATCGCGCAATCCGAATGGCAAGATGCCGTCATTACACGAGGTCGCGACACTCGAAGGTGTGTGTTCTCGTCGACCTATCGGCTACTCCCTGATCCGCCGGAGGAACCCTCATGACCGCACGCACCACCCGTCGTACCACGGCCGCGTCGTCCCGTATAGCAGCGGTCGGTGCGATCGCGGTCGCCGGCGCCCTGATCCTCACCGGCTGCGGTGACCAGACGGACAAGAGCAGCGACACCAGCAGCTCCGGCACGTCCACGTCCTCGGCGCCGCTCGCCGACAAGCTCCCTGCCGACATCAAGAGCGCGGGCGTCGTCAAGGTGGGCTCCGACATCGCCTACCCGCCGGTCGAGTACATGGAGAACGGCAAGGCCGTCGGTATCGACCCGGACATCGCCGACGCCCTCAGCAAGCAGCTCGGCGTCAAGTTCGAGTTCCAGAACGGCAAGTTCGACCAGCTCATCGTGGGTCTGCAGTCCAAGCGCTTCAACGCGATCATGTCGGCGATGAACGACACGAAGGACCGCCAGAACGGCATCGACTCGGACACCGGCAAGAAGGCCGGCAACGGCATCGACTTCGTCGACTACTTCACCGCCGGCACCTCGATCCTCGTCCAGAAGGGCAACCCCAAGGGCATCAAGTCCCTGGACGACCTCTGCGGCAAGGTGGTCGCGCTGCAGAAGGGCACCACGTCCGAGGGCATCGCCAAGGCCCAGAGCACGAAGTGCACGAAGGACGGCAAGAAGGCCATCACGCTCCAGACCTTCGACACCGACCCCGAGGCGCTGCTCCGCCTGAAGCAGGGCGCGTCCGTCGCCGACCTGAACGACTTCCCGGTCGCGGCCTACAACGCCAAGACCTCGGGCGGCGGCAAGGACTTCGAGGTCGTCGGAGACCAGATCGAGGCCGGCCCGTACGGCATCGGCCTCAGCAAGGAGAGCACCCAGCTGCGGGACGCGATCCAGGCCGCCATGAACGCGATCATCAAGAACGGCGAGTACGCCAAGATCCTGGAGAAGTGGAACGTCACGGACGGCGCGCTGACCGAGGCCAAGATCAACGGCGGCTCCTGACCCTGCCTGACGCAACACTGAAGGGCAGTCACTGTGACTGACACTGTCGACAAGACTCCGGCGCCGTCCGTGCCGCCGGAGCAGATCAAGGCCATCCCGGTGCGCCATTACGGCCGCTGGGTGGCCGGCGTCCTGGTCATCGCGGTGCTGGTGCTGATCGGGCTCGCGTTCTCCAACGCGAACATCAACTACAGCATCATCCCGGACTACGTCACGGACGCAACCATCCTGTCCGGCGTCTGGCACACGCTGTACATCTCCGTGCTCGCCATGGTGCTGGGACTTGTGCTGGGCGTGATCCTCGCGGTCATGCGGATGTCCTCGAACCCGGTGACCAGCACCGTGTCGTGGCTGTACATCTGGTTCTTCCGCGGCACTCCGGTGCTGGTGCAGCTGCTCCTCTGGTACAACCTCGCCCTGGTGTTCCCCGTGCTCAACCTGGGGTTCTACAAGGACGAGATGAACCAGGTGATGACGCCGTTCCTGGCGGCTCTCCTCGGGCTCGGCCTGAACGAGGCCGCATACATGTCCGAGATCGTCCGGGCCGGCATCCAGTCCGTCGACGAGGGACAGATGGAGGCGTCGCACGCGCTGGGCATGACCCAGGGCAAGACACTGCGACGGGTGATCCTCCCGCAGGCCATGCGGGTGATCGTGCCGCCGACCGGCAACGAGTTCATCAACATGCTGAAGACCTCGTCGCTCGCCTACGCGGTCCAGTTCAACGAACTCATCAAGCGGTCCCAGGACATCTCCAGCACCTCGCTCGCGGTCGTCGAGCTCTACTTCGTGGCGTCGATCTGGTACCTGATCCTGACCAGCATCTTCAGCGTCTTCCAGTACTACCTGGAGCGCCGCTACGCCCGCGGATCGTCGCGCAACCTGCCGCCGACCCCGTTGCAGCGCCTGAAGAAGAACCTCCGTCTGTTCGGTTCCTTCCGCCGCCCGGAGGTGGCCCGATGAGCAGTCTCAGCAAGGATGTCGCCGCGAGCACGAGCGGCCGTCCGATGGTCAAGGCCGAGGGGGTGCACAAGTCCTTCGGGCTCGCGCACATCCTCAAGGGCATCGACCTGGAGGTGAATCCGCGTGAGGTGTTCTGTCTGATCGGTCCCTCGGGTTCCGGCAAGTCGACCTTCCTGCGGTGCATCAACCACCTGGAGAAGATCAGCGCCGGGCGCCTGTACGTCGACGGCGACCTGGTCGGATATCGCCAGAAGGGCGACAAGCTCTACGAGCTGAAGGAGCGCGAAGTAGCCGCCCAGCGGCGGGACATCGGCATGGTGTTCCAGCGCTTCAACCTCTTCCCGCACATGACGGCGCTGGAGAACGTCATGGAGGCGCCGGTACAGGTCAAGGGCGACACCAAGGCCGTCGCGCGCGAGCGGGCGGAGCGTCTGCTGGACCGGGTGGGCCTCGGTGACCGCAAGGGTCACTACCCCGCCCAGCTGTCCGGCGGCCAGCAGCAGCGCGTCGCCATCGCCCGTGCGCTGGCGATGGAGCCCAAGCTGATGCTCTTCGACGAGCCGACCTCGGCTCTCGACCCCGAGCTCGTCGGCGAGGTCCTCGACGTCATGCGGGACCTCGCGGAGGACGGCATGACGATGATCGTCGTCACGCACGAGATGGGCTTCGCCCGCGAGGTCGGCGACTCGCTCGTCTTCATGGACGACGGTGTCGTGGTCGAGTCCGGTAACCCGCGCGACGTCCTGACGAACCCGCAGCACGAGCGGACGCAGGCGTTCCTGTCGAAGGTCCTCTGACCGGGACGTCGACACTCCTGAGCGCAGGGAACAAGGGGCGGTACGGGTCTCCCGTACCGCCCCTTCCTCATGCCCCCCGGCTCCCTCAGGCGCGGATGCCTCGCGCCCTTCCCGCTACTTCACCAGGCTCGGGATCTGGATCAGCTTGGTCAGCTGGGCCCGGGTCAGCGGCGGGGTCTTGAGCAGCCGGCCCAGTTGGCCCTTGCCCTGGTAACCGGTGCTGTCCACCACGTAGAGAGCCCTGCCGTCCTTGAGTTGCAGGACGGCGGAGAGCCCCCGGCCCCAGGTGGGGATCGGGTTCAGAGCGGGATCGGACGCGGGCGTCTCCCAGACACCCAGAAGCCTGCCGCCGGACAGCTTCTGGGTGGTGCAGCCGACGCGCCCGTCCTTGGGAGCATCCTTGCAGGGGTTCCGCAGGCCCTTGTTGCCCGTCTTCGCCGCGATCTCGGACCGGGTGGCCGTGTGCACCATGATGTAGCCGACGCCGTCGGGCCGGGCGACGGCGTAGTCACCGTCGTACGGGCCGAGGGGCTTGGGCAGCGGGGCCTTCGGCGCCTGCTTGACCAGGCGCACCAGCGCGACCTCGCTGATCTTCCCGGTCCCGGGGGGCAGCAGCTTGGCGAACCGGCCCGCCTTGGTGGTGTACTCGCCGGCGGTGGGCGCGCTCGCCACACTCGCACCGTGTCCGTTGTCGTTCAGTACACCGGGTCCGAAGGCCAGGCCGGCCGCGACGGCGGCCGCGACGACACCGGTCGCCGCCGTGCGCCGCCGCCACCGCACCCGCGAGGCCTTCGCGAAGACCGCCTCGCTGCCCCGGCTCCCGGGCACCTGGACCTCGTCCACGGCCCGCCCGAGCAGTTCCCTCACGTACTCCGTCTCTGCTTCCTGATTCATGCGTATTCCTCCCGCACCGCGGCCTTCAACGCCGCGAGTCCCCTGGCCGTGTGGCTCTTGACCGTGCTCTCGCGCATCCCGAGCACCTGAGCCGTGGCAGCCACGCTCAGGTCCTCCCAGTAGCGCAGGACGAGCACGGCCCGTTGTTTCGGCGCGAGTTCCGCGAGCGCGGCCCGCACCATGAGTCCGGTGTCGCTGTCGACCGACCGCCCCACCACGTCCGGCACCTCGCCGTACGCGTGCTCGCGCCGCCAGAAACGGCGGCGGGCGGAGATGAAGGTGTTGACCAGCGTCTTGCGCGCGTAGGCCTCGAGGTTTTCGAGGCGTCCGTGCCGACGCGCGCCGAGGACGACCTTCACCAGGGTCGTCTGAACGAGGTCTTCCGCCTCGTCGCGATTGCCGCACAGCAGATAGGCGCTCCGGAACAGCGCCGATCGTCTGCCCTCCACGAAAGCGTGCAGAGCGGCTTCCTCGCCGCGCGTCATCCCGCCCCCTTCCCCGGCCCGCGCTCGCGGACCGTCTCACCCTTCCAGTGCGGCGGGAGGTGCCGCAGGACGCAGCGGAGGCGGTACGGATTTTCCGTACCGCCTCGACAGAGCCTGCCGGTGGCCTACTTGACGGCGAGCACCAGCGCGTCGGAGGGGGAGCGCCACACCGGCCGGGCCTCCCCGAAACCCTTCTCGCGCAGCACGCGCGCGTGCCAGTCGGCGGAGGGGGTGTCCCCGTCGGCGTGCTCGCCGTAGATCTCGAAGCGGCGGGCGGTGGGTCCGGCGAGGGCGGGGTCCTGGGCGGCCGCCTCCCACCATTCGGCCCAGTCGAGGGCGCCGCCCTTCTTGGCCCGGTCCATACGGGCGTGCCGCTGGGCGCGCTCGGCCGCGTTGATCCGGGGTGTCGTCTCGTCGGTCATGTGGTCGGCGTTCATGAACACCCCGCCGCCGCGCACGAGTTCGGCGATCTGGCCGTAGAGGGCGGCGAGGGGTTCGCTGTGCAGCCAGTGCAGGGCCGTGGCGGTCAGCACGGCGTCGTACGTGTCGTACGGCAGCCGTGCGCGCCACCGCGGGTCCTTCAGGTCGGCCGTGACGAAGGAGACCCGGTCGTCACCGGCGAAGGTGCCCTCGGCGATGGCGAGGAGGGCGAGCAGCCGGGCGGTGATGGTGCCGGTGCCGCAGGCGAGGTCGAGGACGCGGGGCGCGGGGCCGACGAGGGCCTCGACCATGTCGAGCATCACCCGGAAGCGGTCCTCGCGGTCCGGCAGGTACCACTCCTGCTGGCGGTCCCAGCTCCGCTGCCAGGCGTTCCAGTCGGTTCCGGTGCCGATGGCCATGAAAGCCCCTCCTCCCGTCGACCACGTAATACCCTGTAAGCGCGATCGTCTGTTACCTGACCGCCGTCCCGACGATAGAGCGCCTCCGTAAGGACTACAAGTGGAACTGGCCTATTACTCGGACTATGCCGTCCGCCTCGTCAACACCGAGGAACCGGCCCGGGGCAAGGACTCGTTGACCTCGGTCGAGGCCGTCCGTGACCTGTTCGGGGGCAACTCCTCGGCGGCCCGCCGCGCCGCGGAGGCGGACGTCACCCGCTTCCGTTCGGTACGGGGGCGACTGCGCGCGGTCTTCGAGGCGGCGGACGGCGGCGAGGAGACCCTCGCGGTGGACCTGCTGAACTCGCTGCTCCTCGAATTCCCGGTGAGCCCGCAGATCTCGGGGCACGACCACCGCGACGACGACGGCCGCCCGCTGTGGCACATGCATCTGGCGGACCACCCATCGAACGCGACCGCGGGCTACGCGGCGATCGCGGCGATGGGCCTCGCCTTCCATCTGACCGAGTACGGCGTGGACCGCCTCGGCCTGTGCGAGGCCGCCCCCTGCCGCAACGCCTACCTGGACACCTCGACCAACCGCTCCCGGCGCTACTGCTCGGACCGCTGCGCGACCCGCGCCAACGTCGCGGCCTACCGCGCCCGCAAGCGCCTGGAGGCGGACCGGACGGGAAGCACCGGCCTGGCGGCGACCAGCACCCAGCGGACGACGGCGAACGGCGAACGCTGACCCGCCTTCGGCGGCCGGAACCGGAACCGCACCTTCCCGAGGACGAGTTCCTCGGGAACGGTTCCGTAGTCGGTGCTGTCCCCGCCGGCGAACGCGTTGTCCCCGAGCACCCACCAGCCGCCCTCACGCCGCTCCGCGATGCGCTTCACGACGAGCAGGTCCTGCTGGAACGGATGCCGCAGGACGACGACGTCGCCCGGCCCCACCCGCGCCCCCCACTGAACGACGAGCCGATCCCCGTGCTGGAGGGTGGGCACCATGGAAGGGCCCGTCACCTCCGCCGCCCCGAACGGCAGCAGGGCCTTCCCCCGCTCGGTCTCCTGCGACAGCTCCGGCATCACCGGCACCTCCCCGGTCCTATCCTCCACCAGTCCCAGTTTCACCCTGGACTTTTGTCCTAAGCCCATGGGGGCACTCGCGAAATCGCCTCTCCCACGGAGTAATGTCCCACCTGAGAAGACGATCACGAGGAAGGACAGCTCAATGCTCTCCCGCCTGTTTGCCCCCAAGGTCAAGGTCAGCGCGCACTGCGACCTGCCCTGCGGCGTGTACGACCCGGCCCAGGCCCGCATCGAGGCGGAGTCGGTGAAGGCCGTCCAGGACAAGATGGCCGGCAACGACGACCCGCACTTCCAGGCTCGCGCCACCGTCATCAAGGAGCAGCGCGCCGAGCTCGCCAAGCACCACGTTTCGGTGCTCTGGAGCGACTACTTCAAGCCCCCGCACTTCGAGAAGTACCCGGAGCTGCACCAGCTGGTCAACGACGCGCTCAAGGCCCTCTCGGCCGCGAAGGCGTCCACCGACCCGGCGACGGGCCAGAAGGCGCTGGACTACATCGCCCAGATCGACAAGATCTTCTGGGAGACCAAGAAGGCCTGACCTTCGTCCGGGCCGTCCGACCCGCGTTGTCGCGGGTCGCATCGCCTGCTTGTCCGCACCCGGTCCGCGGGCCGCCGCTCTCGGCGTCCCGACGGTCCGGGTGCGTACTGCTTTCCTGGGGCAGTCGGTGTATCTCGGTCACACGGGCAGTTGGCGCATCTCGATCACACGCAGGCCCAGTGCCTGGAACCGGGTGAGCAGTCCGTACAGATGGGCGTCGTCGATCACGGTGCCGAAGAACAGGGTCTGTTCCTTCGTACGTACCCTGTCGAGTTCGGCGAAGGCCGAGGCGAGCGTGTCCGAAACAAGGCCGGCGATGCGGAATTCGTAGCGCATACGAGCACTTCCCTCGGGGCCGGGGCGCGGGGTCCGCTGCGATCCCCTGCCATCGTCGGTCCCGCGCACCGATGTGGCATCCCCCGGTGCGGGCGACATCCGCCCAGCTCGGAACTCTCCCGCTCACACCCTCGCCCCTCCACCTTCCACCCATGCCCCGGCGCTCCGCCCTCCGGGCGCGGAAAAAGGCCGAAAAAAGGGTGAGCGGGCGGTGCCCCCAGCGAGGGGCCCTCACCTTCGGCGGGTGATGCGGGTGATCGCGTGGGCGGCGAATCTTGAGGGGCGGGTCCGCGTTCCGCCGGCCCCGGGACCGCCTCGGAGGATGCCCGATGAATGCTCTCGCGGCGTCCGGCCGGGGCATCTCCTTCCGCGCCGAGTTCCGCCGTCGGCGGCGGTTGCGCGCGGGCCTCCTCCAACTGGTGTTCATCGCCGTCGGCCTGGGCCTCGGCCTCCTCGTCCCGGAGGTCACCCGGGGACCCGTGCTGCCCTCCCGCCCGGTGTCCGAGATGCTGCTCGCGACCGGGTTCGGGGTACTCGGCGCGGCCACCGTCATCTTCTCCGTGCTGTTCCTGGTGGTGCAGTGGGCGGCCACCACCTTCACACCACGGCTCACCCTGTTCCGGGACGCGCCGATCGTGTGGCGGACGTTCGCCTTCGCCGTCGGGATGACCGTCTTCTGTGCCACCGCGGCCCTGACCATCGCCAACCGGGACGAGGTCTCGGTGGTCGTGCCGATCAGCGCGGGCGTCCTGCTGCTCCTGCTGCTGACGCTGCTGCGCAACCTGCTGCTGCAGGCCGTCGCCGCGATCCAGCTGGCCCCGGTACTCGGCTCCATCTCCGAACGGGGCCGGCACAACCTCGACGTCCTCTATCCGAACGACCCGGGAGATCCGAGAGATTCGAGAGGTCTGGGAGGTCTGGGAGGTCTGGGAGGTCTGGGAGGTCTGGGAGGACCGGGAGGACCGGGAGGACCGGGAGGACCGGGAGGACCGGGAGATCCGTTCGGTCCGGACGGGCCGCGGTCGACGGTCAGCTGGCCCGGGGCCGGCGCCGTGCTGCAGCGCGTGGACGTGGGCCTGCTGGCGGGCGCGGCACGGGCGGCGAACGCGGTCGTCGTACTGCGGGTGGCCCCCGGCACCACCTTGCAGTACGGCACCACCGTCGCCGAGGTGTACGACGGCGAACTGCCCGCCTCCGCCGTCCTGCGCGGCCTGGAGACCGGCACCGAGCGGGTCTTCGACCAGGACCCCGGCCTCGCCTTCCGGCTGCTCGCCGACATCGCGCTCAGGGCGCTGTCCCCGGCGGTCAACGACCCCGCCACGGCGGTGCAGGCGCTGGACGCCATGGAGGATCTGCTGCGCCGGCCGGTCCCGGCGCGGGCCCGGCCGCGTGAGGTCGCCGACCGTGCGGGCACGTTGCGTGTCGTCGTCCCGCTTCCCGGGTGGGAGGACTTCCTGCGGACCGCGCTCGACGACGTGATCCCGGCAGCCCGGAACTCCCCGATGGCCCTCATCCGCCTCCGGACGCTCCTGGAGGACCTGCGCGGGACGGGCCACGGCCGCGCCGACGCGCCGCTCACCAGGCGCCTGGCCTGGGTGGACGAAGAGCTCGGCGCCCGTTTCTCCCGGCTGCGGGACGCCCTCGCGGAGGAACGCGGGGAGCACGAAGAGCACCCGGACGGCCGATGAGCGGGTCACCGAGGAGCCCGGGGACCCGACCGGCCCTCGCCCACAAGCCCGTGGCGGCGGATCCGCGAGCTCACCCGCGGAGGGTGATCCGGCGGGGCGGGGGTGACCGCACTCTGGAGCCGAAGCATGACGTCACGCGTCAGAGAGGGCACCGCTCATGGCCTGCATCCTGCGGCAGATCCGGCCCGTGCCGGGCGTGCCGCGCCCCGGGCCCGTCCGCCACGGTCCGAAGGACCCCGAACGGTCCTTCGCGTCGCCGTGGCCCTCGGGACCCCCGCGGCCCGCGCCGTCGATGCAGCCACTGCCGCCCCCGGACGACGCCGCGAACGTCGCACCGATCACACCGGACGACGTCGTCACGACGCGCCCCGTGTGCCCGGGGGGCCCTGCTCGCCCCCCGCCTTCGAGCGTCTGTCCGCCGGCGGACCCCGAACCCCCGTCCGGCACACCACCGCGCTCTGCGCACCGACCCGCCAGGCCCTGCTGACCGGCCGCGACCCCCCGCCGGCCGGGCCCGGGCGGAATCCCCGAGATCGCGACCCGGCGCCCGGCGACAGTTCGATCCGCCCGACACCAAGGCAACGCTCGCGGAGATGTCGCACAACCGACAGGAGTTCGACATGAACGGCTCGACGCTCAATCTGGCAGCGGACTACCCCCTGCTGCAGGTCTTCTGGACCATGCTGTGGTTCTTCATCTGGATCCTCTGGTTCATGCTGCTCTTCCGCGTCATCGGGGACCTCTTCCGCGACGACGAGCTGAGCGGCTGGAGCAAGGCGGGCTGGTGCGTCTTCGTCGTCATCGTGCCCTTCCTGGGCGTCTTCGTGTACCTGATCGCACGGGGCCGCGGAATGGGTGAGCGCGAGATGAAGCGCATCCAGCAGAACCAGGAAGACATGAATTCGTACATCCGTGAGACCGCCGGGACCACCGGCAAGGCCGACGAACTGGCGAAGCTCGCGGACCTCAAGAACCACGGCCACATCACGGCCGAGGAGTTCGAACAGGCCAAGGCCAAGGTCCTCGCCGCCTGACGGCACGGACAGACCCGCGCACGCAAGACCGGCGCCGTCCTCCGGGCAGTGATTCCCCGGAGGACGGCGAGCCGCGCGGCCGGTGAGTTCGGGGCCCTGTTGTCGGCGGCATTGTCGGTGGCGCGTGCCATTCTGGGGAGGTGGGAAATCCCAGACCGCTCGAAGACCTGGTCCGGCTGCGGCAGGCACGCGACCGAATGAACCGCGAGTACGCGGAGCCGTGGGACATGGCCACCCTCGCGCGCACCGCGCTGATGTCGCCCGGTCACTTCCAGCGGAGCTTCAGGGAGGCGTTCGGCGAGACGCCGTACGCCTATCTGATGACCCGCCGGATCGAGCGTGCGAAGGCTCTGCTGCGGCGTGGCGACCTGACGGTGACCGAGGTGTGCTTCGCGGTGGGCTGTACGTCGCTCGGTTCGTTCAGCTCGCGGTTCACCGAGCTGGTGGGCGAGACCCCGAGCGCGTACCGGGCCCGTCCGCACGACCACGGGGCCGCCATTCCGTCCTGCGTGGCCCGCCGCCTGACCCGGCCGGCCCGCCACCGCAACCCGGAGGCGGAACCGGGCACGCGTCTTTAGGGGCTGCCGTTCCCCAGGGGCTGCCGTCCGGTGCACGCGGCGGACGCCTGAGCCGGCGGACAAGCCCTAGGTTGGACGCATGGATCTGAAACTCTTCCAGTGCTTCATCTCCGTCGACGACCACGACAAGGCGCTCGCCTTCTACTGTGGCGTGCTGGGCCTGGAGGTCCGGGGTGACGTCGGGTTCGAGGGCATGCGGTGGGTCACCGTCGGCTCGCCGCTCCAGCCGGACGTGGAGATCGTCCTGGAACCCCCGGCGGCGGACCCGGACGCGTCTCCCGCGGACAAGCAGGCCATGGCCGAGCTGCTGGCCAAGGGGATGCTGCGCGGTGTGATCTTCTCGACGACCGACTGCGACGAGCTCTTCGAGCGCGTACGTGCCTCGGGCGCCGAGGTCCTCCAGGAGCCCTCGGACCAGCCCTACGGCCTGCGGGACTGCGCCTTCCGCGACCCGGCAGGCAACCTCCTGCGCTTCGCGGAGAAACGCGCCGCCGCCTGACCGGACCGACGCCCGCCGGCTCGGCGCGGTACGGGCCGACCGGGCCGATGCCCACCGGCTGGGCGCCGCGTCGGCCGATCCGGGCGACGCCCGGCCGGCTCGGCGTTCTGCCGGACGTGCGGGGTCGGCCGTCGTTCTCGGGTGACCGGGGGCGACGGGAGGCCGGAATCTCGTGGGAGAGACACTACGTCCGTGTGCTCCGCGGGCATGGTCCGCCCGCGGAGTGAACCGTCCGAACGCCTTCGAGGGAGTCACCCGTGCCGTCCGCGCGCCCCCGCGTCCTGTTCGTCAGCGACCTGGCCTATCCGGCCAAGGGGCGGCGGTACTGCGACGAGGACATCGCCCTGACCTCGCGGCTGCGCGAGGAGTTCGACATCGCCGTGTGCCACCCGCTGGACGCGGTCGCGCTGATGACCGGCTTCGACGCCGTGGTCGTACGCAACAGCGGTCCGGTCCTGCACTACCAGGCCGCCTACGACGCGTTCCGGGAGCGGGCGCTGGCGGAGGGAGTCCGGGTCTACAACCAGCTGTCGGGCAAGGGGGACATGGCCGGCAAGGGGTATCTGCTGGAGCTGACCACCGCCGGGTTCCCGGTCATCCCGACCGTCGACCGTGCGGCTGACCTGGACCTGCTGCCCGAGGTCGACATGTACGCGGTGAAGCCGAAGCAGGGCGCGGACTCCATCGGCCTGGAGTTCGTGCCGCGTGAGGACCTCGCCGGGCTGCCGTTCGGCGACATCCTCGTCCAGCCGCGCATCGACTTCCGCTACGAGGTGTCGTTCTACTTCGTCGACGACACCCTCCAGTACGCCCTGTACGCGCCCGACCCGGAGCGGCGGTGGGCCCTGGAGCCGTACGAACCGACCGACGAGGACCGGGAGTTCGCGCAGCGGTTCGTCGAGTGGAACGACATCGCGTACGGCATCCAGCGCGTCGACGCCTGCCGGGCCCCGGGCGGTGAGCTGCTCCTCGTCGAGCTGGAGGACCTTAACCCGTATCTCTCCCTGGACGTCCTCTCCCCCGAGGTCCGGGACGGCTTCGTCGCGCGGATGAAGACGTCGTTGCGCGCCCTGATCGGACAGGAGACGGTACGAGCCGTACCGACCGTGCGGCCGGGAGCGTCCCGGTGACCGCGCGACCGGTCGTCCGGTGGACCCACGTCTTCGTCGACCGGCCCGCGGCGGATCTCGGAGCTGCTCTCGACTTCTGGGCTGCGGTCACCGGGACCACGGTGTCCGAACCGCGCGGCGACCAGGGCGAGTTCGTGACGCTGCTGCCCGGTGCGGGGGACGCGTGCGTGAAGGCGCAGGGCGTCGGGGACGACGCCGGCGGCGCGCATCTCGATCTGTCCGTGGAGGACGTACCGGCGCTGGTGGAGTGGGCGCTGCGGCTGGGTGCCGAGGTCGTCGCGGAGCACGAGGGGTGGGCCGTACTACGGTCCCCCGGCGGGCAGTTGTTCTGCGCGGTGCCCTGGCAAGGGGAGTCCGCGCGGCCTCCGGTGGTCGCGGGACCGGACGGTACGACGAGCCGGCTCGACCAGGTGAGCATCGACCTGGCACCGGGCGCGTACGACGCCGAGATCGCCTTCTGGAGCGAGCTCACCGGGTGGGAGTCCCGCCCCGGCGCGCTCGCGGAGTTCCATCTGGTCAGGCCGCCCGCCGGGCTGCCGCTGCGCATCCTGCTGCAACACCTCGGCACCGACCGCCCCACCTCCGCCCATCTGGACCTCGCCTGCTCGGACGTCGAGGGGGTCCGGGCCCACCACGAAGCCCTCGGAGCGACGCCGGTCGGCCGGGGCGCGCGCTGGACGGTGATGCGGGACCCCGTCGGCGGCACCTATTGCCTGACCGGCCGCGATCCCGCGACGGGCAGCCTGCCCTAGGGCCTGTCCGACACTTGGCGGTCGGATCAGGCCGCGGCGTCCGGTGCCGTGCGTCGCGAGGCGGAGTCTCGCCCTCGTACCGGGCGTACTCGGGCGTGCCCCCGACAACGCGGCGTGGGGGTCCCCCCTGCTCGAAGAGCTTGGGGGAGTGCGGTGCCAGGCGTCGCGGGCCGGGCGGGAATGGTCAGACGGGCCCTAGGGGCCGGTCCCGACCACGCAGAGAACCGGCACCCCGCCCTTCGCCTCGGGGCAGGGCAACGCCGAGGCGCGGGCGGATATCAGCGGTGCCGGCGCCTCGCGGCCGTCACGGCCGTCCTGGTCGGAGGTGTACCAGCCGGTGGGTGGCGGCTCCGCCGAGGCCTGGAGCCACAGGGTGAGGACGCCGCCGCCGACCACGGCGACCGCCCACACCACCAGAACCCGGCGCCACACCCGGCGCCGTCCCCCCGCCGCCCTCACGCCGAAGCCGGCCCGCCCTGGTCCCAGACCTCCACGTCCACGACGGCCTCCACCGGGATCGGCCCGTAGATGTGCGGGAACTCCTCGCCGCCGGGTGCCATCGCCTCGAACCGGACCGGCACGGCGAGCC
Source organism: Streptomyces sp. NPDC026500 (assembly GCF_055567635.1). Taxonomy (NCBI): domain Bacteria; kingdom Bacillati; phylum Actinomycetota; class Actinomycetes; order Kitasatosporales; family Streptomycetaceae; genus Streptomyces; species Streptomyces sp. NPDC026500. The sequence goes on along the minus strand of NZ_JBVHQB010000002.1, from coordinate 426,651 downwards.
GTTCGGCGTCGACGACGAGGACCACGAGTTCGTCGGGGCCGGCGTAGGAGCCGTACACCATGGCCGCCACGGCGGGGAGTTGGTGGCGCAGCGAGCAGTGGATGAAGCCCTCCTCCTGGAGGGTCCGGCCGCGGGTGGACGTCTCGAAGACGCCGGACGTGCGGGCGGCGTCCCACACGGAGCGCTCGGTCAGATGCAACAGGGGTTCGGACATGCGGACAACGCTACGACCTCAGCCGGGCCGCCCGCGCCTCCAAATAGCGCCGTTCGGGGAGGCTGAGTGTCTTGGCCGCCGCCGACTCGTAGGCGCCGCGGGCTCCGGCCGGGTCACCCGCGCGCTCCAGCAGATGACCGCGGACCGCGTCCAGCCGGTGTCCGGCGGCCGACGCGCCCTCCAGCCGGTCGAGTTCGGCGAGGGCGGCGCGCGGCCCGTGCACCATGGCCACGGCGACCGCGCGGTTGAGGCGTTCGACGGGGCCCGGGACCCGGCGGACGAGGACGTCGTACAGGCCGAGGATCTCGGTCCAGTCAGTCCCCTGGGGCGAGGGCGCCTCGTCGTGGACGGCGGCGATCGCGGCCCGGAGCCCGTAGGGGCCCGCCGGCCCCCGCGCCAGCGCCCTGGTCACCAGGGCCACGCCCTCCTCGATCGCCGCCTTGTCCCAGCGCGTGCGGTCCTGCTCGTCGAGGGGAACGAGCTCCCCGTGCGGCCCGGTCCGCGCGGCGCGCCGGGCGTCGGTCAGCAGCATCAGCGCGAGCAGGCCGGTCACTTCGCCGTCCTCGGGCAGCAGTTGCTGGACCGTGCGCGTCAACCGGATTGCCTCATGGGCGAGTTCGGCCCGCTGGAGTGCCGTGCCGGAGGTCGCCGTATAGCCCTCGTTGAAGATCAGGTAGAGGGTGTGCAGGACGGCCGGTAGCCGCTCCTCCCAGTGGTCGGGGCGGCCGAAACCGACGCCCCGCACCCGCTGCTTGGCCCGGCTGATGCGCTGCGCCATGGTCGCCTCGGGCACCAGATACGCCCGCGCGATCTCCGCCGTGGTCAGACCGCCCACCGCGCGCAGGGTGAGCGCGATCTGCGCGGCCGGGCTCAGATCGGGATGGCAGCACAGGAAGAGGAGGGAGAGCGTGTCGTCCTCCGACGGGCCACGGTCCGTGCCCGGCGGCGGCGCCGTGAACGCGTCCCGCGGCGTCAGCGCCGCCGCCTTCTCCTCCCGCAGCCGCCGCGACTCCTCCGCGCGCAGGGCGTCGACGAGCCGCCGCGAGGCGACCTTGATCAGCCATCCGCGCGGGTTGTCCGGCACACCCTTCGCGGGCCACTGCGCGGCGGCCGCGAGCAGCGCCTCCTGCGTGGCGTCCTCGGCCGCGTCGAAATGCCCGTAGCGGCGCACGAGCGCGCCGAGGACTTGCGGCGCGTGGCGGCGCAGCAGGTCCTCGACCTCGGTCGTGCCTCTCATCCCGTTCAGAGGTCCCCGGCACCGTCCTGGATGCGCCGGATGACCACCGGGTGCTCGGTGAGACCCTCGGGACCCGGGCAGCGGGTGACCCGCTCGGCGATCTCGGTGACCCTCTCCAGGCTCGCGCAGTCGACCACCCAGTAACCGGCCATCAGTTCCTTGGTCTCGCTGTACGGGCCGTCGGTGATCACGGCCTTGCCGTCCGGGTCCCGGGTCACCAGGCGGGTCTGCGCGGGATCGGTCAGCCCTTGTGCGTCGACCAGCTCACCGGATTCGGAGAGGTCGTCGCTGATCGCGCCCATGTAGGCGTACATGGCCTGCAGTTCCTGCTCGTTCCAGGCCGGCGCCTGTGCGGACGCCTTGCCCCGCATGCCCTCGTAGTCGGCCTGCGTGCCCTGCACCATCACCAGATACTTCATGAGTCCGCTCCTTCGGCTTCCTCGGCTCGGACCACCCGTGGTGGGCGGCTCTCACAGGGGACGTCGGAGCCGGCCCGCGTTTCTCTACACGTCTCCACCCGGCGGCGTCCGGTGCGTCAGGATTTCTCCGCGGCGGGCTCCTCCGGCAGACCGTGTCCCTGCCCCTGACCCTGCCCCTCTACGTGCCCGTGTACGTGTCCGCGTCCGGGCTCTTGGGCGAACGCCGCGCACTTCGGGTTCCGGCAGGGTCCGGGACCCCATTTGGGTACCCAGGCGCCCAGGGTCTTGTACCGGTGCACCATTGTGGCGACCGGTTGCTCGCATTCGGGACATACATGCTCATCGGTGCCCATGCCTTCAGGGTAGGGCGGCGGACCCACCGCTTCCTGTTGTACGTCCCGGACCAGACCTGGGTCGGCGCCCGAGTCGGGCCCGGGTCCCGGTCTAGTCCTCGGCCCGGACCTGGGCCTGTCGCCCCGGTCGCGGCTCGCGCCACATCGGCCACATCCGCGGGCCGTCCGGCAGGTCGAGGGGACGGCCCGTGAGCACGAAGCCGAGCCGTTCATACAGTGCGCGGCTGCGGGCGTTGCTCGCCTCCAGATAGGCGGCCAGGCCCTCGCGGTCGCAGCGGTCGAGGACCGACTCGATCAGCGCGCCGCCGAGCCCTTCGCCCTGGCGTTCGGGCGCCACCCCGATCATCCACAGATACGCGTGGGCGCGTCCCTCGGGGTGGATGTCCGCCGTCAGCCGGCCGATCAGCTCGACCCGCTCGTTGTCCGGATCGACAGCGGCGCGCAGTTGTGCGGGAGCGTCCTCGTCCTCACCACCGCTCTCGCCGTCGTGGTTCCCGGCGGGAACGGACAGCCACAGAGCACACGCCGAACCGTCCTCGGCGAGGTCGATACGTCCCTCGGCGAGCACCGCATCGGCGAACGCCTCCATCAGTTTGGGGTGCGTCGCGCGGCGGTGCGCCGGGTCCGGGAAGACCCAGTTGCTCACCGGATCGTCCTGGAACGCCTCGTCCAGCAGCCGGACGACCAGTTCCCGGTCCGCCTCGCCCGCCACTCGGATCGCCACACCCATGACCAGCCCCGCCCTTCGCCCCAACCAGCCTCGACCGTACGGCGGTTGAGCCTATTACGCCGGGGAGCCGACACACCGCCCCCAGGGCGTCCAAGGGACGTGCGCAAAGGCGCGGGCCCCCGCACACCGTGGGGATGCGCGGGGCCCGCCCGCCGGAGCCGGGCACCGTACGGATGTCAGGTGCCGTACGGTGCCCGGGGTTCCGGGGTTCCGGGGTCGTCGACCGGCCGACGGGGCCGGTCAGTTGCTGCGCCGGGTGACGAACTCGGCCAGTGCGAGAAGGCCGCCCGCCGCCTCGGGATCGGGTACCGCGCGGGACAGTTCGTGCATCGCCCGGGACATCCGGTCGGCCGCCTGGGCCTGAGCCCAGTCGCGCCCGCCCGCCCGCTCGACGGCCAGCACCGTACGCTCCAACTCCCCTTCCCGGTACGGCGCCGCGTACAACTCGGCCAGCTCCACGGCCGCCGGGGTGTCCGAGGTGAGGGCGGCCACCACGGGCAGCGACTTCTTGCGGGCGGCGAGGTCCGCCCCGGCCGGTTTGCCGGTGCGGCCCGGGTCCCCCCAGATCCCGATCACATCGTCGATCAGCTGGAAGGCGAGCCCCGCCTCCCGGCCGAAGGCGTCGAGCGCCTCGACGTCCTCGGCGGCCGCCCCCGCGTACAGCCCCCCGATGGCGCAGGCGCTGCCGAGCAGGGCGCCCGTCTTCGCCTCGGCCATGGCGAGGCACTCGTCGAGGGTGACCTCGTCCGGGCCGAGCTTCTCCATGGCCGTGTCCGTGTGCTGTCCGGCGCACAGTTCGACGACGCAGCCCGAGAGCCGCGCGGCGGCCGCCGAGGACGCGCGGTGCGGGTCCTCGGCCAGCAGCCGCATGGCCAGCGCCTGCAGGGCGTCCCCGGCGAGGATCGCGTCGGCGTCGCCGAACACGGTCCACGCGGTGGGTCGGTGTCTGCGGGTGGTGTCCCGGTCCATCACGTCGTCGTGCAGCAGGGTGAAGTTGTGGATCAGCTCCACCGCGGCGGCCGCCCGTACGGCCGTCGCGTGCTGCCCGCCGAGCGCCCGGACCGCGGTCAGCACCAGCGCGGGCCGGATGGCCTTCCCGGCGTTCCCCGCCGCCGGGGTGCCGTCCGCCTGCTCCCAGCCGAAGTGGTACAGCGCGATCCGGCGCATAGAGCCCGGCAGCGAGTCGACGGCCCGGCGCAGCTCGGGGTCGACGGACGCCCTGGCCCGCTCCAGGATGACCGCGGCCTCCTGCGCGTCGAGCGGATTCGGCGCGCCCCGTCGTTCCATGGGCCTTTCGCCGGGACTTCGCCGGTCCGGAGTCCCGGCCGGGCGCCGACTGCCGGGAATTCCGGCCGAACCCTGCTGCGTCTCCGTCGTCATGCGGTCACCTGCGCGATCCCAGCGGAGAGCCGGCTGACATGGGCGCGTGAACGGCCGCCGGGCGCGCGCCCCCGTCGTGGTCCCGCCCCGAGGGGCGGGACCACGACGGGCTCCGCTTCGCGGATCGTCACCGCCAGCGGCCGATCTCGACGTTCTCCAGGATGCCGAGGGCGTCCGGCACGAGCACCGCGGCCGAGTAGTACGCCGTCACCAGGTAGGAGATGATCGCCTGTTCGTTGATGCCCATGAAGCGCACCGACAGGCTCGGCTCGATCTCGTCCGGGATGCCCGCCTGCTGGAGCCCGACCACTCCCTGCTCGGCCTCGCCGGTGCGCATCGCGATGATCGAGGTCGTACGGGCGTCGCTGACCGGGATCTTGTTGCACGGGAAGATCGGCACCCCGCGCCAGGTCGGGATGCGGTTGCCGGCCATCTCGATGCTCTCGGGGACGAGTCCGCGTTTGTTCAGCTCGCGGCCGAACGCGGAGATCGCGCGCGGGTGGGCGAGGAACAGCTTGGTTCCGCGCCGGCGGCTGAGCAGCTCGTCCATGTCGTCCGGGCTCGGTACGCCGTCGTGCGGCTGGAGCCGCTGGTCGTACTCGCAGTTGTTGAGCATGCCGAACTCGCGGTTGTTGATGAGCTCGTGCTCCTGGCGCTCCTTCAACGCCTCCACGGTGAGCCGCAACTGCTGCTCGGTCTGGTTCATCGGCTGGTTGTAGAGGTCGGCCACGCGCGTGTGCAGGCGCAGGACCGTCTGGGCGATGCTCAGTTCGTACTCGCGCGGGGTGGCCTCGTAGTCCACGAAGGTGCCCGGGATGTCCTGCTCCCCGGTGTGACCGGCCGCGAGGTCGATCTCCTTCTCGCCGTACTTGTTGGTGCGCTGCGACGGAATCGCGCGCAGCTCCTGGAGATGGGCACTCAGGGACTCGGCGCGCTCCGCGACCTGTTCGAGGTCCTGGCGGGGCAGGGCGAGCACGGTCACCGCCGTCACCGCTCGGGCCGTGTACTCCCAGATGGCCTCCGGGTCGATGAGCGCCTGCTCCCCGAAGTACGCGCCGTCGGCGAGGACACCGAGCACCGCGTCGCCGCCGTAGGGACCGGTGCCGATCTTCTCGACCTTGCCGTGCGCCAGCAGGAAGACCTCTTCGGCCCGGCTGCCGAACGAGGCCAGCACCTCCCCCGGGGCGAACTCCCGCTGCTGGCACCGCTGGGCGAGCTCGCCCAGCACCTCATGATCCTCGTACGACCGCAGTACGGACAGTTCGCCGAGCTCCGCGGGGATGACCTCGACACGGTCCCCTGTCTTGACGAACGTCACGCGGCCGTCGCCCACGGAGTAGCTGAGCCGCCGGTTCACGCGGTACGTGCCACCCTGCACGTTCACCCACGGAAGCATGCGCAGCAGCCACCGTGAGCTGATCTCCTGCATCTGTGGCGCGGACTTGGTGGTGGTGGCCAGGTTCCGCGCGGCGGATGTGCCGAGACTCTGCTGCGGACGGTTCTGCTCCGCGCGGACCTCTTCGCCTACCGACATGAAAATTGCCCTCCCGGTCGTGCACTGATCTTCGGGAGCAAGCCTTCCATCACGGAACGTGCTGGTGCTATTACACGAATGAGGGGGAATGGATCACTCCGGACCTGGGCAGAGGGGGTGATTCCGCAGGGCCGACGCGCCCGCCGGCCAGGGAACTCCAAGATCCGGCCGTCCGTTCGCCCCTCGACGGACAACGACGGGAGACAGCAGTGGCAGGCTTCCTGGACCGCGCGAAAGAGCAGGCGCAGCGCGGACTCACGCAGGGCAAGCAGAAGCTGGACGACGTGCAGGCGCAGCGCGCGGGCGGCGACCTCCTGAAGAGACTCGGCTCCGCCTACTACGCGGAGCGGCGGGGCAGCGGTTCCCCCGAGGCGACCCGGCAGGCCCTTCAGTCGCTGGAGACCCACATCGCCGCCCACGGGGACGCATTCCTCCGGTCCTCCTGACCGATCCCTCTTCCTCCGGTCCTGACCGGTTCCTCCTGAGCTGACCGGATCGGCTCGCACGCTGTGCGAACGGGTGGGTCCGGCAGCCCGGCCGGCTATAGAAGCTGCGGTACCAGACGGCCACGACAGGTGACCGACGTACAGCGCGAAGGAGTCGGCCATGGCATCGCCCATGTCCGCGGGCAGTTTCCTGGACCGGATCAGGGAGGAAGGCGTCCATGTCGTCGAGGTCGGCGACTGGAAGCATCACAACCGCAACCACAAGGGCCCCTGGGGCCCGGTGCACGGGGTGATGATCCACCACACGGTGACCTCGGGCACCGAGCTCACCGTCGGACTCTGCCGGGAGGGCCGCGAAGACCTGCCCGGACCGCTGTGCCACGGTGTCATCACCAAGGACGGCGTCCTCCACATGGTCGGCTGCGGCCGGGCCAACCACGCGGGCCTCGGCGACGACGACGTGCTGCGCGCGGTGATCGCCGAGAAGGCGCTGCCGCACGACAACGAGGCGAACACCGACGGCAACCGCCACTTCTACGGCTTCGAGTGCGAGAACCTCGGCGACGGCAAGGACCCGTGGCCCGAGGCGCAGCTGGACGCCATCGCCAAGGTCTCCGCCGCGATCTGCCGGTTCCACGGCTGGACGGAGCGTTCGGTCATCGGCCACCTGGAGTGGCAGCCGGGAAAGGTGGACCCGCGAGGATTCACGATGAGCTTCCTGCGGGGGCGCGTCCGCGAGCTGCTGAAGTGAGCTGATCATCGAGGGCCGACGGGGACGGCCGGCATCGCGGGCCCCCGCGTCCGGCCGTCCCCGGACAGGTGTCCGACAATGAAGGGGTGACCAGCCCCGCCGCCCCGGACAGCGCCGCTCCCGACGCCCGGGACAGCGCCGCCGCAACCACCCCCGCCCCACCCGAAGCCCTCGCCCCGGCCGGCCCACTCACCGCGGCCGACCAGGCCGGTCCCGTCGCCCCGCTCGGCCTCCGGCCGCGCATCCCGTCGCCGCTCCGGGAGGTCGTGGACGGGCGGTTCGCGCGTCACGGCGTACGGCTGCTGCTGAAGCGGGACGATCTGATCCACCCGGAGCTGATCGGCAACAAGTGGCGCAAGCTGACGCCGAACCTCGAAGCGGCGGCGGGCCGCACCCTGGTCACCTTCGGCGGGGCGTACTCGAACCATCTGCGCGCCACCGCCGCCGCCGGCCGCCTCCTGGACCTGCCCACCCTCGGTGTGGTCCGCGGCCAGGAGCTGGCCGACCGTCCCCTCAACCCCTCACTCGCCCGCTGCGCGGCCGACGGCATGCGCCTTCACTTCGTCGACAGATCGACGTACCGCCACAAGACGGAGGCGCAGACGCTGGCCGGGATCCTGCGCGAGACGGGCACCGAGGACGCGTACGTGGTGCCCGAGGGCGGCAGCAACGCCCTCGCCGTACGCGGCTGCCGGGCGCTCGGCGAGGAACTGCGCGACCACGGCGGCATCGACGTGGCCGCCCTCGCCTGCGGCACCGGCGGCACCCTCGCCGGGATGGCCGCGGGCCTCGCCCCCGGTCAGCGCGCCCTGGGCATCCCGGTCCTGCGGGGCGGCTTCCTCGACGCCGGGACGGCGGCCCTCCAGACGGCCGCGTTCGGCGCCCGGCGCGGCACCTGGTCCCTCGACGACCGCTTCCACTTCGGCGGCTACGCCCGCACCACCCCCGAACTCGACGCCTTCGCCGAGGACTTCGAGCAGCGCCACGGGCTGCCCGTCGAACGTCTCTATGTCGCCAAGATGCTCTACGGACTTGTCGCCCTCGCCGAGGAAGGCGCGTTCCCGCGCGGCACGACGGTGGCGGCGGTGATCACCGGAGCGCCGTTCCCCGCCGCGGGGACCGGGCCTCAGGCCGCCTCCCGGTAGGCCGCCGCCTCCTCCAGGTCCAGCCGGCGCAGCAGCGTGCGCAGCATCTCGTCGTCGATGTAGCGGTGGTCGCGCAGCTTGACGAACACATCGCGCTCGGTGCCGATCATCTCGCGGGAGAGACGGCGGTAGGTGTCGTCCGCGGTCTCGCCGGTGACCGGGTTGACGGCGCCGAGCCGCTCCCAGACGGCGTTGCGGCGCCGCTCCATGACCGTGCGCAGACGCTCGGCGAGCGGCGGGGGCAGGGCGTTGCGCTCGTCGGCGAGGAGTTCGCCGAGGCGCTCCTCCGCGGCACGGGAGGCCTGTGCCTGGGCGTTGGCCTCGGCGAGCGTCTCGGCCTGTGTGTCGCGTCCCGGCAGTTTCAGCAGCCGGATCAGCGGGGGCAGTGTCAGGCCTTGCACGACCAGGGTGCCGATGACGGTGGTGAAGGTCAGGAAGAGGATCAGGTTGCGGTCGGGGAAGGCGCCGCCGCCGTGCACGGTGAGCGGGATGGAGAAGGCGACGGCGAGCGAGACGACTCCGCGCATGCCGGCCCAGCCGATGACGAACGGCCCCTTCCAGGTGGGGTTGTCCTCGCGTTCGCGGATCCGCGCCGACAGGATGCGGGGCAGGAAGGTGGCGGGGTACACCCACACGAAGCGGGTCGCGACGACGACGAGGAAGAGGACGAGGGCATACCAGGCGGCGCTCGCGCCCTCGTTGGCACCGAGGCCCTTCAGGACGACGGGCAGTTGGAGTCCGATCAGCGCGAACACCGCAGACTCCAGGATGAACGCGACCATCTTCCACACCGCCTCCTCCTGGAGCCGGGTCGCGAAGTCCACCTCCCAGGAGCGGTGTCCGAGGTAGAGCGCGACGACGACCACCGCGAGCACCCCGGAGGCGTTCAGCTGCTCGGCGATGCCGTAGGCGACGAAGGGGATCAGCAGGGAGAGGGTGTTCTGCAGGAGCGCTTCGTTCATGTGGGTGCGCAGCCAGTGGATGGGGATCATCAGAACGAGCCCGACGACCACCCCGCCGACCGCCGCGAGCAGGAACTCGCCGATGCCGCCCGCCCACGTCGCGCCCTCGCCGACCGCCGCGGCGAGCGCCACCTTGTAGGCGGTGATCGCGGTCGCGTCGTTCACCAGGGATTCGCCCTGCAGGATCGTGGTGATCCGTGAGGGCAGTCCCACCCGGCGCGCCACGGCCGTCGCGGCCACCGCGTCCGGCGGCGCGACCACGGCGCCGAGCACCAGCGCCGCGGGCAGCGGCAGGCCCGGTACGAGCAGATAGGCGGCCCAGCCGACCACAAGGGTCGCGAAGAGGACGTACCCGACCGACAACATTGCGACGGGCCTCAAATGGGCCCTCAGGTCGAGGTAGGAGCTGTCGGTGGCCGCCGTGTACAGCAGCGGGGGCAGCACCAGCGGGAGCACGATGTCGGGGTCCAGTTCGTACGCCGGCACCCCGGGGACGTACGAGATCAGCAGGGCCACGGCGACGATCAGCAGGGGCGCCGGGACCGGGGTGCGGCGGGCGGCCCCGGCGACCGTCGCACTCCCCGCGACCAGCAACAGCAGTGGCAGCACATCCATCGTCTTTGCCCGCCCTCTTTTTTCGCGCGGCATCCCGCACGCCCGACGTAACCTGGCAATCATGAAACAGTGCACGCACGCCGAAGCGCTGCCGCAGCCCGAACCCGAACCCGGGAGCGAGACCTGCCTGGAGTGCGTGGCGGCCGGCACCCACCCGGTGCAGCTTCGGCTGTGTCTGGAGTGCGGGCATCTCGCCTGTTGTGACTCCTCGCCGCTGCGGCACGCGACGGAGCACCACAAGGACACCGGACATCCGATCATGCGCACGTTCGAGCAGGGGGAGAACTGGCGTTGGTGTTTCGTGGACCACGTACTCGTCTGAACCGTCGATCACGTACACGCGTGACTCACGATCCGGACGGTTCGACCGTCTGACGCCTGGGTACGTCAACCCGGCGCGCGCTCTTCCTATTTGGGGCCGCAGACCCCTAGCCACTGTCCGTACTCATGGGCTTACTATGAGTGACAGCAAGGGACGGGGTCCCCAGGACAGGAAAGTCGGGAGCGCGGTAGCGTCACCGCTGAACGACGTAGCGCGTTACCCCGGGGGGCGACCCTCGGCCCCGAAAGAGCTCGAATGAGCTTGTACCACCATGGAGGTGAGGGTGTCCCAGATCGCAGGCGAGCCCGCGACGAAGGACTTCGTGGAAGTCCGGCTGCCGGCCGCGGGTGCCTACCTGTCGGTACTGCGCACGGCCACGGCCGGGCTGGCAGCCCGTTTGGACTTCACCCTCGACGAGATCGAGGATCTGCGCATCGCGGTGGACGAGGCCTGCGCGATCCTGCTGCAGCAGGCCGTCCCCGGCTCGGTGCTCAGCTGTGTCTTCCGGCTGATCGACGACTCACTGGAGGTCACGGTCTCGGCTCCGACCACCGACGGTCACGCTCCGTCACGTGACACCTTCGCGTGGACCGTCCTGTCGGCGCTCGCGGGCAAGGTCGACTCCACCGTCGCCGAGGACAAGACCGTTTCGATCAGCCTCTACAAACAGCGCGGCGCGGGACCCGGGCCGGCGTGAGGAACGGGGACGGGCCGGTGCGGGACGAAGAGCGCGGCACACGGGAGCCTCCCGCGGAGCGCGCCGACGGCCCGGGCGGGCCGCGGCACACGGCGGACGGCGTCGACGGCATCCCCGAACAGGCCCGGCCGCATCCGGAGATCGGCGTCTCCTCGGCAGCAGCGGCGCAGCCGGGGGTCTTCCCCCGACGGGGAGGTCCCCCCGGTTCGAGCGCGGCCGAGGACACGGGGGAAGAGCCGCGAGCTCGGAGAATGGTGACGGGCGGGACTATGAGCGAGCACGAGCGAAACGCGGAGCAGAGCGTGCAGGGCGCGCAGCACGGGCCGAGCGCCCAGCACATCCAGCACGGGCCGAGCGCCCAGCACATCCGGCACGACCCGCAGGACCGCAGCGGGGCGCGGGCGATGTTCATCGAGCTGCGCAAGCTGCAGGACGGCAGCACCGAGTACGCGGAGCTGCGCAACCAGCTGGTCCGCATGCATCTGCCGCTCGTCGAGCACCTCGCGCGCCGCTTCCGCAACCGCGGTGAGCCGCTGGACGACCTCACCCAGGTCGCGACGATCGGGCTGATCAAGTCGGTCGACCGCTTCGACCCGGAGCGCGGCGTCGAGTTCTCGACGTACGCGACCCCGACGGTGGTCGGCGAGATCAAGCGGCACTTCCGCGACAAGGGCTGGGCGGTTCGCGTCCCGCGCCGCCTCCAGGAGCTGCGGCTGGCGCTGACCACGGCGACCGCCGAGCTCTCCCAGCTGCACGGCCGCTCCCCGACGGTCCACGAGCTGGCCGAGAAGCTGGCCATCTCGGAGGAGGAGGTCCTGGAGGGCCTGGAGTCCGCCAACGCGTACTCCACGCTGTCCCTGGACGTCCCCGACACGGACGACGAGTCCCCGGCGGTCGCGGACACCCTGGGCGCCGAGGACGAGGCGCTGGAGGGCGTCGAGTACCGGGAGTCGCTCAAGCCGCTGCTCGAGGACCTGCCGCCGCGGGAGAAGCGGATCCTCCTCCTTCGCTTCTTCGGCAACATGACGCAGTCGCAGATCGCGCAGGAGGTCGGCATCTCACAGATGCACGTCTCGCGGCTGCTGGCCCGCACGCTCGCCCAGCTGCGAGAGAAGCTCCTCGTCGAGGAGTGAGGTCGAGTCTGAGGTCGGGGTGCGAGGTCGGGGTGTGAGCTCAAAGGGTGAGCTCGAGGAGTGAGCCCCGCCTACTTCTCGTCCTGTATGTCGCCGCCGGGCCCTCGGATTCCGAGGGCCCGTGTCGTTGCCGGGTTCACCAGCAGGACCAGGGCCGCCACCGCGACGACCGCGAGGGCGATGCCGGCGGGGATCGCGACGCTGTCGGCCTGGAGCAGGGTGTAGGCGAGGGGCAGCGCCAGGATCTGGGTGATGAGGGCCGGGCCCCGGCTCCAGCTGCGGCGCAGCAGCAGTCCGCGCGCGGCCAGCAGCGGCAGCAGGGCGAGCACGATCAGCGTGACACCGCCGGTGACGGCCTGCTGCCGGCTGTCGGGGTCGCCCGTGAGGCCGAGCACGAGGATGCACACGCCGCCCGCCACCAGGGCGGCCCCCTCCAGCGCGGCCAGCGCCGCCGCGGCGGTCAGCCGCCCGGGACGGGGTTCGGAGAGGGGGGCGTCGGGGGTGGGATTCTGCTCACGGCTCACCCCCGAAGAGTAGCCGTCGGCCCCGGACCGCCGAGCGCCCCGGGGCCGGACACCGCTCCGTTTCAGGGCTCGCCCCGGTCCGTCGCCGCACCCCCGGCGCACCCCGGGACTCTTACTGGATCCCTACCTCGGTCTGGGACGAGTACCACCCAGTAGGTACGCTGCATCGCATGCGTGCACTTCTCGTGGTCAATCCGGCAGCAACCACCACAAGTGCGCGTACGCGTGATGTCTTGATCCACGCATTGGCCAGTGAGATGAAGCTCGAAGTGGTCACCACCGAGTACCGCGGGCACGCCCGGGACCTCGGCAGGCAGGCCGCGGACAGCGACGACATAGACATGGTCGTGGCCCTCGGCGGGGACGGCACGGTCAACGAGGTCGTGAACGGTCTTCTGCACCGGGGCCCCGACCCGCAACGTCTTCCCCGCCTCGCTGTGGTCCCCGGCGGCTCCACCAATGTCTTCGCCCGCGCCCTCGGCCTGCCGAACGACGCCGTGGAGGCGACCGGCGCCCTGCTGGACGCGTTGCGCGAGGAGCGCGAGCGCACGGTCGGCCTCGGCCTCGCCGCGGGGACCCCCGGCACCGAGGACGAGTCCGTACCGTCCCGCTGGTTCACCTTCTGCGCCGGTCTCGGCTTCGACGCGGGGGTGGTGGGCCGGGTCGAGCAGCAGCGCGAGCTCGGCCGGCGCTCCACTCACGCGCTGTATCTCCGCCAAGTGGCACGACAGTTTTTGGACGAACCTCACCGCCGGCACGGAATGATCACCCTGGAGCGCCCCGGCGCGGACCCGGTCACCGATCTGGTCCTGTCCATCATCTGCAACACCTCGCCGTGGACGTTTCTCGGCAATCGTCCGGTGTACGCGACGCCTAAGGCCTCGTTCGATACCGGACTCGACGTACTCGCCCTCAGCCGCATGTCGACGGCCTCGGTTGCCCGGTATGCCACTCAGTTGCTCACTTCGTCCCCCGAGCGTGGACCCCAGGGCAAGCACGCCGTCACTCTGCATGACCTGACGGACTTCACCTTGCATTCGAAGGTTCCACTCCCCCTTCAGATGGACGGCGACCATCTGGGACTGCGTACAAGCGTGACGTTCACAGGCGTACGCCGTGCACTGCGTGTGATTGTGTGAGCGGAAGGGGCCAAACTCCTTTCACTCGAACGTTTAGACCAGGGTCCACCCCATGGAAGTACGGCTGTGACTCAGCCGACACCGAGGAATCAAAAAAAACTTTTCAGAAGGGGTTGTATCCGCCGCTGAGGTTTGCGAGTCTCTACGTGGCGCTCGGGACGGCCCGCAACATCGGCCCCACAGAGCACCGGAACCCCTCCTCAAATCACAGGACCACACCAGTCCGTCTGGTTGTCGGCCCTTCACTTGTTGAGGGATTCGTGAAAGCGTTCACATTCACAAGCAACGTGCATGTAATACCAAGGAGAGGTAGCAGCCATGGACTGGCGTCACAACGCCGTTTGCCGCGAGGAAGACCCCGAGCTCTTCTTCCCCATCGGCAACACCGGTCCTGCGCTGCTGCAGATCGAGGAAGCCAAGGCCGTCTGCCGTCGCTGCCCCGTCATGGAGCAGTGTCTGCAGTGGGCGCTCGAGTCCGGCCAGGACTCCGGCGTCTGGGGTGGCCTCAGCGAGGACGAGCGCCGCGCAATGAAGCGCCGTGCCGCCCGCAACCGAGCTCGTCAGGCCACCGCCTGACGTTCCACCCCGCACGAGCCTGAGCTTGGCGGCGCGTACAGCGAGTACGCAACTCCCGCCCCCGAGCCGCAGCGCGCAGTACCCCGATGCGCTTGATGCAACGAGCTTTCAGCCCCGGACCACCTGGTGGTCCGGGGCTCATTGCTGTTCACGCCCGGGACCGGTCACAGTGAGTGACGAGCCCCCGTGCGCCTCAAACGCATCAACCACCCCTGCCCGTCGGCCACTTGCACGCGGTCGCCCGCACGCACGCGAAGGCCGCCGACACGCGGCGCGAGCAGACGGGAATCCCCGGTTCTTGAGCCGGGAAGGAAGTCACTTGGGCACGATCACCGGAATGTCCAGAAGCACCTGGGTGCCACGCTCCGGAGCGGCCACCATGTCGAAGGTGCCGCCCAATTCGCCCTCCACCAGCGTCCGTACGATCTGCAGGCCGAGGTTGCCCGAGCGGTGCGGGTCGAAGCCCTCGGGCAGTCCGACCCCGTCGTCCGTCACGGTGACCAGCAGTCGGGCGTCCTTGGATGTGCCGCCGCGCACCGCGGAGACCTCGACGGTGCCCCGGTCGCCCTCGCGGAAGCCGTGCTCCAGCGCGTTCTGCAGGATCTCGGTGAGAACCATCGAGAGCGGGGTCGCGACCTCGGCGTCCAGGATGCCGAAACGCCCGGTGCGCCGGCCGGTGACCTTGCCCGGTGAGATCTCCGCGACCATGGCGAGGACCCGGTCGGCGATTTCGTCGAACTCGACCCGCTCGTCCAGGTTCTGGGAGAGCGTCTCGTGCACGATCGCGATGGAACCGACCCGGCGCACGGCCTCCTCCAGGGCTTCCCGCCCGCGGTCGGACTCGATACGGCGGGCCTGCAGCCGCAGGAGGGCCGCCACGGTCTGGAGGTTGTTCTTCACCCGGTGGTGAATCTCCCGGATCGTGGCGTCCTTGGTGATCAATTCACGCTCGCGGCGGCGCAGTTCGGTGACATCGCGGAGCAGGACCAGGGAACCCACCCGGGTGCCCTTGGGCTTGAGCGGGATCGCCCGCAGCTGGATCACGCCCTCGGCGCTCTCGATCTCGAACTCGCGGGGCGCCCAACCGCTGGCGACCTTGGACAGTGCCTCGTCCACCGGGCCCCGGGACGGGGCGAGCTCGGCGGTCGTGGAGCCGAGGTTGCAGCCCACCAGGTCGGCCGCCAGGCCCAGGCGGTGGTACGCGGAGAGCGCGTTCGGTGAGGCGTACTGGACGATGCCGTCCGCGTCGAGGCGGATCAGTCCGTCGCCGACCCTCGGCGAGGCATCCATGTCGACCTGCTGGTCGGGGAACGGGAAGGTGCCCGCCGCGATCATCTGGGCGAGGTCGGAGGCGCTCTGCAGATACGTCAGTTCGAGGCGGCTCGGGGTGCGCACGGTGAGCAGATTGGTGTTGCGGGCGATGACGCCGAGGACCCGGCCCTCACGTCGTACGGGAATGGACTCGACCCTGACCGGCACCTCCTCGCGCCATTCGGGATCGCCCTCGCGCACGATCCGGCCCTCGTCGAGCGCCGCGTCCAGCAGGGGCCGGCGGCCGCGCGGGACCAGATGGCCGACCATGTCGTCCTGGTACGAGGTGGGCCCCGTGTTGGGGCGCATCTGGGCGACCGAGACATAGCGGGTGCCGTCGCGCGTGGGAACCCACAGGACGAGGTCGGCGAAGGAGAGGTCGGAGAGCAACTGCCACTCCGAGACCAGCAGATGCAGCCACTCGAGATCGGAGTCACCGAGAGCGGTGTGCTGGCGTACGAGGTCGTTCATGGAGGGCACGAGTGCGAGCGTACCCGGCGGATCCGACAGGTCCCGAAATCGGCCACCCGCGCGGGGCCCCACGGGCGTCGTACGGCCCCGGAAACACCCGCGGGCCGCGGCGCCTGGGAGGGACCCTCGACCCTCCCGGCACCGCAGCCCGGAGCAACAACGGCCGTGGGGTGTGCGGTCCCGGTCGGCCGAAGAGAGGAGCCGGAGCAGTCAGGGCAGAGAGCGCCGGTTCCTCGGTCCGTCTTCCTGTGCGGGGAAGACGGAGGCTCGTTCAGTTTCTCAAAGCAATTGTGGACTAGACCATGGCGCTGCGTCCATGTGTCCGCAGCCCATACGTCCTGCCGATGTTCTTTGTTGTCCGCTTATCCAACACCAGGAGCGCCCATCAGACTATCCCGCTTCGGTTCGTGAACGGGCGGAGTTGCCGGATGAGCGGAGCCCGGTGGGTTCGTCCGCTCGGGCCCGAGCGGGTCGGAGCGGGTCCGAGCGGGTCCGACGATTCGCCCCGGGACGCGCCTCGTTCCGGGGCGACGGAAGGGTGACGCTCTGCTAGATTGGTCTATACCACATGTGTCCCCCTTCGGATTCGGTTGAGTTCCTGAGTCCCCTCTCCAGATCGGCAGGCCCAGCGTGGAAGTTGTCATCGTCCCGGACGCCAAGGCGGGCGGCGAGCTGATCGCCGAGGCCATGGCGGAACTGCTCCGGCGCAAGCCCGACGCGCTGCTCGGCGTGGCCACCGGCTCGACGCCGCTGCCCATCTACGAGGCGCTGGCGGCCCGAGTGGGTTCGGGTGCCGTGGACGCCTCGGGTGCGCGCATCGCGCAGCTCGACGAGTACGTGGGGCTGCCGGCCGAGCACCCCGAGTCCTACCGTTCCGTGCTGCGGCGCGAGGTGCTGGAACCGCTGGGCCTCGGCATGGACGCGTTCATGGGTCCCGACGGCACCGCGGCGGACGTCCAGGCCGCGTGCGAGGCGTACGACAAGGCGCTGGCGGCGGCCGGCGGGGTCGACCTCCAACTGCTGGGGATCGGGACGGACGGCCATATCGGGTTCAACGAGCCGTGCTCCTCGCTCGCCTCGCGGACCCGGATCAAGACACTGACCGAGCAGACCCGGGTGGACAACGCGCGGTTCTTCGACGGCGACATCGAGCAGGTGCCGCACCACGTCATCACGCAGGGCATCGGCACGATCCTGGAGGCGCGGCACCTGGTGCTGCTCGCGACCGGCGAGGGCAAGGCGGACGCCGTGGCGGCGACGGTCGAGGGGCCGGTCGCGGCGGTCTGCCCGGCGTCGGCGCTGCAGCTGCACCCGCACGCCACCGTGGTCGTCGACGAAGCCGCCGCGTCCAAGCTGAAGCTGGCGGACTACTTCCGGCAGACGTTCGCAGCCAAGCCGGACTGGCAGGGCATCTAGCAGCGGCCGGGGCCGGGTCCGCGAGGCGAACGCGCGGACCCGGCCCAGCGGCAGACACGCAGGTGCCGGGCCTCCCGAGGGAGCGCCCGGCACCGGTGCGTCGTGGCCCGGGGGCCGGTCCGCTACTGCCCCGCGATGACCTCCGCCGCCGCCTGACCGCACACCCGCGCCGCCCCGTGGGTGGCGATGTGCAGGGCACCCCGGGGCGCCGCCTGGGGGACACCCATCTCGACCACGACGGTGTCGGGGCGGGAGGCGAGCAGGGTGTCGAGGGCGGCCGCCATCCAGGGGTGACGGTGTTCGTCGCGGACGACCGCCACGAGGGGTCGCGCGCCCGCGGCCGCGAGGGCCGCGGAGCCCGCGTCCTCGCCGGTGAAGCTGCCGGTCTCGGTGCCGGGAAGCAGCCGGGCCAGTTCCGCGGCCACGCCCCAGGGGGTCTCGTCACCGACGGCGATGTTCGCGACCGGGGTGAGCGCGGCGACGTAGGGGGCCCCGGTGAGCGGGGTGTGCGACGCGGAGCGGGTCACGGTCAGCGCGCGCCGGGCGGCGATGAGGCCTACGTCGGAGGCCTCGCCCGTACCGCCCGATCCGCCCGAGCTGTTCGAATCGTTCGAGCTGTTCGAGCCACTTGAACCGTCCGAGCTGTCCGTACCGTCCGTACCGCCCGCACCGCTCACACCGCCCGTACCAGCGGTACCGCCCGTACCGTTCGCCGCACCCGTACCGCTCGTACCGTCTGTACCGCCCGAGCTGTTCGAAGCGTTCGAGCTGTTCAAGCCATTCGTGCGGAGGGTGACCGCCGAGGCGGAGGCGGCTGGGGAAGCCTTCGGGGTCGCGGAGGCCGCGGCCGTCCACTCGGCCAGCGCCCGCACCCGGTTCGCCGCGTCCGCGAGGCGTTCCTCGGGGAGTTCTCCGGCGCGGACGGCGGAGACCAGGGCGTCGCGGAGGCGGCGCACGGTGTCGTCGTCCGCCAGTCCGCCGCCGACGCAGATGGCGTCCGCGCCCGCCGCGATGGCCAGCACGCTGCCCCGCTCGATGCCGTACGTCGCCGCGATGGCCTGCATCTCCATGCCGTCGGTGACGATCAGGCCGTCGTAGCCGAGTTCCTCGCGCAGCAGACCGGTGAGGATGCGGCGGGAGAGGGTGGCCGGGCGGTCCGGGTCCAGGGCCGGGACGAGGATGTGCGCGCTCATCACGGCACGGCTGCCCGCGGCGATCGCGGCCCGGAAGGGGACGAGTTCGCGGGACTGGAGGACCGACAGGTCCGCGTCGATACGGGGCAGGGCGTGGTGGGAGTCCACCGCGGTGTCCCCGTGGCCCGGGAAGTGCTTGGTGCAGGCGGCGACGCCGGCGGCCTGGAGGCCGGTGACATAGGCGGCCGTGTGCCGGGCCACCAGGTCGGTGTCGGCGCCGAAGGACCGTACGCCGATGACCGGGTTGTCCGGGTTGGAGTTCACGTCGGCGGACGGCGCCCAGTTGAGGTTCACTCCGCACGCGGCCAGCCGGCGGCCGAGCTCGAAGGCGACGTCCTCGGTGAGCGTCACGTCGTCGACGGCGCCCAGCGCGTGGTTGCCCGGGAAGGACGACCCGGTGCGCACTTCCAGACGGGTGACGTCGCCGCCCTCTTCGTCGATGGCGACCAGGACGTCGTCACGTTCGACGCGCAACTGGGCGGTCAGGGCCGCGAGTTGATCGGGCGAGGCGATGTTGCGGCCGAACAGGCCGACGGAGGCGAGGCCTTCACCGAGGCGGCGCAGCAGCCAGTCCGGAGCCGTGGTCCCGGTGAAACCGGGCTGGAGCACGGTGAGGGCGTCGCGCGTCAGGCCATCCTTTGAATTGGACGCAGTGGTACCACTGGCGAATGTCGTCATCGGGAGGCGTTATCCCTTCACGGCGCCCGCGGTCAGACCCGCGGCCATCTTGCGCTGGACGAGGAGGAACAGGACGACGATCGGCACGGCCATCATGGTGGATCCGGCCATCATCGGGGCGTACTCGGTGCCGTGCTTGGTGGTGAAGTTGCCGAGCCAGACGGTGGCGGTCTGATTCTGCTGGCTCAGCAGCATGAGGGCGTAGAGGTATTCGTTCCAGGCCTGGATGAAGGCGTAGACGGACGTCGCGACCATGCCCGGGGCCAGCAGCGGGAAGACCACGCGGATGAAGGCGCCCGTGCGGCTGCACCCGTCGACCATCGCCGCCTCCTCCAGCTCCTTCGGAATGTTGACGATGAATCCGCGCAGCGTCCACACCGTGAAGGGAAGGATGAAGGTCAGATACGTGATGATCAGACCGGAGAGCTTGTCGTACTGTCCGAGGTCGTTCAGCAGCAGGAAGATCGGGATGATCATGGCGACCAGCGGGACCATCTGGACCGCGAGGATGCCGACGATCACGACCTTGCGGCCACGGAAGGCGAAGCGGGAGATGGCCAGTGCGGCCAGCATCCCCACCACGATGCCGATCACGACCACCGAGAGCGACACGATCAAGCTGCGGCCGACCGGGCCCCAGAAGTCGGCGATGTCCAGCGCGCGGCGGAAGTTGTCGAGCGTGAACCCCGTGGGGAACAGGCTCGGATCGGGGTCGATGGCGTCCTTGGCCGGCTTGATGGCCGTGTTGAGCATCCAGTAGACGGGGAAGCCCGCGACGACGAAGACGAGCAGGCCGAGGACGTTCCAGCCGAGCTTGGACTTGCGGGGCCCGGAGGACTTCCGCCCCGCGGCGGACGTACGCCCGGACCTGGCGACGGCACTCATTCGACCTCTCCGATCTGCAGCATCTGACGCATGTAAACGGCCACCACGCCCAGGAGCAGCAGCACGGTCAGCACGGCGATCGCCGACCCTTGCGCGTAGTCGTTCACGACGAAGGCGCGGTCGTACGAGTACGTGGTGAGCAGCTGGAACTCCGCCTCGGGGTGGCCGCCCCGCATGACGAAGACCTGCGGGAAGACGCCCATGTCCCAGATGACGGAGAGGGTCGTGAGCATCACGATGATCGGCTTGAGGATCGGCAAGGTGACATGGCGGAAGACGCCCCAGGCGCCCGCGCCGTCGAGCCGTGCGGCCTCCTCCAGCTCGGCGGGTACCTGGGTGAGTCCCGCGCTGAGCGTGATGACGACGAACGGCACCGCGCCCCAGACGACCAGGAGCATGATCACGCTCAGGCCCTGCGTTCCGCTCGCGAACCAGTTGTGGCCGATCATGTCGACGCCGGGGAGCTTGCTGAGCAGCGCGTTGAAGACGCCGTAGTCGGAGTCGAAGAGCCACTTGAAGACCGTGGTGGCCACGATGATGGGCATGCCCCAACTGGCCACCAGCACGATGTTGATGAGTGTCTTCACCCAGCCGGAGACCCGCTGGAGGAGCAGCGCGATCAGCATGCCGACGACCATCGTGAAGACGACGGCCCCGCCGGCGAACAGGACGGTCCGGACGACCACCGCCCAGAACTCGCTGTCCGAGAGCACGTTGGCGAAGTTGTCGAAGCCGACCGACTCGGCCGGCTGGAAGCCCCAGAGCTGGGACTGCCCGAACTTCTGGAAGGAGAGCGTGACCAGGCGCACCAGCGGATAGCCGAGGACCAGCGCGAGGATCAGCAGGCACGGGGCGAGCAGGGCCCAGGGGGTCGCCGCCGCGCCCGAGGTCCGCTTGGTGCGTGGCGCCTCGGCGACGGCCGGTGGCGGTGCCTGCCGCGGTGGCGGCACCTTGGCGGGGGTGGTCGTGTCTGCGGCACTCATCGCGCGCTCCTCAGCGGTCCCTCAGGTCGTACGAAAGCGAAGGCCCGCACGGCCGGGCGCTGCGGGGCGAGCCCCTGGCCGGGCCGTACGGGAGGCAGGGCCCCGCCCCTCCGTGAAGGAGGACCGACGGGGCCCTGCGCTCAGGTCACTTGGTGTTGATGACCTTGTCGATCGCGGCGTCCGCTTCCTTCGCGGCGTCCGCGACGGACTTCTTGCCGGTGCCGATGTTCTGCAGCATGGTCTGCAGGACCTGGGCCTTCTCGACCTGGCCCCAGCCCGGCGCCATCGGGACGAACCAGCTGGACTCGGCCGCGGTGGCCGGGACGACCGTCGCCGGGTCGTTCTTCAGGGTGGCGAGGTCGGTCTTGTTGTTGGGCAGGTTGCCCTTGGCCATCAGGCCCTTCTGGCCCTTGGCGCCGGTGAACGCGTTGATCCACTCGGCGGCGACGGCCTGCGCCTTCGACTTCACCGGGACGGCGAGGTCGGAGCCGCCCAGGAAGACCGGGAGGTTCTTGCCGGACGGGCCGGGCATCACGAAGTTCTCGAGGTTGCCCTTGAGCTTGCCGGTCTTGTCGCTCTTCGGGTCCTCGGCGGTCGCACCCTCCCAGGCGGCACCGAAGATCATGCCGGACTTGCCCTGGCCGTAGACGATGTAACGGTCGGACTCGTCCTTCGTCTTGTCGCCGTGCATGTACTTGTCGACGACGTTCTTGAACTCGGTGAGGCCCTTGACCGACTCGGGCGAGGAGAGGTTGGCCTTCCACTGGCCGCCCTCCTCCTTCGCGATGGAGCCGCCCGCGTCGTAGACGAAGGACATGGCCGCGTACCAGTCGCGAGTGGGCTGGTACCAGGCGCTGAACTTGCTGCCCTCCTTCTTCTGGATCTTGTCCAGATCGGAGGTGAGCTCCTGGTACGTCTTCGGCGGGGTCTTCACGCCGGCCGAGGCGGCGACGTCCTTGCGCCAGTTGCCGACGCGGCCACCGGCGTAGTACGGCACGCCGTAGGTCTTGCCGTCGTAGGTGACGGAGGTCTTGAGGCCGTCCAGCCAGCCGTCCGAGTTCTCGAACTTCGAGGCGTCGAGGGGAGCGAAGGCACCCTTGACCATGTAGCCGAGCATCTCGCTGTTGCCCATCTCGACCACGTCCGGCACCTTGTCGGTGGCGAGGACCGCGTCGAGCTTGGTGTTCTTGTCCGGCCAGCCGTAGTACTCGTGCTTGATCTTGATGCCGGGGTGCTTCGCCTTGATCGCCGTGTCGGCCGCCGTGACCAGCTCGGGCCAGTTGTTCTGCGCGTCGACCGTGAGCCAGACCGTCAGCTCCTTGGCGTCCGCACCCTTGTCCGACCCCCCGGACTTGCTGTCGTTCCCGCACGCCGCGACGGAGAAGATCATGCCCGCGATACCGATCGCGGCTACCAGCTTGCGCTTCACGCCACCCTCCTCAGGGATGCCACAAACCCCCCTGCTCCCCGCGGTGACATAACTCCGTGTACCGCCCGTGGGGCCGGGACTGGACCAATGGTGTAGACCAGTACGGGGAGCTTGGCCTAGACCTAGAGGGGTGTCAAGGGTGTGTAAGCCCGTCCAGTCGTCCGTTATGGGACCTACATATGCAAGGACCTTTAAGTAGGTAAGCGGCATAAATAGCGGGCCTGTTCAGGACCTGCGAGAGAACCGCCCCCGGGCCGTCCGCACGGCCGTCCCCGCCGCCGCCCGTACCACCGTCTGCGCGTGATGGACTAGACCAACGGGTACGCCGACGGTATATAGAGGGGATCACGGAGCGTGCGGGGAACACTCGCGCAGCAAGCCGTGCCACGATGTGAGCCGTGGCCGTCGATATGTCGGTCGCTTCGGCATCCGGAGCCGGGAAGGCAGAGCATGAGCACCGACGTCAGCAGTGCGGAGAACGAGGGTGGGGCGCCCATCCGTACCGCGCGCGTGCCCAAGTACTACCGCCTCAAGAAGCACCTGCTCGACATGACGGAGACACTGCCGCCCGGTACACCGGTACCGCCCGAGCGGACCCTCGCCGCCGAGTTCGACACCTCGCGCACCACGGTGCGGCAGGCCCTTCAGGAGCTGGTCGTCGAGGGCCGTCTCGAACGCATCCAGGGCAAGGGCACCTTCGTCGCCAAGCCGAAGGTCTCCCAGGCGCTCCAACTGACCTCGTACACCGAGGACATGCGCGCCCAGGGCCTCGAACCCACCTCACAGCTGCTGGACATCGGCTACATCACGGCGGACGAGACCCTCGCCGGCCTGCTCGACATCTCGGCCGGCGGCCGGGTGCTGCGCATCGAGCGGCTTCGCCTCGCGAGCGGCGAGCCGATGGCCATCGAGACGACCCATCTCTCCGCCAAGCGCTTCCCCGCCCTGCGCAGGTCGCTCGTCAAGTACACCTCTCTCTACACCGCGCTCGCCGAGGTGTACGACGTCCACCTCGCCGAGGCCGAGGAGACCATCGAGACCTCGCTGGCGACCCCGCGCGAGGCCGGGCTGCTCGGCACCGACGTGGGCCTGCCCATGCTGATGCTCTCCCGCCACTCGCTCGACCGGCAGGGCGAGCCGGTGGAATGGGTGCGGTCGGTCTACCGGGGCGACCGGTACAAGTTCGTCGCCCGCCTCAAGCGCCCGCAGGACTGAGTCGTACGGCGTAACGCGCGGGTACGGGGCACACGCTCCCGTACCCGCGCGTCGCGCCGCACGGGCGGGGCGGTCCCGGACGGACCGTCAGGCGCCGTACCGGCCCGAGGGGTTCCCCGCCTGCTGAGGGCGCCCTGCGCACCGACACGAACCCTCCACACCCGCCGTCCGAGCAGGGGTTCCCTAGAGCGGAACCATCCCCTAGATTGCCTGCGCGTTACCCAGGTGATCGATGAGGGGACGGAGTCGCCCTATGTCAGACCTGCCCGAAGTGAAACCACCGGTGGTGACACCGGTACGTGTGGTGATCGCCCTCTGCCTGCTCGCGCCCTTCGTGGCGATGCTGTGGGTCGGCTCCTACACGAAGACCGACCCGGCGTTCATCGGCATCCCGTTCTTCTACTGGTACCAGATCCTGTGGGTGCCCCTCTCCACGGCGCTGACAGTGATCGCGTACCAGCTGTGGCGGCGTGACGTGCGGGCCCGCGCGTCCGCCTCCGCGAAGGGAGGTGCCGGAGCATGAAGAACGGTGTGAACGGCGTCGCCCTCGGCGTCTTCGTCTTCTTCTTCCTGGCCGTCACGGTCATGGGCTTCCTCGCCGCGCGCTGGCGCAGAGCCGCCGACGAGCACAGCCTCGACGAATGGGGCCTGGGCGGACGGTCCTTCGGTACCTGGGTGACCTGGTTCCTGCTCGGCGGCGACCTCTACACGGCGTACACCTTCGTCGCCGTACCCGCGGCGGTCTACGCGGCGGGCGCGGCCGGCTTCTTCGCCGTCCCGTACACGATCCTGGTCTACCCGCTGATCTTCACGTTCCTGCCCCGTCTGTGGTCGGTCTCCCACCGGCACGGCTATGTGACGACCTCGGACTTCGTGCGCGGCCGCTTCGGCTCCAAGAGCCTGTCCCTCGCCGTGGCCGTCACCGGCATCCTGGCCACCATGCCGTACATCGCGCTCCAACTGGTCGGCATCCAGGCCGTCCTCGACGTGATGGGCGTGGGCGGCGGCGACAGCACCAACTGGTTCGTCAAGGACCTGCCGCTCCTCATCGCCTTCGGCGTGCTGGCCGCGTACACCTACTCCTCGGGTCTGCGAGCCCCCGCCCTGATCGCGTTCGTGAAGGACACCCTGATCTACATCGTGATCGCGGTGGCCATCATCTACATCCCGATCAAGCTGGGCGGCTTCGACGAGATCTTCAAGGCGGCGAGCGCCAAGTACACGGCCGCGGGCGCCGGCGGGCTCGTCCCCGCCGAGGCGGGCCAGTGGACGTACGCCACCCTCGCGCTCGGCTCGGCGCTGGCGCTGTTCATGTATCCGCACTCGGTCACCGCGACGCTGTCCGGCCGCAGCCGGGAGGTGATCCGCCGCAACACCACGATCCTGCCGCTGTACTCGCTGATGCTGGGCCTGCTCGCCCTGCTCGGGTTCATGGCGATCGCGGCCGGCGTGAAGGTCGCCAACGGCCAGCTCGCCATTCCCCAGCTCTTCGAGAACATGTTCCCCGACTGGTTCGCGGGCGTGGCCTTCGCCGCCATCGGCATCGGCGCGCTCGTCCCGGCGGCCATCATGTCCATCGCGGCCGCGAACCTCTTCACCCGCAACATCTACAAGGACTTCATCAACCCGGCCGCGACCCCTCGGCAGGAGACCAGGGTCTCCAAGCTGGTCTCGCTCCTGGTGAAGGTGGGCGCGCTGGTCTTCGTCCTGACCATGGACAAGACCGTGGCGATCAACTTCCAGTTGCTGGGCGGCATCTGGATCCTGCAGACCTTCCCGTCGCTGGTCGGCGGACTCTTCACGCGCTGGTTCCACCGCTGGGCGCTGCTGGGCGGCTGGGCGGTCGGCATGCTCTACGGCACGATCGCCGCCTACGGAGTGGCCTCGCCGACCCAGAAGCACTTCGGCGGCAGCTCGAAGGAGATTCCCGGCATCGGGGAGATCGGCTACATCGGGCTGACGGCGTTCGTCCTGAACGTGGCCGTGGCCGTCGTCCTCACCTTCGCCCTCAGGGCGTTCAAGGCCCCGGACGGCATCGACGAGACCTCGCCCGAGGACTACACGGCCGACGCGGGAGACCCGGGGGTCGAGACGGAGCTTCCGCCGGCCACGGCGGACGCGAGCCACTAGCGACAGCTCACGACACAGCTCTCCACGACGGGCCGCCGGACGAAAACCGGCGGCCTGTCGCCGTGCCGGTCGGGCACACTCGCCGGCATGGACATCGTCATCAGACGGGCGCGGCCCGAGGAGTACCCCACCATCGGTGAGATCGCGGCGCGCGCCTATCTCGGAGACGGGCTGCTCGACTTCGGGGAGAGCGACGCGTACCTGGAGAGACTGCGGGACGTCGCGGGGCGGGCGGACGTCGCCGATGTGCTGGTCGCCGTCGAGGGGGACCGGGTGCTCGGCAGTGTGACCTTCGTGGCGGACGGGAGCCCCATGGCGGACTTCGCCCGCGCCGGGGAGGCCGAGCTCCGGATGCTCGCGGTCGCGCGCGAGGCACGGCGCCGGGGCGCCGGGGAGGCTCTCGTGCGCGCCTGCGTCGAGCGGGCACGGGCCGCGGAGGGCTGCGCGCGCGTCGTGCTGTCCACCCAGGGCACCATGCACAGCGCCCACCGCCTGTACGAGCGCGTGGGCTTCACCCGCACCCCCGACCGCGACTGGAACCCGCTTCCGGAGCTCGACGACATCCGGCTGCTCACCTACGAGTTGACGATCCAGCACACTCCGTAGCGCTCCCCGACACCGTCCGGACACAAGATGTGGGGGCACTCCAGAAGCCCGGCACAAGATGTATGCTCATGGTCGCTGTCGCCGCAGGGGAATCCGGTGCGAATCCGGAACTGTCCCGCAACGGTGTACCTGTGCGTGTTCGCTTTCCGCGTGCCCGCACTCGCGTCAGTCCGAGGACCTGCCGACAGCGCGCCCCGGCCGTCCGGCCCGGGTGCCGACGACGTCCGGGCCTCGCGGAATGGGCCGGTGGACGCGGTGCGTGCTGCCCAGAAGCACTCCCGTGTGCCCCTTCCTCCCCGCCGGGCCCCGTGCCGAGCGAGGGAGATTCCCACGTGACCATCGCGCCAGCCGATCCGGCTTCAGTGACCGTGCAGCAGGCCCGGGTGGAGACCGACGGTCCCGGAGCCGCGCTGCTGCGGACCCTGACCGATCTCACCGCCGACCTCACCGCCGCCGACCCCGGCCGGGTCGCCGCGGCGGCGCTGCGCGGCAGGTCCGCCCGCGCCGACGAGGCCGAGCTGCGCGAACTGGCCACCGAGGCGGCCGCAGGTCTCATCTCCGAGGATCCCGCCTACTCCCGGCTGGCCGCCCGCCTGCTCACGATCAGCATCGCCGCGGAGGCCGCCTCCCAGGGCGTCACGACCTTCTCCGAGTCGGTCGCCGTCGGCCACCGCGAGGGTCTGATCGCCGACCGCACGGCCGCGTTCGTCCGGCTGCACACGGCCCGCCTCGACGCGCTCATCGACTCCGAAGGCGACGACCGCTTCGGCTACTTCGGGCTGCGCACGCTGCACAGCCGCTATCTGCTCCGGCACCCGATCACCCGCAGGGTCGTCGAGACGCCGCAGCACTTCATGCTCCGGGTGGCGTCCGGCCTCGCCGAGGACGACACCGTCCGCTCCGTGGACGAAGTCGCCGCGCTCTACCGGCTCATGAGCCGCCTCGACTACCTCCCCTCCTCCCCCACGCTCTTCAACTCCGGTACGCGGCACCCGCAGATGTCGTCCTGCTACCTCCTCGACTCCCCGCTGGACGAGCTGGACTCCATCTACGACCGCTACCACCAGGTGGCACGCCTGTCGAAGCACGCGGGCGGCATCGGCCTGTCCTACTCCCGCATCCGGTCGCGCGGTTCACTGATCCGCGGCACCAACGGGCACTCCAACGGCATCGTCCCGTTCCTCAAGACCCTCGACGCCTCGGTCGCCGCGGTGAACCAGGGCGGCCGGCGCAAGGGCGCGGCCGCGGTCTACCTGGAGACCTGGCATTCGGACATCGAGGAGTTCCTGGAGCTGCGCGACAACACCGGTGAGGACGCCCGGCGTACGCACAACCTGAACCTCGCGCACTGGATCCCGGACGAGTTCATGCGCCGGGTGAACGAGGACGGCGTCTGGTCGCTCTTCTCGCCCTCCGACGTGCCGGAGCTGGTCGACCTGTGGGGCGACGCGTTCGACGCCGCGTACCGCAAGGCCGAGGAGGCGGGTCTCGCCAAGAAGACGATCCCGGCCCGCGACCTGTACGGCCGCATGATGCGCACCCTCGCGCAGACCGGCAACGGCTGGATGACCTTCAAGGACGCCGCCAACCGCACCGCCAACCAGACGGCGGAGCCCGGCCACACCGTCCACTCCTCGAACCTGTGCACCGAGATCCTGGAGGTCACGGACGACGGGGAGACGGCGGTCTGCAACCTGGGCTCGGTCAACCTGGGCGCGTTCGTGGTCGGTCAGGACATCGACTGGGAGCGGCTCGACGAGACCGTGCGCACCGCGGTGACCTTCCTCGACCGCGTCGTGGACATCAACTTCTACCCGACCGAGCAGGCGGGCCGCTCCAACGCCAAGTGGCGTCCGGTGGGCCTCGGCGCGATGGGCCTCCAGGACGTCTTCTTCAAGCTGCGGCTGCCGTTCGACTCGCCCGAGGCCCGCGCCCTGTCCACCCGGATCGCCGAGCGCATCATGCTCGCCTCCTACGAGGCCTCCGCGGACCTCGCCGAGCGCAACGGCCCGCTCCCGGCCTGGGAGAAGACCCGTACCGCCCGTGGCGTGCTGCACCCGGACCACTTCGACGTCGAGCTGAACTGGCCGGAGCGCTGGGCCGCCCTGCGGCAGCGGATCGCCGAGGTCGGCATGCGCAACTCGCTGCTCCTCGCCATCGCCCCGACCGCCACCATCGCGTCCATCGCGGGCGTCTACGAGTGCATCGAGCCGCAGGTGTCGAACCTGTTCAAGCGCGAGACGCTCTCAGGCGAGTTCCTCCAGGTCAACTCCTACCTGGTGGCCGAGCTGAAGAAGCTCGGCGTGTGGGACGCGCAGACCCGTGAGGCGCTGCGCGAGTCCAGCGGCTCGGTGCAGGGCTTCACCTGGGTCCCGCAGGACGTCCGCGACCTGTACCGCACGGCGTGGGAGATCCCACAGCGCGGTCTGATCGACATGGCCGCCGCCCGGACCCCGTTCCTGGACCAGGCCCAGTCCCTGAATCTGTTCCTGGAGACGCCGACCATCGGCAAGCTCTCCTCGATGTACTCCTACGCCTGGACGTCGGGCCTGAAGACGACGTACTACCTGCGCTCCCGCCCGGCGACGCGCATCGCCCGCGCGGCGCAGGCCCAGGCGCAGCCCGAGAAGCCCATCCCCGTGCAGCAGGTGGCCGACCCCGACGCCGTCGCCTGCTCCCTGGAGAACCCCGAGTCCTGCGAGGCCTGCCAGTAATGAGCGACACCACCACCGAGAAGGCCGCGTCCGAGAAGAACCTCCTCGCCCCGGGCTTCGAACTGACCCTGCGTCCCATGCGCTACCCGGACTTCTACGAGCGCTACCGGGACGCCATCAAGAACACCTGGACCGTCGAGGAGGTCGACCTCCACTCGGACGTCGCCGACCTCGCGAAGCTGACGCCGGGTGAGCAGCACATGATCGGCCGGCTGGTCGCGTTCTTCGCGACGGGCGACTCGATCGTGGCGAACAACCTGGTGCTGACGCTGTACAAGCACATCAACTCCCCCGAGGCGCGGCTCTACCTGAGCCGTCAGCTCTTCGAGGAGGCCGTGCACGTCCAGTTCTATCTGACGCTGCTCGACACCTATCTGCCCGACCCTGACGACCGCACGGCGGCCTTCGCGGCCGTCGAGAGCATCCCCTCCATCCGCGAGAAGGCGCAGTTCTGCTTCAAGTGGATGGACTCGGTGGAGAAGCTGGACCGGCTGGAGACCCAGGCCGACCGGCGCCGCTTCCTGCTGAACCTCATCTGCTTCGCGGCGTGCATCGAGGGGCTCTTCTTCTACGGGGCCTTCGCGTACGTCTACTGGTTCCGCAGCCGGGGTCTGCTGCACGGCCTGGCGACCGGCACCAACTGGGTGTTCCGCGACGAGACGATGCACATGAGCTTCGCCTTCGAGGTCGTCGACACCGTCCGCAAGGAGGAGCCGGAACTCTTCGACGACCGGCTCCAGGAGCAGGTGACCGACATGCTGCGCGAGGCGGTCGAGGCCGAGCTGCAGTTCGGCCGCGATCTGTGCGGTGAGGGTCTGCCGGGCATGAACACCGACTCGATGCGGCAGTACCTGGAGTGCGTCGCCGATCAGCGCCTTCAGCGGCTGGGCTTCGCGCCGGTGTACGGCTCCGAGAACCCCTTCTCCTTCATGGAGCTCCAGGGTGTCCAGGAGCTGACCAACTTCTTCGAGCGCCGGCCGTCCGCGTACCAGGTCGCGGTGGAGGGCACCGTCGACCTCGACGAGGACTTCTGACCGGTCCGAGCGTTCCGCCGAGTGTTCTGAGTATTCGTCAGCGATGAGAGCCGGGCCGCCCTGTGCGGCCCGGCTTTCGTCACGTACTGCCCCCGCGCCTCCAATCGCCGTGCCAATCCCCGTCCATGGAGCGGCAAAGTTCTTCCGGCACGGCTGTTCGCACGTCGTTCGCCCCGGCTAGGTTCTGGCCGTCCCGTCATGTCGCGCACCACGGCACGCCAGGACGACTGAATTGGCATGCCCATGACGCGTCTCTCCACGGTTCACGCTACGCGCGTCACGGGCCCGTCCCTTCAGAGCGCCGAGAACCCCCACTTCCGGCCATGGCGTCGCGCACGGCCCTACCCCGGCCCGAGCGGCACCGGCCTCGAACCGATGGAGGCGACACCCCCATGCGTTCCCAGCCCCCGATACCCTCCGGCAGACCCGCCCGGAGCCTGCGAAGACTTCTCACCGCCGCCCTCCCCGCCCTGGCCCTCGGCTTCGCCGGGTTCGCCGCGGCCCCTCCCGCGGACGCACAGCCCGCGCCGACCCCGCACGTCTCCCGGGCCACCCAGAACGCCGGGGCCCTCACCGATCCCGCCCGGCAGGCGGTCCACTCGACGGGCAGGGCCGGCCAGAAGGTCGCGACCAAGCACCTGTGCGCCGAGGCGACGAAGCCCGGCCGGATGTCCTGCTTCGCGCAGCGCCGCACCGACATCGCGCAGAAGCTCGCGGCCCAGGTCTCCCCCGACGCGGCCGCCGCGGTGTCCGGTCTCAGCCCGGCCAACCTGCACAGCGCCTACAACCTGCCCTCGACCGGCGGCTCCGGTCTGACGGTCGCCGTGGTCGACGCCTACAACGACCCCAACGCCGCCGCCGACCTGGCCACGTACCGCACGCAGTTCGGCCTGTCCGCCTGCACCAAGGCCAACGGCTGCTTCAAGCAGGTCAGCCAGACCGGTTCGACCACCTCACTGCCGACCAACGACACCGGCTGGGCGGGTGAGGAGGCGCTCGACATCGACATGGTCAGCGCCGTCTGCCCCAACTGCAACATCATCCTCGTCGAGGCGAACTCCGCGAACGACTCCGACCTCGGCATCGCCGAGAACGAAGCGGTCACGCTGGGCGCGAAGTTCGTCTCCAACAGCTGGGGCGGCTCCGAGTCCTCCTCGCAGACCGGCGAGGACACCTCGTACTTCAAGCACCCGGGTGTCGCCATCACCGTCTCCTCCGGCGACTCCGCCTACGGCGCCGAGTACCCGGCGACCTCCCAGTACGTGACCGCCGTCGGCGGCACCGCGCTGAGCACGTCCTCCAGCACCCGCGGCTGGACCGAGTCGGTCTGGAAGACCAGCAGCACCGAGGGCACCGGCTCCGGCTGCTCCGCCTACGACGCCAAGCCCACCTGGCAGACCGACACCGGCTGCACCAAGCGCATGGAGGCCGACGTCTCCGCGGTCGCCGACCCCGCGACCGGCGTGGCGGTCTACGACACCTACGGCGGCTCCGGCTGGGCGGTCTACGGCGGCACCAGCGCCTCGTCGCCCATCATCGCGGGCGTGTACGCGCTGGCCGGCACCCCGGGTTCCGCCGACTACCCGGCGAAGTACCCCTACTCCCACACCTCGAACCTGTACGACGTCACGAGCGGCAACAACGGCTCCTGCTCCCCGTCGTACTTCTGCACGGCGGCCACCGGCTACGACGGCCCGACCGGCTGGGGCACCCCCAACGGCACGGCCGCCTTCACCTCGGGCACCAGCACCGGCAACACCGTGACCGTCACCAACCCGGGCAGCCAGTCCACGGCCACCGGCGGCTCGGCGAGCCTCCAGATCTCGGCGAGCGACAGCGCGGGCGCGACCCTCACGTACAGCGCGACCGGGCTGCCGACCGGTCTGTCGATCAGCAGCTCGACCGGGCTGATCTCCGGCACCGCGAGCACCGCGGGCACCTACTCGGTCACCGTCACGGCGAAGGACAGCACGGGCGCCTCCGGTTCGGCCTCGTTCACCTGGACCGTCAGCTCCGGCGGCGGCACCTGCACCCCGGCGCAGCTGCTCGGCAACCAGGGCTTCGAGTCGGGCGCCACGGTGTGGAGCGAGACGAGCGGTGTCATCACCAATGGCACCGGCGAGGCCACGCACGGCGGCTCGTACGACGCCTGGCTCGACGGCTACGGCTCGACCCACACCGACACACTGTCCCAGTCGGTGACCGTCCCGTCCGGCTGCAAGGCCACCCTCACCTTCTACCTCCACATCGACACGGCCGAGACCACCACCACCTCGGCCTACGACAAGCTCACCGTCACCGCGGGCTCCACCACGCTCGCGACCTACTCCAACCTCAACAAGGCTTCCGGGTACGCCCAGAAGACCTTCGACCTGTCCTCCTTCGCCGGTTCGACCGTCACGCTGAAGTTCAGCGGCGTCGAGGACTCCTCCCTCCAGACCAGCTTCGTCGTGGACGACACCGCCCTCACGACCAGCTGACCCGCGGCAGGGGCCCGGCCGCCACGGCGGCCCGACCCGGAGCAGGGCCCCGGCCGCTTCGGCGGCCGGGGCCCTGTCACGCGCGGGAATGGATCCTGATCCACGGGTGGCACGTCCAACCCGCAAGGAGGCCACCCCATGCGTCGAACGACCCACACCCGGACCATCGCCCTCGCCGCTCTGACCCTGCTCCTCGCGGGCTGCGGTACGCAGAGCGGAGGCGACGCGGGCGGCAGCGGCACCGTGTCGCCGTCCCCCACCCCGTCCCACCCGAGCTGCGCCACGGCGAAGGGGGAGCTGGGCGCCGCAGACACCGGCCACACGTACTGTCTGGCGCCCGGCGAGACGATCCGTGTCTCCCTGGACGGCACCACCCGCCGGCCCTGGGCGCCCGTGAAGACCGCCGGAACCGGGCTGGAGGCCACCAACAGCGGGATCGTCCTCCAGCCGGGCGACGCGTCCGCCGCCTACCGGGCGGTCTCGGCGGGAACGGTCCGGCTGACATCGTCCCGGCCGCTGTGTCCGAGCGATCCGGCCCGGGTCTCCTGCGACGGCCTTCAGGAGTGGACGGTCACCGTGGTCGTGCCGAAGGCGTGAGACCGCGGCGCACGTTCAGGGGCCCGAGGGCGACCTGAACGTGCGCCTGTGGACGTGCGGGCCGGACACCGGCCGAGCGGATGCCCGGCCGCCCTACCGGGGACGGGCCTTCAGCCGCAGGTCGTGGGGCCGCAGCGTGATGCCGACGCGGGTCGCGTCGTTGGATCCGGACACCTGATCGAAGCGCCACCGGGACGCCACGGTCGCGGTGATCAGGGAGAGCAGCGCCATCGAGAAGTGGTCACTCGGGCATTTGCGGTTGCCCACGCTGAAGGGGCGCATCGCGTACTTCGGGATGTCCTTGGAGCGTTCCGGAAGCCAGCGGTCGGGATCGAAATCCAGGTGCTCCTGGTACGACCGGGGGTCGCGCTGGATCGCGTACGGGCTGTAGACGATGTCGGCTCCGGCCGGAATGCGATAGCCGCCCAGCTCGGTTTCGGCCACCACACGCCGCGTCAATATCCATACGGCGGGGCGTAAACGCATCGCCTCGACGACGACATTGTTCGTGTGCGACAGCTTCCGGACATCGTCGAATCCGACGGGTCGGTCTCCCGCGACGGATCGGACCTCTGCGGCCACTTTGTCCGCCTGTTCCGGATGTTCCGTCAGCACTTGGAGCAACCACATGATCGTGGATGCAATGGTTTCGCTGCCGGGGGTCAGTATCGCGACGACTTGGTCGTGGATCTCCTGTTCGTCTATGGGGTCGCCGTCGTCGTTCTTCGCTTCCAGCAATGCCGTCAGCAAATCGTCCGGCTTTTGACCAGATGCCCGTCGCTCGTCGATGATCTCGTCGACCAGCGCGTGCAAATCGGCCAATGCGCGGTCGAATGCGCGCGTCGAGGGAAGCGGCAGTCTGTAGAGGGCCCCCGCGGGTATGACCATGCGCCGGTACATGCCGCGGAACACGGTGGTGAGAGCGAGGCTCAGCCGCTCGGCGCGCTCGTCCATGAACCGGCCGCGCAGCAGACAGCGGGCGGCGACGCGGACGGCGACGCGGAACGACTCGGAGGTGCAGTCGACGACCGCGCCCCGCTCCCAGCGCGCCGTGAACGCCCGCGACTCCTCCTCCATGATCGGGCCGTACTCGGGGATGATGTCGGCCCGGAACGCGGGCTGGATCGTCCGCCGCTGGCGCCGGTGCTGCGGACCGTTGGCGGTGGCGACACCCTGCTTGCCCAGCAGCCCTTCGAGCGACTCCCACAGGGGGCCGCCGATCTCGTAGTCGGGGCTGAGCGCCAGCGCCCCGGTGAGCGCGGGGCTGGTGACGGCGTACACCGTCTTGGGGCCCATCCTGAGCCGGACGACATCGCCGTGGTCGCGCAGCCGGGCGAGGAAGCCCAGCGGGTCGCGGACCAGTTTCCAGCCGTGCCCGAGAACGGGCACGCCTCCTCCGGCGAGGGGCGGGACGGACAGCTCCCGCGCCTCGGACACCTCGGGTCGTACCGACTCGACGGTCATTTCTCACCTGCCGCTTCATTGTTGACGTACGGGGGTGTGGAGCGGTCGTCCCAGCTGTCGACCATGTACCGGCCCGACTCGTGGTGGAACCAGTACACGGAGCTGAACCAGTTCCGCATGTTGCCGAGGCACGCCCTTACGGCGGCGCTCGTCTCTTTTCCCCGGACCGTGCCGCCGTCGGCGAGTAATTCGGCGAGCCGCAATACGTCCTTCTCGGCGATGAGGAATTGCTCGATGCATTCCTCGACCCGCCGCCTCACTTCGGTGACGGCTTCTTCGAGTGTCAGCCCATCATGATGAATGAGACTGATTCCGAGATTGTGGACCTCGTCGCCCGCTATTTCCTTGGGCAGCGAACAGAGGTCGTTGTACCAGGCGGCGAATTCCTGACTGAGCAGTGCCGCCCGGTGAAATACGGGATGCAGTCGCACCGCGGCGGGCAGTTCGCGGCCCGCACTCGATTCCAGAAGGTCGGTCCAGATCCAGTGAGCGAAAGTGAGCCGACGGAGTTCGAGGTATTCCGCGACCGTGGGGACGGTGCCGGAGGTGCGGTTCCTGAACTCCCGGTCGTACGCCTCGATCACCGCGTGGAAGTGGAGTGCGAACCGCTTGTTCCAGTTCTCGCCGAGGAACGAGTACAACCGCACCATGCTGTCCGCGAACCCCGCGACCAGGGGATCCTGGTGGTGCAGATGATCCCTGGGGGCATCGAGGGCCGCATGCAGCCGGAACCTGAGCCTCCGCCAGGCGTCCGCCCGGCCGTGGATGACATCGCGGTCGTGACGGTCGTCCCAGACGAAGAACCACGCGCTGAAGTCCGCTATCGCCTGCATGACCTCGTCCGGGGCACCTATGTAGTAGCCCGCCATGAGGTCCGTGTAGCACAAGCCGTCGGCATATTCCTCGACCTTGTCCGCGGGCATCAGCCGTTTTTCGAGGAGCCAGGTCCTGGTGTTCTCCTGGAGCTTGGGCCAATACGGGTGCAGTTGACGGGGAAACTCGGATTCGATCACCGGGAGAGAGAGCGCCGGTGGCACCGCGAACGCTGTCGATGAAGAGCCGTGTGAGAAAGCATGCACGAACAAACCCCTCTCAGCCGCCTGTTGACGTCACACCCCTCCATCTGTGCCGGGCGCGCGCCGTTGCGTATCCCCGCACTTCCCATTCAGCACCACAACTGACCG
This sequence comes from Streptomyces sp. NPDC026500, assembly GCF_055567635.1. Taxonomy (NCBI): domain Bacteria; kingdom Bacillati; phylum Actinomycetota; class Actinomycetes; order Kitasatosporales; family Streptomycetaceae; genus Streptomyces; species Streptomyces sp. NPDC026500. Next base: position 390,684 of record NZ_JBVHQB010000002.1, on the reverse strand, counting down.
TTCTGGGAACGGATTTGGCCCACTCACTACCTGACCATGCCGAGAATATCCCCTTGTGTGACTGAATCTGGATCACTGAAGGAGTACAAGGGATCGAACATACGACGTACATGCGAACGGTGCCTGGTCAGGAGGATCACCTGCCCAGGCACCGTTCGAGTGGACCCACGAGGGACCGCGCGTCACGCCGGTCAATTTATGTCACAGGCGTGCGGGGCGCCCGGCGAAGCGGTGACTCAGTCGTTCGCCACGATCGCGTAGCGGGGCTCGTTCTCGGCCATCTGCCGCAGCGCGTCCTTGCGGTCGCGCTTGGAGAGCCGGTCGATGTACAGGTAGCCGTACAGATGGTCCGTCTCGTGCTGGAGGCAGCGCGCGAAGTAGCCCGTGCCGCGCACCCTGACCGGGTTGCCCTTCTCGTCCTGCCCGGTGACCTCGGCGTAGTCGGGGCGGGCGAGCGGCGCGTAGGCGGTCGGCACGGAGAGGCAGCCCTCGTTGCTCTCGTCCAGCTGGCGCCGGTCGGCGGGCAGGTCGACCAGCTTCGGGTTGCAGACGACACCGACGTGCCGGTCACCCTGGTCGTCCTGGCAGTCGTAGACGAAGACCTTCAGGTCGACGCCGATCTGGTTGGCGGCCAGGCCCACGCCCTCGGCGGTGCGCTGGCTCGCGAACATGTCGGCGATCAGCTGGTCCAGCTCGTCCCCGAAGTCGGTGACGTCCTTGCACTCCTTGTGCAGCACCGGGTTCCCGACCACCGTGATCGGCCGCGAGGTGCCGCGCTCGCGGTAGGCCGCCTCGCGCTCCTCGGTTTCCTCGGTGTCGATGACGAAGCCGTCGTCGTCCACGGGGAGCACGCCCACGTGCTGCTGATCGGTGTCCTGCTGCGCCATGACGACGTACGCCTTCCTCAGACCTTGGAAATTTCTGCGAGTACAGCCTAAAGGGGCGCTCAGCAGACCTCTTCCAGATCCCGCCAGTCACGGGAGTCCGGACTGTCCGCGACCCAGCCGTCGAGCAGTCCGCGCACCAGGGAGGCGGGCGCCGCGAGCCCGCATTCCCGCTCGGGCACCCACAGCTGTCCGTCGGTGCGATGGCCGAGCGGACCCGGGTGCCCCGGCTCGCTGTGGTCATGCGGGTCGAGGTGTTCCTCGTCGCCCTCGTCGGACGGCATCCGTGACTCGGAGCACATCCGGCACAGCAGGCGGACGGACGACGACCAGTCCTCCGCGGCGAAGCCGGCGTCGGCGGCGAGCTGCTCCAGTGCGTTCCGGTCGTCCTCGGTGGCCGCTTCCAGGAGGACGACCCAGGTGGGCACCGGCGAGGGGGCCCACAGCTCGATCTCGTCGAAGACCGGGTAGGCGTGCCCGGCGGCGGTGGTCCGCTCACCGTGCGGAACACCGTCGTGCAGGACGACCTCGCCCCAGCGGCGTCCGGAGGAGGGCAGCGGGATCGACAGCACCTCGACGCGGGCGGGGTCCAGCCTGCGCCCCCACACCACCTCGGCCTCGCCCTCCGGCGACAGCCGGACGGCCGCGCTGCCGAGGTCCATGCCCACCGGCTCGCCGGAGACGGCGGCGCCGCCGGGCACCCGCAGCCCGTACGCCTGCCAGGAACGGCGGGCCAGCGGCCAGTCCTGCAGGGCGGTGGCGGCGATCCCCACGTTCCACCAGTCGGGTGCGCCGGCCTCCCGGTCGAGCAGGGCGACGGCCCGCAGTCCCGCCGCGCGCGCCTGCTCCCAGTCGTGCCGGAACTTGTGCAGCAGGGCCAGGTTGAACCAGGACTCGGACAGCCAGGGCTCCAGGTCCGCGGCACGCGTCAGCAGCGCTCCCGCGTCCTCGTACCGGCCGTCGCCGATCAGCGTGAACGCACGGTCGGTGGCCTGCCGCCATGAGGCGGAGGGCCGGTGTCGTCCCTTGCCGAAGATCCTCACGATTCCCGCCTGCCAGTTCCTTGCGTTTCCCGCCTGCCGGTCCTTTGAAGAGTCCCTTGAAGGCAGTGCAGCCCCGGGCAGGCCCGTGCCCCCTGACACCCTCTTCCTCGCATCCAACCACGTACCTTCGGACGGCCGCTCATTACCCATGGGTTACCCAGCCCAGGGCAAGGTCAGACCGGGTCGTGACAGGACCCGGGCCAGTGACTCCACGACCTCCGGCTGATAGTCGCGGGCGGTGGCCAGCCGCAGTTTCTCCAGGGCGGTCAGCGGCCCTGTGGGCCCTGCTTCCCTAGCCATCTCGTCGTATGCGTTCACGGTCCGGACGATGCGCGCGGTCACCGGCTGGTCCCGGTAGGGGTCCGCCTGCCGCTCCACCACCACGGCGACCTCGGCGTCCACCCCGGTCTGCCGGACGACGGCGCCGCCGAGCAGCGCGATCCGCCGCTGCTCGTCCGCCGGGAGCGCGGCGGTGGCGCCGGCCGGTACGGGGTCGACCAGGCTGAGCTGTCCGATGTCGTGCATCAGCGCCGCGTACTCCAGGACGGTGAGGTCGGGCTCGGAGAGGCCCAGCTCACGGCCGACGGCCCGGCTGAGGGCGGCCACCCGCCGGGCGTGGCCGGCCGGTGTGTACCCGGCGATCTCGGTCGCGCGCGCGAGTGAGGCGATCGTCTGCCGGTAGGTGACCCGCACGGCCGCGTACCGCCCGAAGGACAGCTGGGTGAGCAGCAGCGGCAGCGAGAAGACGGGCAGCGCCCACAGTCCGACCACCGCGACCGCGAGCGACATGACGGCCCCGGTCGCGCACACGGCCGAACCGATCCCGAGAGTGGCCCGCAGTTCGTCGCGCAGCAGCGGCCCGAACGGCCATCGGGTCCGCGCGTGGGCCGTCGCCGCCGCGAGCACGGCGTCGCACAGGGTGGTGAGGACCAGCAGCGCGACAAGCAGCAGGGCCTGGGCGGGGCCGCCCCACTTCAGCAACCTGCCCTGGTTGTACAGGGGTTGGAAGCAGACGGCGGCGAAGGCGACGGTGAGGACCCGGCGGGCGAGGTGGTCGAGCGTCGGCCCGTGTCCCTGTGCCACATGCGGAATGCAGCCGATCAACGCCGCCGCCACGACAACGGCGACGACCTGGAGGACGCCGTGGTCCGTGCGATGCCCGGCGTTCTCGCCGAGCAGCGCGTACGCGAGGGCTCCGGCGGCCCCGAGGGGAGCGGACTCCCGCTCCTCGGCCCCGCTCCATCGGGCGAGCTCCCCGACGGCGATGAGAACGCCGAAGGCCAGCGCGGTACCGCGTTCGTCGATTCCGTCCCAGAGAGTGACGCCGAGGGCGAGGACCGCGAGGAGAAGAGCGACGGCGCGCACCGCGGTGAGCGTGGTCGGGGCTCTCCCGGCCGACGGGGGGCGGGCGGAACGGGCGGAGAGTCCGCGCCGTGGGGCGGCGGTGCTCACGGCGCGCTCCGCCCGACGGTGTCGGACGGGTACGCCGGCGGCATGCCGGGTACGGCGGCCGGGGCCATGTCCGCGGTCACCGCCGGATGCCAGCCGTGCCGGTCGAGCGCCCGCATCAGCGCCCCGACCATCCGGGGGTCGAACTGCGCCCCTGCGCATCGCGCCAACTCCTCCAGGGCCGCCGGCACCGGGCGGGCCCTGCGGTAGGACCGGGTCGACGTCATCGCGTCGAACGCGTCGGCGACGGCCACCACCCGGGCGAACTCCGGGATCTGCGCCCCGCTCAGGCCATACGGGTATCCGCTCCCGTCCAGCCGCTCGTGGTGGTGCAGGATCGCCGAGCGGGCCTCGCCGAGGAACCCGATTCCGCGGACCATCTCGTGCCCGTACTCGGGATGCAGTTCGATGATCCGCCGCTCCTCGGGGGTCAGCGGTCCGTCCTTGCGCAGCAGCCGGGTGGGAACACCGAGTTTGCCGACGTCGTGCAGGATTCCGGCGAACCGGAGCACCTCGACGCGTTCGTCGTGCATGCCCAGCTCACGGGCGATCATCACGGACGCCTGGCCGACCCGCTCGCTGTGCCCGCGGGTGTAGCCGTCCTTGATGTCGACGGCCTGGACGAGGGCGCGGATGGTGGCCTGGTGGGCGGCCCGTTCGCGGTGGTACTGGGCGAAGACCCAGCAGGACACGTACATCGGCAGCAGGACGAGCAGCGCGGCGACGGGCCCGTACGGGCTGCGCCACAGCACCGCCATCATCAGCCCGGCGAGGCCGTGCACGGCGACGGGCGCCAGCGAGCGCGCGAAGAGGCCGCGCCAGGCACCGCGCAGCGGCGCGCGCTCGGCCAGCACCAGGATCCCGCCGTCGAGGACGGTGAGCACGGCGCAGAAGGTGAGCACCGCGGCTCCGGCGGGCACCAGCGCGTAGGGGAAGTCGGGGGTGACCAGCGCGTCCCGGCCGCCGAGTGCTCCGTACACCCGGGAGGCGGCCCAGACGGCGACGGCGAGCTGGGCCGCGCGCCAGACCCGGCGCGGGCCGCGCGGGCGCTGTTCGACCCGGGCGAGCAGTGCCCCGGGCAGCGCGACGAGGGCGGCGGCGGGCGGCGGCAGCAGAAAGGCCCCGGCCAGCAGTACGGGGAGGAAGGTACCCATCCCTTGGGTGGTCTCGCCGCCGGGCGCACCCGCGCCGCGCGGCCGGGGCGGCAGCGTGACGCGTTCGCAGCCCGCGTACAGCACGGCGAGCAGGGCGACGATTCCCCAGGAGACGCGGAGGTGCGGCAGGGGGGCGAGGCAGGCGACAGCCAGGAGAACGACACAGGCCACATACGCACGGGCCCACGCCGGAACCGAACCCATCCTCGTACCTCCCCCGTACCTCCCCTGATCTCAGGCTCGGAGCCTAGGACGGGAGGATGGGGGCAGGGACGGGTATGAACGAATCCGCGGGCTCAGGGCCCGCGGATTAGCACGTTCGGGTGATAAACGGAGGGTCTTCGCCGGGCGTCGGCGGTCGCGCCGGAGATGCCGGGGTCGCGCCGGAGGTGCCGGGGTCAGGACTCCTGGGCCGTCGCGGTCACGTCGTGCTCGGGCACGGCCTGACCGGAGCGGATCAGGTCGATGCGGCCCATGACCTTGGCCCGGAGATCGGTGGGCACGTCGTCATGGCCGCAGCACCGCTTGACCAGCTTCTTGACGGCCTGTTCGAGGCCGTACTTCTCCAGACACGGGGAGCACTCTTCGAAGTGGACCTCGAACTTGGTGCAGTCCGCGTCCGGCATCTCATGATCGAGGAACTCGTAGAGATGATCGAGTACCTCACTGCAATCCGTCTCGTGCGGCTCTCCGCAGCTCATGAGCCCGAGCCTTTCGCTTCGTTCGACTCTCCGGCGCCGGCGGGAACCAGCCCGCGGTCACGGGCGTAGTCCTCCAGCATGCCGCGCAGTTGGCGACGGCCCCGGTGCAGCCGGGACATCACCGTACCGATGGGTGTCCCCATGATGTCCGCGATCTCCTTGTACGCAAAGCCCTCTACGTCCGCGAGATAGACGGCGATGCGGAATTCCTCGGGGATCGCCTGCAGCGCTTCCTTGACGTCCGAGTCGGGCAGGTGGTCGAGCGCCTGCGACTCGGCGGAACGCAGCCCTGTCGACATGTGCGACTCGGCACGCGCCAGCTGCCAGTCCTCGATCTCCTCGGCCGCGCTGCGCTGGGGTTCGCGCTGCTTCTTGCGGTACGAGTTGATGAAGGTGTTGGTGAGAATGCGGTACAGCCACGCCTTGAGGTTGGTGCCCTCGCGGAACTGGTGGAAGGACGCGTACGCCTTGGCGTACGTCTCCTGCACCAGGTCCTCGGCGTCGGCCGGGTTACGCGTCATGCGCAGGGCGGCCGAGTACATCTGGTCGAGGAATTCGAGCGCGTCCCGCTCGAAGCGCGCGGTGCGCTCGGCGGACGACTCCGTGCTCGTGCCCTGGCCCTCGGGCTGCTCCGCCTGGCCGTTTTCGGTCCCTGCGTCGGTCCCAGTGACCGGACCCACCTCCTCCAGCGACGTAGCGAGACCGAGACCGGTCCCACTGGAATCGGAGGATAGACGACCTTCGGCCGGGGAGGGATGTACTTCTTGTCCGCCCGCCGCCCGAATCGGGGCGTTCTTGCCCGCGTGCAGCACCGTCCAGTCCAGGTCAGCGCGGCTGCTGCGGCTCGGGCAGAAGATCGAACCCATGCGGCGGACTTCCTCTCGTACGAACGGTGCAGCACTCTCCGTGCTGTCTGCTCGGCACAACAGAAGTCCGTCACTCTGCATTCCCGCGTGTCACCCGAGTGACGCGGCCCACCGTACGACGCCGTCCGTGACGACCTTCAGCGCCTCCTCCTGGCCGATCGGGGCCCGCTTCGGGACGGCGAAGCCGTGATCTCCGTAGGGCACCTCGATCAGCTCGTACGAGCCCGGCGGGAACTCCTCCGGCTTCCCGAAGGAGTCGTTGCCGCCCTGGACGACGAGCGTGGGCACCCCCGCGCCGAGCAGCTCGGCGGCGCGGGACTTCTCCGGCTTGCCCGGCGGGTGCAGCGGGAAGCTCAGCGCGAGGACGGCGGCGGCCCCGAGTTCGGTCGCGGTCCGGCACGCGACACGGGCGCCGGCGCTGCGGCCCCCGGAGACGACGGGCAGTCCGGGCTTCACCAGCGCCGGCCACACCCCCCGCCAGCCGACGTCCAGTGTCTTCGGTGCCGGGGCCACCTTCTTCCCGGCGACCCGCCAGGGCTGTTCGACGAGCGCGACGCTCACCCCGTGGGCGGGCAGCACCTCGGCGAGCGCCCGGAGGTCACGGGCCCCGATACCGCCGCCCGCGCCATGGCTCACGGCGAGGACGAGCCGCGCCTTCGCCGCCCGGTGCCAGGTGACGCGGGCCGTACCGGCGTCCGTCTCGATGGTCTCGCTCGCGTTGCTGATCTCGGTCACGTCAGAAGAGTGTGCCCTCCTCCGGCCCCTCCAGCTCCTTCAGCAGCTCCGCGCCGTTGTTGCGGACATTGCTGACCGCGGTGGAGACGGGGTACGCGCGCATCAGCCCGGTGGGCGGCGGCGCGAGCAGGTCGCGGAGTTCGCCCGGGTCCGTGCGGGACGGGTCGAGCCAGCTGTCCCAGCGGTCGGGGGTGAGCATCAGGGGCATCCGGGGGTGGATGTCGGCCAGCGCTTGCGGGCCCTCGGCGGGGGCCACCGCGAGCGGCGCCGTCTCCGCCTCGGTCGTGATGACCGAGCAGGTCGCCCACCAGGCCAGCGGATGCTCGTCCGGCAGCGTCCGGTCCCGCCAGAACTCGTACAGCCCCGCCATCGCGAAGACCGAGCCGTCCGCGGGCGTCACGAAATACGGCTGCTTGCGCGGCCGCTTCTTCTTGCCCTCGACCTCCAGATCGCGTTCGGCGCCGCCGGTGACCCACTCGTAGTAGCCGTCGGCGGGGACGATGCAGCGCCGGGCGGCGAAGGCGCGGCGGTACGAGGGCTTCTCGTGCACCGTCTCCGCGCGCGCGTTGATCATCCGGGCGGCGCCCTCGGGTGTCTTGGCCCAGGACGGGACGAGTCCCCATTTGAGTCTGCGGAGCTGGCGAACCGGCCTCGGGCTGTCCGCGTCCTTCACAGGGCGGTCGAGGACGACGTAGACCTCCTTGGTCGGGGCCACGTTGTAGTCCGGGGCCAGGGTCTCCTCGGGATCCCGGTCCCACTTCTCGACCTCAAAGACTCCTGCGAGATCCTCGGGTCCACGACTGGCTGCATACCGTCCGCACATACGTGCAACACTGCCAGATTCCGCGTCACAAAAGGGAGCCACCGCCGACAATGGACAGCACCGCATCCTCCTCGCTGGCCTCGCTCACCTCCCTCTGGGACCAGGTCTTCGGCAGTCAGCCGGACCCCGACCTGTGGGTGGTGATCGCCACCATGGTCGCGGCGCTCGCGGCGATCGTCCCGCACGGCGTCTGGCGCCTCTCCCGCAACGCCATCACCATCGCGCACGAGGGCGGCCACGGCCTGGTCGCCCTGCTCACCGGGCGCAGCCTCAGCGGCATCCGGCTGCACTCCGACACCAGCGGTCTCACGGTCAGCCGCGGCAAGCCGACCGGCCTCGGCATGATCCTGACGGCGGCGGCGGGCTACACCGCTCCCCCGCTGCTCGGCCTCGGCGGCGCCGCGCTGCTCGGCGCGGGCCACATCACCCTGCTGCTGTGGGTGGCCACGGCCCTGCTGATAGCCATGCTGGTGATGATCCGCAACGCGTACGGCGCGCTCACCGTGATCCTCACCGGCGGCACGTTCCTCCTGGTGTCCTGGCTCGCCGGACCCCAGGTACAGGCCGCGTTCGCGTACGCGGTCGTGTGGTTCCTGCTCCTCGGCGGCGTCCGCCCGGCGTTCGAACTCCAGGCAAAGCGAATGCGGGGCGGCGCGGGCGACTCGGACGCGGACCAGTTGTCGCGGCTGACGCACGTACCGGCCGGGCTGTGGCTGTTCCTCTTCCATGCCGTGTCGCTGTGCTCGCTGATGGGCGGCGGGCGTTGGCTGCTCGGGCTGTGAGCCGCGGGCGCTGCCCGAGAGGCCCTGAGCTGCGCCGCGACCGTCCGGCGGGCCCCCGGGGCAGGCGGTGCCCGGCTCCCCCGCGCGGGTGCCACCGGCGGTGACGGACCCGCGGCTGTCCGGCGCCCTGCCACTAAAGTGGGGCGCATGACCGTGAACCCCGCCCACACCGCCCTCTGGCCAGCCCCGCACGCAAGCGGAGCCGTCGACGCGACGGTTCACGTGCCGGGGTCCAAGTCGGTCACCAACCGCGCTCTCGTGCTGGCCGCGCTGGCCTCCGAGCCGGGCTGGCTGCGCCGCCCGCTGCGTTCCCGCGACACCCTGCTGATGGCCGGCGCGCTCCGCGCGATGGGCGTCGGCATCGAGGAGACGGTCGCCTCCAGTTCCACGGTCGCGGGGGGCCCGGAAGCCTCCGGCGAGGCGTGGCGGGTCATCCCCTCGGGACTGCGCGGCCCGGCCACGGTGGACGTCGGCAACGCGGGCACCGTGATGCGCTTCCTGCCCCCGGTCGCCGCGCTCGCGGACGGCCCCATCCGATTCGACGGCGACCCTCGGTCGTACGAGCGCCCGCTGAACGGCGTGATCGACGCGCTGCGCCTGCTCGGCGCCCGGATCGACGACGACGCCCGCGGCGCGCTGCCGCTGACCGTGCACGGCGGCGGCGCCCTGGACGGCGGCCCGGTGGAGATCGACGCGTCGTCGTCCTCCCAGTTCGTGTCCGCCCTGCTCCTCTCCGCCCCGCGCTTCAACCAGGGCGTCGAGGTCCGGCACACCGGCTCGACGCTCCCGTCCATGCCACACATCCGGATGACCGTGGACATGCTTCGCGCGGTCGGTGCCCAGGTGGACACCCCGGAGTCGGGCGGCGAGCCGAACGTCTGGCGAGTGACACCGGGCGCGCTGCTCGGCCGCGATCTGATCATCGAGCCGGACCTGTCGAACGCCCAGCCGTTCCTGGCGGCGGCGCTGGTGACCGGCGGCACGGTCGTCGTCCCCGACTGGCCGTCGCACACCACCCAGCCCGGCGACCGGCTGCGGGAGATCTTCACCGAGATGGGTGGCTCCTGCGAACTGACCGAGAGCGGACTGGAGTTCACCGGTTCGGGTGCCATTCACGGTATCGATGTGGACCTCGGCGAGGTCGGTGAGCTGACCCCCGGCATCGCGGCGGTCGCGGCGCTCGCCGACTCCCCCTCCACACTCCGGGGCGTGGCCCATCTGCGGCTGCACGAGACGGACCGGCTGGCCGCGCTCACCAAGGAGATCAACGAACTCGGCGGCGATGTCACCGAGACCGCCGACGGCCTCCACATCCGGCCGCGCCGACTGCACGGCGGCATCTTCCACACGTACGACGACCACCGCATGGCGACGGCCGGCGCGATCCTCGGGCTGGCGGTGGAAGGCGTCCAGATCGAGAACGTGGCGACGACCGCGAAGACCCTGCCGGACTTCCCCGACCTGTGGACCGGAATGCTCGGGAACTGACGGGCGGACCTGGATCATGCGCCGTTACAACAAGAACACCGACGAGGACGACATCCGCCAGCGCCCGAACCGCAAGGGCAACCGTCCCCGTACGAACATCCGCCCCAAGCACGAGGAGGCCGTCGAGGGCATGGTCCTCACGGTCGACCGCGGCCGGCTGACCTGCCTGGTCGAGGGCCGCGTCGTGATGGCGATGAAGGCCCGCGAACTGGGCCGCAAGGCCGCCGTCGTCGGCGACCGGGTCGCCATCGTCGGCGACCTGTCCGGAGAGAAGGACACCCTCGCCCGCATCGTCCGCATCGAGCCGCGCGGTTCGGTGCTGCGCCGCACGGCCGACGACGACGATCCGTACGAGCGCGTGGTCGTCGCCAACGCCGACCAGCTCGCCATCGTCACCGCCCTCGCCGACCCCGAGCCGCGCCCCCGCCTGATCGACCGCTGTCTCGTGGCGGCCTTCGACGGCGGTCTGACCCCGCTCCTCGTGCTCACGAAGTCGGACCTTGCCCCGCCGGACAAGTTCCTGGAGCTGTACGGCGCGTTGGACATCCCGTACGTGGTGACCAGCCGCGAGGAGTTGAAGAGCGAGGCCGCCGCCGACCTGGTGCGCGAACAACTGGACGGCAGGATCACGGCGTTCGTCGGTCACTCGGGCGTCGGCAAGACGACCCTGGTGAACGCGCTGGTGCCGCCCGAGCAGCGCCGGACGACCGGCCACGTCAACGCGGTCACGGGCCGCGGCCGGCACACGACCACCTCGGCGCTGGCCCTGCCGCTGGCGGGCGTCAACGGAGGCTGGGTCGTCGACACCCCGGGCGTCCGTTCCTTCGGCCTGAACCACGTCGATCCGTCCCGGGTCATCAACGCCTTCCCCGATCTCCAGCCCGGCACCGAGGGCTGCCCCCGCGCGTGCAGCCACGACGAACCGGACTGCGCGCTCGACCAGTGGGTGGCCGACGGCCACGCGGACCCGCAGCGGCTGTACTCGCTGCGCCGGCTGCTGGCCACGCGCGAGCGCCGCGAGGGCGACTGACGTCCCCGTGTTTGCGTGCGCCCGCCGTCGGTAAGGGCTTCTCCGGGTCGGTGAATGCATAATCGCACCGAGTCGGATCCGGGCCGGCCGAAGCAGTCGACGTGCGGATGTGGGAGGACAAGACATGGCGTGGCTGCTGGTCGTTGTGGCGGGACTGCTCGAAACCGGCTTCGCCGTCTGTCTGAAGCTCTCGCACGGCTTCACCAGACTCTGGCCCACCGTGGCCTTCTGCGTCTTCGCCCTCGGCAGCTTCGGTCTGCTGACGCTTTCCCTGAGGAAGCTCGACGTCGGTCCGGCCTACGCGGTGTGGACCGGCATCGGCGCGGCGGGCACCGCCATCTACGGCATGATCTTCCTCGACGACCTGGTCTCCGTCCTGAAGATCGTCTCGATCAGCCTGGTCATCATCGGCGTCATCGGACTCCAGCTCTCGGGGTCGGCGCAGTAGGGAGCTCTCGGGGTCGGCGCAATAGGGACGCGCCCGGAGCCGTCCTGCGTGCTCGGCCCGCAGGCCTGCTGAGTACGCACCCCGAAACCGGTCTGCATGCGCGCCCCCAGGCCTGCTGGGTACGCGCCGCGGAGCCGTTCTGCATCCTCGGCCCCCAGGCCTACTGAACACGCGCCCCGGGCCTTTCAGACCGGGAGCCGGTGGGACGGTGCCAGCGCGGTTCTGACCAACTCCGTGACTCCGCCCCGGGGGGGCGGCGCCACGACCCACGACAGCGCGAGCCGGACCACCAGTTCGCACGCCCGCGTGACCTCGGGGGTGTCCGCCCTGGACAGGGCGAGCGCGGCGACAGCGCGGTCGCGGACCAGCGCCACGAAGTCGGCGGGCGAGGGCAACGGCCCGTCGGCCCGCCGCTGCGCGGGCACCGCGGACGACGAGGGCACTGCGGACAGCGCGGGCGAGGGCAGCCGCTCGCTCCAGCATCCGGTCAGCATCGCCCGCACCAGCGCGTTGCTGCGCGCCGCAGAGGCGGTCCACTCGGCGGCCGCGACCAACCGCTCCCGCGCGTCCGTGTGAGCGGCCAGGGCCCGGTCGACCCCGGCGAGATAGGCATCGGCCTCCCGCCGTACGAGGGCACGCGCGAGCCCTTCCTTGCTCCCGAACTCGTTGTAGAGGGTCTGGCGTGACACCCCGGCCACGGCCGCCACATCGACCATCCGCACCGCGGACCACGCCCGGCGTGCGAGCGCCGTATAGGCAGCGTCCAAGAGGGATTCTCGCGCTGCGGGCATCATCGCCTCCCTGGGGCGAGCGGCTCTGCAGCCAGATTTGACGCGTGCGGAAGCACTGTCAAGGGGTCGCGGCGGCCCCGAAGGGCGCACGTCCGAAGCCGCACGCATCCACGACCGGACACGAGCCCCCTCGACCGTCCCCGCCGAACGCACCCGGCGCTGCGCGGGTCCTCCCCGCCGGACGGGTCCGGCGGGGAGGGGAGGGGACAGTGGGACACCTACCGGGCACCGAGGGGGCCGGGAACGACACCGACCGGGCGCCGCACGTCGGCCAGGACGGTCGGACACACCCCACCGCGCGGCCGGTACGCCACCTGCTTACCGGGGCCGGTGCGGCGCCGGGGAGCCGGGCCGATGGGCCGCCGGGCCGCCGGGCCGCCGGGGCCGGTACGGGTCCGGCTGGACCGGGGCCGGTACCCCACCTGCCCGCCGGGACGGATGCGCCGCCTGCCCACAGGGACCGGCGCGGTGCCGACCGGACGGGGCCCGTGCGAACCCGGGGCGCTGCCTGCCTGTCGAGGCCGATGCGGGGCCAGCCGGATGGGGCCGGTACGCCACCTGCCTGCCGGGGCCGGTACATGGCCGGCCCACCGTGGCCGATGCGCCGCCTGCCCGCCAGGGCCGATGCCGGGCGGCTGGACGGGGGCCGACGCCGTGCCGGCCGGGCGGCGCGATGATCCCCTGTCCTGTGTAGCCCCGTCCCGACACGGGCAGATACGGTTCACCCATGCCCGACTATCGCGATGACCTGCGCCTCGCCCATGTCCTGGCGGACGCCGCCGACGCCGCGACGATGGACCGGTTCAAGGCGCTCGACCTGAAGGTCGAGACCAAGCCGGACATGACGCCGGTGAGCGAGGCGGACAAGGCCGCCGAAGAACTCATCCGCGGCCACCTCCAGCGGGCCAGGCCGCGCGACGCGATCCTCGGCGAGGAGTACGGCATCGAGGGCACGGGCCCGCGCCGCTGGGTCGTCGACCCGATCGACGGCACCAAGAACTACGTCCGCGGTGTGCCCGTCTGGGCAACGCTGATCTCCCTGATGGAGGTGGGCGAGGGCGGCTACCAGCCGGTCGTCGGCGTCGTCTCCGCCCCCGCGCTCGGCCGTCGTTGGTGGGCGGCGAAGGGCCACGGCGCCTTCAGCGGCCGCAGCCTGTCCTCCGCGACCCGCCTGCGGGTCTCCAACGTCTCGCGGATGGCCGACGCGTCCTTCGCCTACTCGTCGCTGTCCGGCTGGGAGGACCAGGGCCGCCTCGACGGGTTCCTCGACCTCACGAAGGCGGTCTGGCGCACCCGCGGTTACGGCGACTTCTGGCCGTACATGATGGTCGCCGAGGGCTCGGTGGACATCTGCGCCGAACCGGAGCTGTCGCTCTGGGACATGGCGGCGAACGCGATCGTGGTGACCGAGGCGGGCGGCTCCTTCACCGGCCTGGACGGGCGCCCCGGCCCGCACAGCGGCAACGCGGCCGCGTCGAACGGCCTCCTCCACGACGAGATGCTGGGCTACCTCAACCAGCGTTACTGAGCACGCTTCCTGAGCAGCCCCGGTCCACCCGGGGCTGCTGAGCAACCCTCGGGCGCCCCCAACTCACGGCACGCGCCCTCTTGTTGACCCTCCCTTTAACTGCGACTCTGAGAGCTCCCCCACTTGTGAACTTGTGAACCGTTTCTCTTTGCGCTCCGTCGAGGAGCCGAGGAGCCCGCGGCTCACCAAGGAGGTGGCTCCAGCCCATGCTCGTCCGCGACGCCATGAGCACGGTGGTCCTGACCATCGGCCCGGCACACACCCTCCGGCAGGCGGCCCGCCTGATGTCCGCGCGCCACGTCGGCGCGGCGGTGGTCCTCGACGAGGACTCCTCCGGTCTCGGGATCCTCACCGAGCGCGACATCCTCAACTCCCTCGCCCTCGGCCAGAATCCGGACTCAGAGACCGCCGGAACCCACACCACCACCGACGTCGTCTTCGCGGCGCCCACCTGGACCTTGGAGGAGGCCGCGTCCGCGATGTCGCACGGCGGCTTCCGGCATCTGATCGTGCTCGACGGCAGCGGCCCGGTCGGCATCGTCTCGGTCCGCGACATCATCCGCCGCTGGGCACCCGCCCGGCAGCACGTACCCGCCTGAGCACACGAGCGGGCCGGATGCCCCGGGGGCGACCCCGGGGCATCCGGCCCGGCCCGCCGGCCCGCCGGCCACCCTGCGCCGTGTGCGCCCCCTGCGTCGTCCGGGCCGATTTCCGTGGCGTCCGGGCCGATCCAGCCACTAGCCAATATCGGACTCGATCCATGATGGATATTGTCTAAGTCAAGCCAGCTTCTAAAGTCACACCCATTCGGGATCTGGTTCACCTGCTGTTACGCTGACCTGTATGAGTGACCTGTTGGAACGACTGCGCGGACGTGGATGGCGCATGACCGCGCAGCGACGTGTCGTGGCCGAGGTCCTCGACGGCGACCACGTCCATCTGACGGCCGACGAGGTGCACGCCCGGGCCGTGGCCAAGCTGCCCGAGATCTCCCGGGCGACCGTCTACAACACGCTGGGTGAGCTGGTCTCGCTCGGCGAGGTGCTGGAAGTCGCCACGGACAAGCGTGCCAAGCGCTACGACCCGAACGCGCACCGTCCGCACCACCATCTGGTCTGCGCCCGGTGCGGTGCGATCCGCGACGTCCACCCGCTCGGCAACCCGCTCACCGACCTGCCCGACTCGGAGCGCTTCGGCTTCACGGTCTCGGACGTCGAGGTGACGTACCGAGGCGTCTGCCCGAACTGCGCGGCCGTACAGGCGTAGAAGCACGCACAGGAAAGCCCCGGCACGCGACGCGCGCCGGGGCTTTCCGCAATCCATGGGCGACCGGTCCGCAGCCAACCACTCCCTGCCAGCCGCTCACCGCTGTTCGCTGTTCGCAGCAGCGTTTCCGCGCCAGGTTCGGAAACGAACCGAGGGCCGGAACCCTTTCGGATTCCGGCCCTCGGCCTTCAGTAGCGGGGACAGGATTTGAACCTGCGACCTCTGGGTTATGAGCCCAGCGAGCTACCGAGCTGCTCCACCCCGCGTCGATGAACTGAACAGTACGTCAACTCCGTGGCCAGCGCAAATCCCTTGTTCGAGCGCTCCGACGGCAGCCCTCCGACCCCGTCGACCAGCGCTGCACCGGGCCGAGCGGGACCCGGCGCCCCTGCCGGAGACAGGTAGGGGCCAGGCCGCGTCCCCTGCCCGGGGCCGCCCCTCACGCGGACAGCTCCTCCCGCAAAGCGTCCCGCAGTCGCGCCGCCCGTTCGGAAACCTCCGCCGGCCCCAGCGACACGGCCCGGTCGGCCCACCGCTGCCCCTCCGCCAGTTCCCCGCGTCGCGCGTAGACGAGCGCCAGCCGAAGCGCCGCCCGCCCGTGCCCCGCGTCCGCCGCGCGGGTCCACCACAGCGCCGCCTCCGGCTCGCTCCCCTCGCGGGCCAGCAGCAGCCCGAGATTGAACGCGCCGTTGCGCGACCCGGCCTCGGCGGCCTCGCGGTACCAGCGGGCCGCCTCCACGACATCGCCCCGCGCAGCCGCCAGCATTCCGACCCGCACCTGCGCACGCCGGTGCCCCTGGGACGCCGCCCGCTCGTACCACTCCTCGCACTCGCTCTTCTCCTGCGCGGGCTCCCCGAGTTCGTGCGCGGGCGCCGGTGGCCGCCGGGCGTCGAGCACAGCGGCGAGCCGGTAGGAGGCCTCGGCGCTGCCCCCTCCCGCGGCGCACCGCAGATGCCGCTCGGCGGCGGGCTCGTCACCCTCCCGCAGCCGCGCGATGCCCACCTGGAGCGCCGCCTCCGTGTGTCCGGCGGCGGCCGCACGCTCGTACCACCGCAGCGCGGCGGCGTCATCGCTGTCGGTGGCGCGTCCGGCGTGCAGGATGCCGAGGTTGAACGCGGCGTCCACACTCCCGGCCTCCGCGGCCTTGGAGAACCACGGCTCGGCTCCGGCCGCGTCGCCGACCTGGAGCAGCAGGATCGCCAGGGCGTTGGCGGCCTCGCGATGACCGGCGTACGCGGCCCTGCGGTACCACTGCTCGGCCTGCGCGGTCCGCCCCTGCTCGGCACAGAGCAGTCCGAGGTTGTAGGCGCCGTTCACATCGCCCGCGTCCATCGCGGCCCGGTACCAGCGCTCGGCGGTCTGCGTCTCACCGCGCTCGGCGTGCAGTGCGCCCAGCGCGTTGGCGGCGTTCCCGTCCCCGTCCTGGGCGGCCCGCAGCCACCAGACGGCGGCGCTCTCGGGGTCGCCGGCGTCGCGCAGCAGGAACCCGAGGGCGCACGCGGCACGTGCCTCCCCGTCCTTGGCGGACGTCAGATACCAGCGCCCGGCCTCCTTGAGATCGCCCCGCTTCTCCAGGATCGCCCCGAGGTGCAGCGCGGCCCGGCGGTGCCCGCGCGCGGCGGCCTGCCGGTACCACTGCTCGGCGGCCTGTCCGGCGGCACCGATGACACCGTTGTCACCCACGGCCTCGCCCGAGTCCAGGGCCTTGCGGTCAAGCGTTCGAGCCAGTCGGTACGCGGCCTCGCGGTGCCCTCGCTCCGCGGCGGCCCGCATCCACTGTTCGGCACCCACGTCGCTGCGATGCTCCAGCAGATCGGCGAGGGCGTACGCACCCAGGGCGTGGCCCTGCTCGGCGGACTGGCGCAGCCAGTACTCGGCGGCGGGCTCGTCGCCGCGCTCGCGGTGGTGCCGGCCGAGCGCGTGCGCGGCGGCCGCGCTGCCGGCGACGGCGGCGATCCGCCACCATCCGGCGGCCTCGTCGGCGTATCCGCGCTGGTACATGAGGACACCCAGATTGTTGGCGGCCGCACGGTCACCGGCGGCGGTGGCCGCGCGCAACTGGGGCTCGGCCGCGTCGAGATCACCGCGGCGCAGCAGCATGGCTCCGAGGACGCTCATCGCCTCGACGTCGCCGGCTTCGGCGGCCGACCACTGGCGCGCCTCCTCGGCAGCCTCGCCGGTTTCGTCCCGGTCGGAAGGCTGCGTGAGATCCGCAGGCTGCTCAAAATCGGCATACTGCGCAAACCGCCCTGTATCCAACAGAGTTGCCTTGTCCCCCATAACGTCCATCGTCGCACCACCTGCAAACTGGGTACACCTGGTATACCGCAGCCAGTTAGGTCACTTCAGCGTTTTGTCGACATGCCCACAGAGAGACAAGTCAAACACAGATCGCCCAACTGCCCTCGCATGTCGCGGCACTTCACACGAGTCGCCAGGTCACCGGGGCGCTCCGGCGTGGCGCCACACACGTCGAAGGCCCGGATCCATGAACTGGATCCGGGCCTTCGACTTCAGTAGCGGGGACAGGATTTGA
Source organism: Streptomyces sp. NPDC026500 (assembly GCF_055567635.1). NCBI lineage: Bacteria > Bacillati > Actinomycetota > Actinomycetes > Kitasatosporales > Streptomycetaceae > Streptomyces > Streptomyces sp. NPDC026500. The sequence goes on along the minus strand of NZ_JBVHQB010000002.1, from coordinate 373,159 downwards.
ACCTGCGACCTCTGGGTTATGAGCCCAGCGAGCTACCGAGCTGCTCCACCCCGCGCCGTTGTGTTGCAACCGTACCACGGCGCGGGGTGGGCTCCTGATCAGCCGCTTCCGCTGCTCTTTTCGCTGCTCGGAGTACTACTCGGACTACTGCTGGGACTGCTGCTCGGACCACCGCTCTTGTCGGCGCCGGAGCTGCCGCCGGCCTTGTCCGCCTTGGCCTGTGCGTCCTCGGCCCGCTTCAGCGCGTCCTCAAGATTCTTCTGGGCCTCGCCGTACGCCTTCCAGTCGCCCTTCTTGAGTGCTTCCTGCCCCTGGTCGAAGGCCTTCTGGGCGTCGTCGAGCGCGGCCTGGACCGTCGGGTTGCTCGACGTGGGCGGCTTCGTGGTGCTCTGGTCCGGCGGCGCGGTCGAACTCTCCGCCCCGAAGACCTTGTTGAGCGCCTGGCCCAACGTGTCCTCGAAGGCGGCGCTGCCTCCGTACGTCACCAACACCTTGCGCAGCAGCGGGTACTTGAGGTCACCGCCGCGGACGTAGACCGGTTCCACATAGAGCAGTCCGCCGTCGAGCGGGACGGTCAGCAGGTTGCCGTACTCGACCTCCGAGTCGCCGCCTCTGAGGAGCCTGATGGACTCGGCGATGGACGGCTCGGAGTTGAACTGGCTCTGCACCCGCTTGGGTCCGTCGACCGTTCTTCCGGTCGGCAGTTTCAGAATGCTGATCTTGCCGTAACCGGGCGTCCCCGCCTCGGCGTTGACCGACACGAACGCGCTCAGGTTGTCACGGCCGTTCGGTGTCATCGTCGTCGTCAGCGAGAACGCCTGTGACGAATCCCCCGGCAGCTTCATGCTCAGGTAGTACGGCGGCACGGCGCTGTGCGAGTTGTTGCTCGGGTCGTCCGGGACCTGCCACACCTCGCTGCCGCTCAGGAACGTCTGGGCGTCCTTCACGTGGTAGCGGGTGAGCAGTTCGCGCTGGACCTTGAACAGGTCCTGCGGATACCGCAGATGAGCCATCAGCTCCGGCGAGATCGACTTCTTCGACTGCACCGTGTTCGGGAACGCCTTCATCCAGGTCTTCAGGACCGGGTCCTGGGTGTCCCACTGGTAGAGCTTGACGGCGCCGGTGTACGCGTCGACGGTCGCCTTCACCGAGTTGCGGATGTAGTTGACCTGGTTCTGCTGGGCCACCACCGCGCGCTGGTTGTTGGCCGCCGTCAGCGAGTCCGCCGTGGTGTCGCCGAGCGTCGTGCGGGAGGCGTACGGATAGCCGTTGGTGGTGGTGTACGCGTCGACGATCCACTGGATCTTCCCGTCGACGACCGCCGGGTAGGCGTCACCGTCGATGGTCAGCCAGGGGGCCACCGCCTCGACCCGCTCCTTGGGCGTGCGGTTGTAGAGAATCCGCGAACCCTCGCCGATCGCGCCCGAGTACAGGATCTGCGGCTCGCCGAACGCCACCGCGTACGCGGCCCGGTTGACCGGACTGGCGAGGCTGACCCCGCTCTTGCCCTTGTAACTGGTGGTCTTCTCACCACTGTCGTCGGAGTAGTCGATCTCCTTCTGGGGACCGCCGACGATCGAGTACTGGGTGGTCTTCTCGCCGTAGTAGATCTGCTGCTGGTACGAGCCCAGGTCGCCCGTGGACGGCAGGTTGTACTCGGTGAAGACCGGGCGGCCCTCGCTGTCGGCCGTGGTGCCCTTGGCCGCGACGACGCCGTATCCGTGCGTGTACCGGAAGTGGTCGTTGATCCAGTTGTTCTTCGGAATGCCCGCGAGGTTCAGCTCGCGCAGACCGAGAACCGTGTCCTGTTCCTTGCCGTTCTTGCTGTACCGGTCGACGTCCAGGTTCGACGGGAAGCCGTAGTAGTTCCGCACCTGTTGGAGCTGCTGGAAGGTCGGCGACACGACGTTCGGGTCCATCAGACGGATGCTCGCGACGGTGTCGGCGTCGTCACGGAGCTTGGCCTTGTCCTTGGTGTCGCTCGTCCCCGGGTAGTCCTGCACGTCGGTGCCGGCGATCCCGTACGCCTCGCGGGTCGCCTTGAGGTTCTTCTCGACGTACGGCGCTTCCTTGGCCTGCTCGTTCGGTTCGACCTGGAACTTCTGGACGATCGCCGGGTACAGACCGCCGATGAGGATCGCCGAGAGCACCATCAGGCCGAAGCCGATGACGGGCATCTGCCAGGTGCGCCGCCACAGCGTGGCGAAGAAGAGCAGCGCGCAGATGACGGCGATGCAGAACAGGATCGTCTTGGCGGGCAGATAGGCGTTCGCGTCGACGTACCTGAGGCCCGTCCAGTTGCCGGTCGCCTTGAAGTCACTGGACTTCACCGCGAGCCCGTACCGGTCGAGCCAGTAGGCGACCGCCTTCAGGGCGACGAAGAGGCCGAGGAGCACCGAGAGGTGCCCGGTGGCCGCGGCCGTCGCACGCGCTCCCGGGCTGGTGATCCGCAGGCCGCCGTACAGGTAGTGCGTGAGCGCGGCGGCGATCAGCGAGAGCACGGCGGCGGCGAAACCGAAGCCGAGCAGGAAGCGGTACCAGGGCAGGTCGAAGGCGTAGAACGAGATGTCGAGATGGAACTGAGGGTCCTTCTGGTGGAAGGGCACCCCGTTCACCCACATCAGCCACGTGCGCCACTGGCCCGAGGCGGAGGCGCCGGCGATCAGCCCCACCAGGGAGGTGATCGCGACCAGCAGCCATCGCTTGTAGGGCGCGATACCCATGCGGTACCGGTCGAGGCTCTGCTGCTCCATCGACATGGCGCTCAGCGGCGGGCGCAACCGGTGCGCCAGCCAGATGTTGAAGCCCACCGCGGCCGCCATCAGCAGACCGAAGACGAAGAAGAGCCCGATCTTGGTCCACAGGGTGGTGGTGAAGACCGACGAGTAGTGGACCGAGCGGTACCAGAGCCAGTCCGTCCAGAACCCCGCGAACATGACGAAGGCCATGGCCAGCACGGCCAGCACGCCCAGTGTCATGAGCAGGGTCCGGACACGCCGGGACGGCCGGCCCACTCTGATCCGTGACCCCGTCGGGCCTCCGCCGCGGTCCGGCATCTGGAAAGCCAAGGTGCGCACCTCGAAGTCGCTGTTGATCCGTCAGGCCCCCGTGTTGGTGGACCGTCCGTAAGGCTCCGTGATCGAGGAGCCTCATCTATGCAACTTACTCACGCTTTACTCGGTTCCCGATTCCGGTCACGAACGAGGCAGGATTGTGACCATGTCCAACACTCCCATGGCAGCGAGCCCACTCACCCGGGCCGTACTCGAGATCGACGAGTACGCCTCCGGCCTCGGCTGGGACCAGCCCGCCCGCCTCTTCGCCCTCGTAGACACCGCACGGCTGCGGGCTCAGGAACCCGGCCTCGCCGCTCAGCTCGGCCTGGAGAACGAGCAGGAGACCATCGGTCTCACCCCCATCGAGCAGGACGAGATCCCTGCCGGCAAGCCGCTGGACGAGTTCCTCGGCACCATCGCCTGGCCCGACGCCGTCGTCGGCTGCGCGCTCACCGTGGAGCGGCTGATGCTGCCGCCGTCCGCGGAGGCGTCGGTTCCGGAGGGTCTCAGCGGCAAGAAGCTCACGACGTGGGTCGCCGCACACCCGGACCGTCAGGAAGTGCGCATGACGGTCGGCGTCCTGCGCGACGGCACCCGCGACTCGGCGCTGCGGCTGCGCGAGAAGGACGCGGCGACGGAGGTGCTCACGGGGGCGGGCCTGGTGCCGGGCCTCGCGGAGGCGCTGTCGGCGACGTTCGCGGACTGATCCGCGCACGGACGTGGCCGGGGCGCCCCGCGAACTGCGCGGGGCGCCCCGGCCACGGACGGGCGGTGTCCGTCAGCCCTTGGTGGTGCACTTCGGCAGGTCGGAGGTGCGGCCCGCGCTGATGTCCTTGAGGGCCTTCATCGCGTCGTCGATGGTGTTGACCTTGACGAGCGTGAGCCCGTCGGGGGTGTCCTTGGCGGCGTCGGCGCAGTTGTCCTTGGGCGTCAGGAAGTACTGGGCGCCCTTGTTGCGCGCGCCGACGGTCTTCATGTCGATGCCGCCGATCGGGCCGACATTGCCGTCGTCGTCGATGGTGCCGGTACCGGCGACGAACTTGCCTCCGGTGAGGTTCCCCGGAGTGAGCTTGTCCACGATGCCGAGCGAGAACATCAGACCCGCGCTCGGGCCACCGACGTCGGCGAGCTTGATGTCGATGGTGAACGGGAACGTATGGTCGGTCCCGGCCGAGATCCCGACGATGGCACGATCGCTGCCGCTGTCGTCGGACTTGACCGTGGTGATCGTCACATCCTTGGTCGCGGTCGCCGTCGTGTGCTCCTTCGTGGCGGCGGCCTGCTCCTTGGCGGGCACGATCCTGAACACGACCTTGTCGCCGGGCTTGTGCTTGGTGACCAGCTTCGCGACGTCGTCGGGCGCCTTCACGGCCGTACCGTCGACGGCCTTGATCACGTCACCGGCGTGCAGCCGACCCTCGGCCGGGGATCCCTTGACGACGGTGGAGACGATCACCCAGGACTTCACCGGGATGCCCAGCTCCTTCAGAGCGGACACCTTGGCGCTCTCCTGGGACTGGCTGAACTCCTCGGCGTTCTCCTGCGTCGACTGCTGCTCGGTCTTGCCGTCCGGGTAGAGCGTGTCGTGCGGCACGATCTTGCTGTCGTGCGCCAGCCACCCGTACACGGCCTCGACGAGGTTCATGTTGTAGTCCGCGCTGGTGACCCGGACCGTGGTCATGTTCAGGTTCCCGGTCGTCGGATACGTCTTGCGACCGGAGATCTGCAGCACCGGCTCACCGTCGTGGTCACCCAGCGTGTTCACCGTGGGACCCGGTGACATCTCCGAGTACGGCACTTTGATGAACACTCCCGCGCACAGGAGCGCGATCAGGATCAGAGTGGAGGCGAGCATCGTCGCGGTGCGGCGTGGCATGGAACGACAGTACGGGACGGTGCTGTAAGCGCACCGTCGGGGCCGTCCGTACGTGGTGGGGCCGGAGCCCGCCCGAACGGCGTGAACGCCCGCTTCCCGGCGGTCGTCCAGAGCGTTCCGCACGGCGTCGGAGCCGACCTGGGCACCGGACGCCGTCCGCCGCGCACCCGGGCGCATCGCGCGGGCGCGTGGGACGGAGCGGGAATCTCACGCCGCGTCGGAGTGGGACTTCTCCCGGACGTCGGTCCGCTCCATGGCCTCACGGAAGCGCGTGTATCCAGCGAGCTCGACACCGTCTCCCGCGGCCTTGCGATTCCGGCCGGCCCAACTTCCCCACAGACCGGCACCGATCGCGGCCATCAACGGAATCAGCAACCAGGCAAGCGCCGCCATGTCGACCTCCCAACCCCATGAGCGACCGCAACTGACTGATCAGCAGATTAACCATCCGCACGGTTAACGCTCACGGCAGGGCCCCGGTTACGCAACCGGACGGCGGGTGAGAGTTCGGTCAGTCCTCGGCACCGGAGAATTCGCCGGTCTCAGCAGGCCCCGACCCATTCCTGCGAACCGTCGGAGAACCTCTGGTGCTTCCAGATCGGCACCTCGTGCTTGAGATCGTCGATGAGTCTGCGGCAGGCCTCGAAGGCCTCGCTCCGGTGGGGGCACGACACGGCGACGATGACGGCCAGGTCCCCGACGCGCAGGTCGCCCACCCGGTGAACGGCGGCCAGCGCCCGCACCGGATAGGCGGCGGCCACCTTCTCCGCGACCCGGCGCATCTCCTCCTCGGCACTGGGGTGACACGAGTACCCGAGCTCGTCGACGTCGGCGCCCCCGTCGTGATTCCGCACGGTCCCCACGAACAACGCGGTCCCCCCGGCGGCGTCGTCCCCCACGGCCTTGAAGACCTCGTCCAGGGAGAGCGGTTCGTCGCGGATCGCGAGCAGCCGGATCGGATCCTGCGCGGCCTGCTCACCGGGGTGGTCATAGGTAGGTGCCATGGCTCCATCGTGCCGCACCCCGCCGACACCGCGGAATATGTCTTTCACCCGGTACGCGCGCGTACCGCTCGGAGCCTCCTCCAGAACCGGCCTCGGCCCCACGAACCCGATCCCAGACAGGCGCCGAGGCCACACCTTCACGGCTCGGCCGCCGACACCAGCCGACGGGAACGGTCTCCCACCCCGACCGCACTTCTCGGCACGGGCACGGCGCGGGCCCGGGGTCAGATCCTGCGCCGGGCCTTCCGCGCCCGCCGTACCACCGCTGCCGCACCCAGCAGGGCCACCGTCGCGCCCGCCGCGCCCGCCGCGGTCGCGTCCTTGCGGCCCAGCCGACGGCCGGCCACCGTGTGCCGCCCGGCGACCTCCTCGAGCAGCTCAGCCAGGACCTCTTCGTTGGTCCAGCGCGGCCGCCATCCGGCGTCGTGCAGGCGGCTCCCGCTCACCACCCAGGGGTACATCGTGTAGGCGAGGTCCCCCGCGGGCGAAGGAGTGAGCCCGATCCGGTGAAGTCGGGCGGCGGCGCCCAGCGCGACCGCGGACGGCAGTTCCATCCGCCGGATCCCGCTCAGCTCCTCCACCTCCTCCTGCTCCAGCCACCCGTCGCACCCGACGGCCAGCTCGCCCTCGACCTTCTCGACGACCGCGTACTCCAGCGCGCTGCACAGATCCTCGACGTGGCAGAACTGCCAGGCGGGCCTCGACCCCGCCACGACCAGCAGCCGGGGAGACTCGAAGTACCTGGTCAGCGCGGTGTCCGTACCACCGCCGACGAGCACCCCGGGCCGCACGACCGTCACGTTCAGCCCTGGGTGCGCCCGCGGGGCGCGGCGCGCGAGCCGCTCGATCTCCAGGAGGTCACCGACGCCCGTCGCCTCAGCGGTCGCCCGCAGTTCCGCGTCTTCGGAGAGGGGCAGTTCGTTGTCGGGCAGCGCCCCGTAGACCATCGCCGACGTGCACAGCACGACCCGGTGGACGCCGGCCGCCGCGGCGGCTGTGAGGACGGTCTGCGTCCCCCGGACGTTGTAAGCGGTCCGGGCCGCCGCGTCCGTCTCCAGATCGAGGTCGAGCGCCAGATGGACCACGACGTCCGCTCCGCGCAGCTTTTCGGCGATCGCCGGGTCCCGGACGTCCAGGATGTGCCACTGGGCGGCGGCGCACTCGCCGCGCCGCTCGTCGATGGCGACGACCTGCTTGATCTCCTCGCTGGCGGCCAGCCGCTCGGTGAGCAGCGCGCCCACACCGGCCGCGGCGCCGGTGACCGCGACGACGGGGCCGCGCGAGGCTGGGCTGGTTGAGTGGTTTCGCGCTGCGCGAACCTGCGGATCTGGGGAACTCACCGGGCGTCTCCAGCGGTTGTCTTCAGTAATGGACGCGCGTGACGCGCCCCTACCAGGTGGCATCCATCCTGCCGCAGGCGACGAGTCGGCGAAGCACCGAGGCCCGATCGGGTTCAGGTGTCTACGCTGGGTGGTGTTGTGGGCAGCCGCCGTCGGAACGAACCGGCGGCCTTACCAGCCGAGGAATCCCGTGAGTGACACCCCATTCGGATTCGGCCTTCCGCCGGAGGAGCCGGACAACGGCGACGAGGGCGAGAAGAAGGACCAGCAGGGCGGTGGTGGTCAGGGACCGTTCGGTTTCGGGCTGCCCGGAGCCGGTGGCCCCGGAGCCGACAATCCGCTCGCAGCCATGTTCGGGTCGATGAACCCCAACGATCTGGGCGCCGCGTTCCAGCAACTGGGCCAGATGCTCTCGTACGAGGGTGGTCCGGTGAATTGGGACATGGCCAAGCAGATCGCCCGGCAGACGGTCGCACAGGGCACCTCTGACGGCACCAAGGACGCGAGCGTCGGCCCCGCCGAGCGGCTCGCGGTCGAGGAGGCCGTCCGTCTGGCCGAACACTGGCTGGACGACGCGACGTCCCTGCCGTCCGGCGCCGCCTCCGCGCTGGCGTGGAGCCGCGCGGAGTGGGTCGAGGCGACCCTGCCCGTATGGAAGGAACTCGTCGACCCGGTCGCCGAGCGGGTCGGCGCGGCCATGGGCGACGTGCTGCCCGAAGAGATGCAGGCCATGGCGGGCCCGCTGATCGGCATGATGCGTTCCATGGGCGGTGCCATGTTCGGCACGCAGATCGGGCAGGCGGTCGGAGTGCTGGCGGGCGAGGTCGTCGGCTCGACCGACATCGGCCTGCCGCTCGGCCCGGTCGGCAAGGCCGCGCTGCTGCCGCTGAACATCGAGTCCTTCGGCAAGGACCTGAGCGTCCCCCAGGAAGAGGTGCGGCTCTACCTCGCCCTGCGCGAGGCCGCCCACCAGCGTCTCTTCGCGCACGTGCCGTGGCTGCGCTCGCACCTGTTCGGCGCTGTCGAGGGGTACGCGCGCGGGATCAAGGTCGACACCGCGAAGCTGGAGGACGTGGTCGGTCAGTTCGACCCGCAGAATCCGGAGGAGCTGCAGCAGGCACTCCAGCAGGGCATGTTCCAGCCGGAGGACACGCCGGAGCAGAAGGCGGCACTGGCCCGCCTGGAGACGGCGCTCGCGCTGGTCGAGGGCTGGGTGGACGCGGTCGTCCACTCGGCGGCCAAGCCGCGCCTCTCGTCGGCCGACGCGCTGCGCGAGACGCTGCGCCGCCGCCGTGCCACGGGCGGTCCCGCCGAGCAGACGTTCGCCACGCTGATCGGTCTGGAGCTGCGCCCGCGCCGGCTGCGGGACGCCTCGCGCCTGTGGGCCTCGCTCACCGACGCGCGCGGTGTGGACGGCCGGGACGGCCTGTGGGCCCATCCGGACATGCTGCCGACGGCGTCCGACCTGGACGACCCGGACGGCTTCGTGCACCGCGAGCACATGGACTTCTCCGAGCTCGACAAGATGCTCGGCGAGGCCGCCAGCGGCAAGGCCGAGAAGCCGAACCTGAAGAAGGACGACGACTCCGACGAGGGCGACGCCAAGGACGACGACAAGGGCGACGGCACCGAGTGAGCCTGTACGACGACGCGGTCCTCGTACTGAAGAGCCACGAGGGCCAGGAAGAGCTGCGCCAGGTCTATCTGGACCACCTGTCCAGGCACCCGGACGGGATGTGGAAGTCGTGCCACGCCGGGCACCTCACGGCGAGCGCTCTGGTGATCGACCCGTCGCGGGGCCGCGTTCTGCTGACGCTGCACCGCAAGCTCCAGATGTGGCTGCAGATGGGCGGGCACTGCGAGCGGGACGACTCGACCCTGGCCGACGCGGCCCTGCGCGAGGCGACCGAGGAGTCGGGCATCGAGGGGCTGACCCTCCTGCCCGGCGGCCCCGTGACGCTGGACCGGCACGCCATCCCGGCGCCGTGCCACTGGCACCTGGACGTCCAGTACGCCGCCCTCGCCGCGGCCGACGCCGTCGAGGCCATCAGCGACGAGTCCCTCGACCTGCGCTGGTTCGCGTACGGCGAGGTCGCCGAGGTGGCCGACGATTCGGTCGTACGACTCCTGGAGGCAGCCCGCGCGCGGCTGTGACCGGCCCGGAGGCGAGCAGTAGGTCCAGCAGGTAAGGGGCGACCGCCAATGGCGGTCGCCCCTTACCTCTGCTCGCTGGACCGTCGCTCCCCGGACGGTCGGGCGTCAGCTCCAGGCGTTGCCCTGGTTCTGCGCGTGCACGCCCTGTTGACCCATGCCGTACTGGGCGCGCAGCCCCTGGCCGATCGCCGCGTTCTGCGGCGGCAGCAGTTCGCTGGGCTGCACGAGCGCGTAACCGCTGCCCATGAAGCTGAGCTCCCAGCCCTCACCGGTGTTGCCGCGACGCCGCCACACTCCGGAGGAGTGGGTCTGGGCCTGCATCTGCACGCGCAGGCCGGTGGACCACGCGACGATCGCGTCGGCATCGCAGTTGACGTACCGGTCCGGGGTGACCTGCATCATCAACGGCATCCCGGAGGTCACCAGCGCGACCTTGCCGCGCCCCGTGATGTTGAGCTGGTACTTGCCGGAACCGGAGATGCCGTACTGGCTGTCCACGGCGATGACCTCGTGGTGCAGACCGGAGTCCATCGCCAGCACATAGCTGCTGTCGACGGTGAGGCCGTCCTGGTCCACGTCGAGGACGTGCACGTGCTGGCCGAGGTTGGCGAGGTAGACCGTGCCCTGCCCGTGGCAGCGCATCAGGTCGAGGCCCTCACCGGTGTACGCACGCGCGCGGTGCTGGCTGTTGTTCTGGTACTCGGCGTCGAACTCGACGAGACCCTGGTAGGCGACCATGGTGCCCTTGCGGGCGAGGATGTCGTCGTGACCCTCCAGGACGACGCGCAGCATCTGCGAGTTCTGCAGGCTGTAGCGATCCTGGGTCTGCTGCTCGTTGTAGCCGAAAAGCGGGCTCTGCATGATGTCCTGCTCCCCCTCAGCCCCGGACTCGGAGGCGGTCGGTGCTGTCCTCGCTGGGCTGGACGACGACGATGCCCTGCCCGGAGAACGCCATCTGGAACGCCTCGCCGCTGCCGCGTCCGATCAGCGACTGCGCCTTGAAGCTGCGCTTGCCCTTCACCTTGAGGTTCGGGGACCAGGCGACGAGCGCGTCCGGGTCGACGTACGTCTCGTCCTCACCGCCGCCGCAGTCGACGACGATCGGTGTACCCCGGGAGGTCAGCGCGACCCAGCCCTGACCGGAGATCTTGGTGTTCCACAGACCCTGTCCGGCGAACTTGGCGAGCCCCTTCACCCGCTCGACACCCCAGGTGAGATGGGCGTCGAAGGCGAGCAGATTCGTCGCGTTGACGGAGATCGCGTCCCCGTTGAGGTTGATGACGACGACGTTCGCCCCGTAGTCGGCGAGGTAGAGGAGACCGTCGCCGGAGCATTTCATGAGGGACGCGCCCTCGCCGGTCATCCAGTCGCGTGCGATCTGGCGTACGGCGGGCGGGTTGGGCTCGTACTGGACGAACCCTTCGTAGGCGACCATCGACCCCACGCGCGCGAGGAGGTCGTTTCCGGTCTGCATGGCGACCTTCAGCATGTGACTGCCGTGGTTCTCCATGCGCGCGGTGACGGGTGCCGGGGCAAAGCCCGCGAGTTGCTGATTCATGACGGGCTCCCTCAGACCTCGTACGGCTGGACGACGACGAAATTGCCTGGCGCGGCACGGAACTGGAGGTTCACGCTCTCGCCGGTGTCGCCGGGGTAGGCGTTCCGGCGCATCCTCACCTGGCTGGAGACGATCACCTGAGCGGCTGCGGACCAGGCGACGACGGCGTTGCAGTCGGCGAACGTCGTGGGGGTCACCGGCAGGACGACAGGAGCGCCGTGCGTCTTGACGACGATCGTGCCCGTCCCCTGGAACTGCATGGTGAACAGCGCGCCCCCGGGGATGCCGTGCCCCTCGATGCGGCGGACCTCGTACTGGAGGGACTCGTCGAAGGCGAGGACGTTCTCCGCGGAGACACAGATCGCGTCCCCCTGGAGCTCGATCGGGTGCACATGGGTGGCGTTTTCGGCGAAGAACACCTGGCCCTGACCGGTGCAGCGCATCAGCTGCATCTCCTGGCCGGTCGCACTGCCCACGAGCCGGCCGGCGAATCCGGCGCCCTTGTAGCTGAAATCGACCTTGCCCTGGTACAGCACCATGCTGCCCTGGCGGGCCAGCACGGGCTGCCCGCCGATGCCGAGATCGACACGGATGAGCTTCTTGTTCTGCGGAGTCCACCGCTGACCGGTGGGCGTCTCCTTGAAGAGCCCCAGCGCTGCGGACACACCGGCCCCGCCCTGCGGAGCACCCTGGGGTACGCCGTACGGGGAGGGGGCGCCGGGCTGACCCGGGTACTGCGCGGGTACCTGGCCCGGGATCTGGCCGTACTGCGGCTGCTGGCCGTAGCCGGGGGGTGCCGTCGGGGGCTGCTGACCGTATCCAGGAGGAGCGGCCGGCGCCTGCTGACCGTAACCGGGCGGCATCTGAGCCGTCTGGCCGGGCGGTTGCTGGCCGTAGCCGGGCGGCGGACCGGGCGGACCCGGGGGCTGCCCGTACGGCGCGGGGCCCGGCGGCGGGACGGTGCCACCCGGAGGGGTGTGCAGCGGACCCACGATGGTGGGGGCAGCGTGCACGGAGGGCGCGGGCGCCGGAGCGTGCGGCGGGGCACCGGGAGGCGGCGCGAAGCCCTGCGCGGCGGGTGCCGGGGCGGGTGCCGCCGGCGTGCCGAACGTGGGCGCCGCGGTGGCCTGGGCGGGCGGGGCGAAGGACGGTGCGGCGCCTGACTGCGGCTGCGGGGCGGCGGGCGCCTCCTCGGCGACCTCACCGCCGAAGTTCTTCAGCAGCGCATCGAGGCCGCCGTCGAAGCCCTGTCCCACGGCGGCGAACCGCCAGACGTCCTTGAGGTAGAAGTCGCCCAGCATCACGGCACGTTCGGTGGAGAACTCGGCACCGCTGAACGCGTACCGGGCCACCTCTTCACCGCCTGCGACGACGCGCAGGTATCCGGGAGCTATCTGCGACATCTGTCCGGCGCCGTCGATCGTCGCCGTGAAGGCCAGCTTCTGGATCTGCGCCGGGATCCGGTCGAGGGTGACCCGGAAGGACTCCGTGTCGCCCGACTGCGCGCCGAGCAGCTGGATGGACTCCTCGGGGGACTTCGGCTGGTTGAAGAAGACGAAGTACCGGTCGTCCGACAGCCGTTCGTCGGCGTCCAGGCCGAAGCAGCTGATGTCGAAGGTGAGTCCGGGGCCGGTGATCTGCACGCCTACGTACAGATCGGTGCCCGCGGTGAGGTCACTGATCTTGGCCTTGTGGCCGCGTTGGAATTCCCTGGCCATGCGTAACGACCGTCCCCCATCCCGAATGCGAGTGCGTCGCGTCAGGCTAACGGCAAAGTCCGGAAGTGGACGAAGCCGGTACAGACCCGGTACAGAATCACCTTCGTGGAGGGGGCCGGCCCGCCTCTACTCGTCGCGCGTTGCCGGGAGGTGGGGAAGCCGGTCGGCGGCGACGACGCCTTCGAGATAGCCACGAGCGCGCTCGGTACGCGGATAGGCCTCCAGGAGCCGCCAGAAGCGCGGCCCGTGGCCCGGTACGAGCAGATGGGCGAGCTCATGGAGGAGGACATAGTCGACGACGTACTCGGGCATGCCCTGCAACCGGTGCGACAGACGGATGCTGCCCTCGGCGGGGGTGCAGGAGCCCCAGCGGGTGTTCTGGTTGGTGACCCAGCGCACCGACGAGGGCCGGGCGCGACCGTCGAAGTACTGGGCGGACAGCCGCTCGGCCCGTTCGGCCAGCTCGGTGTCGCCGAGCACCCGTTTGCTTTCCTGGGCGGCCAGTTTGTCCAGCATGACGGTCACCCAGCGCTGCTCCTCCGCCTCGGACATCCGGGCGGGGATGAGCACGACAGTGCGATCGCCCTCGCGGTACGCGGAGACGGTTCTGCGCCGTCGGGCACTCCTGCGGACCTCGATCGCGCTCGCCCCCGAACCGCTCGGCGGCGGGCTCGTCGTGCTGCGCTGTGGTTTTGCGGCGCTGTGCAGTGGGTCGGCGGGCACGCCCCGACGTTACCTGCTGCACACGGGGGAAGTCCCGCCCCCGGGACGGTTCGATGCCGATCCGCACTCTGCGCGTTTGATTCGTACGACGAACGGTGCCACCTGTGGACAACTTTCGGCGGGGCCCGGCGGGGACGGGCATGCTGGCATTCGGTCCGCGCTGCGGAGTGCATCGCGGACATACGGGGACGTACTACGGGTCTACGGGGGTAGGTCATGCATCCGATCGTGAAGCCCGCTCTGCGGCGCGGCTGGCGGGATCTCAACACCGTGCAGTTCGGAATGGCACCGGCGCACGCGATGGTGCTGGGCCCGATGGACACGGCGACAGGCAGCTTCCTCGAACTGCTCGACGGGACGCGCGGAATGCCGCTGTTGCGGGAGCAGGGACGTGAGATGGGGCTGCCCGACGGCCATGTCGACGGACTGGTGGACCGGCTGGCCCGCTCGGGTCTGCTGGACGACACGACCGGGGGCGGCCCGGCCGCGGACGCGTTGCGCGGGAGGAAGGAGGTCATGGACCGGCTGCGACCCGACCTCGCCTCCCTCTCCCTCGTCGCCCCCGAGCCCGGCGGGGCCGTCAAGCGCCTGGCCGCCCGCCGCTTCCTGCGCGTACAGGTGCGGGGTGCCGGCCGCGTGGGGGTCGTCCTGGCCGCACTGCTCGCGGGCGCCGGCGTGGGCGAGGTCGAGGTGCGTGACCTCGGCCGCGTCGAGCCGTGGGACGTGGCGCCGGGAGGGCTTCCCGTCGAATCCATCGGCGAGCGCCGGGAGGACGCCGCCCGACGGGCGGTGCGCCGAGCGGCTCCGGACCGTCCGCCCCGCGCCTCCTCCAAGGAAAGGGAGAGGGAGGGGGAAGAGACGCGCGGACTGTCCCTCGTGATCCTCACTCCACGGGACGGTCTCGCCGTCCACGCTCCTGACCCCGCGTCGGCCGAGAGCCTGATCGCCTCAGGGACACCCCACCTCTACGCGGGGGTCGTCGAGGCGACCGGAGTCGTGGGCCCCTTGGTCCTACCCGGCGACACCGGCTGCGCGGGCTGTCTGGACCAGCGCCGCACCGACCGGGATCCGACCTGGCCGCGCCTGGTCGCGCAGTGGCGCTCCGGGCAGCAGCGCCGGGTGGCCGCATGCGACCTCGCCCTGGCCGCGGCGGTCGCGGGACTCGCCGCGAGCCACGCGCTCGCCTTCCTGGACGGTGATCCACCCGCCGGCGCGGGCGTCCGCTGGGAGGCGTCCCTCCCTGGATGCGACTGGCATGCGACGCCGGTCTGGGCGCATCCCGCCTGCTCCTGCGGCACCGCCGAGAAAACAAAAGGTGAGCGGACCCCCGAGGACGGCGAAACGCACGAGACAATGGCAGGGCAACAGCCGCACGCGGCACGGCTTGCTGGGACCTGGAGGGCGCATGTCTGATCTTCCCCGGAAGGCAGTCACCCGTACTGCCAAACTGGCCGCGCTACCGCTCGGCTTCGCCGGGCGTGCGACCTGGGGACTCGGGAAGCGGATCGGCGGTAAGTCGGCGGAGATCGTGGGCCGCGAGCTTCAGCAGCGCACGGCCGAGCAGCTCTTCAAGGTGCTCGGGGAGCTGAAGGGCGGTGCGATGAAGTTCGGGCAGGCACTGTCCGTATTCGAGTCGGCACTCCCGGAGGAGGTCGCGGGTCCGTACCGGGCTGCGCTGACGAAGCTCCAGGACGCGGCGCCCCCGATGCCGACACGCACGGTCCACTCAGTGCTGGAGGAGCAGCTCGGCGCGGACTGGACCGAGCTGTTCGTGGAGTTCGAGGACAAGCCGTCGGCGGCGGCCTCGATCGGTCAGGTGCACCGGGCGGTGTGGCACGACGGCCGTGAAGTCGCCGTCAAGGTGCAGTATCCGGGGGCGGGCGAGGCCCTCCTGTCCGACCTGACCCAACTCGGCCGATTCGCGCGGCTCCTGGGGCCTCTCATCCCCGGTATGGACATCAAGCCGCTCATCGCGGAGTTGCGCGACCGGGTCTCCGAGGAACTCGACTACGGCTTGGAGGCGCAGGCACAGGCAGCGCACGCCGAGGAGTTCGCGGACGACCCGGACGTTCTGGTGCCCGCCGTGGTCCATCAGTGCGAGCAGGTCCTGGTGACCGAGTGGATCGACGGAGTACCTCTGTCGGAGGTCATCACCGGCGGCACGCAGGAGCAGCGTGACCGCGCCGGCCAGTTGCTGGCCCGCTTCCTCTTCTCCGGCCCCGCCCGCACCGGCCTGCTGCACGCCGATCCGCACCCGGGCAATTTCCGTCTCCTGCCGGACGAGAAGAGCGGCTGGCGCCTGGGTGTCCTGGACTTCGGCACGGTGGACCGGCTTCCCGGCGGCCTGCCCCAGCCGATCGGCGATTCCCTCCGCATGACGCTGGACGGTGACGCCGAGTCGGTCTATGAACTGCTCTGCGAGGAAGGCTTCGTCAAGGAGTCGATAGACCTCGAACCCGACGCGGTCCTGGACTACCTGCTGCCGATCATCGAACCGGCCGAAGCGGACGAGTTCACCTTCACCCGAGGCTGGATGCGCAGCCAGGCCGCCCGTATCGCCGACCCCCGCTCACCCGCTCACCAGTTGGGCAGGCAGTTGAACCTGCCGCCCGCGTACCTCCTCATACACCGGGTGACGCTCAGCACCATAGGTGTCCTGTGTCAGCTCGGCGCGACGGTCCGCCTGCGCGACGAACTGGAGGAGTGGCTGCCGGGATTCGTGCCGGAGGAGGAGCTGGAGGACGAGGAGCTGGGCGACGAGGTGTCGGCCGCCGAGGCGTGAGCCGGCACCGCGGACACGGCCCGCGGCCCGCAGGTCAGGCACTCGTCAAACCGGGCCGTGGGCCGGCCGCTCGCGAACCAGGTGCTACCACCAGGCCGAGTCGAGACGGCCCTCGATCGCTCTGAGGTTGCCGCGGGCGCAGTTGTCGCAGAAGTAGTGGCGGGTGCCGTTCTCGACGGAACAGGTCCACATCGGCTGCGGGCCGTCGGCGGGGGTGCCACAGCGGGCGCACACGATCTTCTGGGCTTCACCCGCGTCGGACCTCGATGCGGAGCCGGCGCTGTCACTGTCTTCGGGAAGACTCGTCACTCGGGCGACGATATCGCCGTGATCGGCGGTTCGCCCGGTACAACGCACCGCGGGGGCCGGTCCGTTCGGACCGGCCCCCGCCGGATTCAATGCCTGAGACTGCTGCGACTGCAACGGCTGCTACGACGACGTGCGTCGATTACTGCATGACCGCCATGGCCAGCGCGCGCCGGGCTCGCATCGAAGCGCGCTCGGCCCTGCGCTGCATGCGGCGAGCGGTGGCCAGGCGCACGGCCTGGCGTTCCCGCTCGGCCTGGTGCAGTCGCTCGTGCATATGCGCACGAGCCAAGGCTTCTGGGATGAGTTGCATCTCTCGGGTCCTGTTCTGACGCGAGTCGTTCGCGCCGGTGGTGATGAAGTCTGGGGTCGCGGAGCCGGCGGGCTCGCTCGTGGACGGCGTCATCGGGGCCTGTTTCTTGGGGTCGTGCGTCAGGGGGCGGTCGATCGTTCCTCGGATGCTCATGCCGCAACCGGGTTCTTGCGCGGGCGGCCACGCGGCCGCTTGCGGGCCACGACAACACCCTGGACGAAGAGCTCGCCACCCCAGACGCCCCACGGCTCACGCCGCTCCTTGGCGCCGGCGAGGCAGGCCTCCATCAGCGGGCAGGTGCGGCAGAGAGACTTGGCGTACTCGACATCGGCTGGCGACTCGGCGAAGAAGACCTCCGGGTCGTAGGAACGGCAGGGGACGGGTACGCCGAGGTTCTCGATGGCGTCGTCGAGCGCGGTGAGCGCAGTGAGCGGGATCAAGGTGGAGTCCTCCGTGAGGCCGGGCGGGGGGATCGTTTCGGAAGGCGGTACGGACGGGGCGTGCGCTTCGAGTTGCACGGTTCGTCTTCCTCGTCTGGTCGTGCCGGCCGGGTTGGCCGGTTGGCGGCTGGTACCGGGTTCTTTTCTTGTCCCGAGGCCCCTTCGCTCCGCCGTCCCCGGTCGGGGACAAACAGAAGGGCCGCGGATCCCGGGTGGGGTTCCGCGGCCCTGAAGGCGCCGGCCTGATGGTGGATCAGGCTGGATCACTCCAGGGTTCAGGCCCACGGAAGGCCCACATCGTGTGGTGCTGCTGCGTCTGCTTCAGAGATCCGGCACCGGCTGCCGCGAGGGCATAGGCATGTGCCTCTGCCGCTACTGCCGCTTCCAGTGCCTGTGTCGGTCGCTCATTGCGCTCACTGACGGGAAGACCCGCGAGAGACACGGAGGACGCCGGCCGGACGGCACGAATGCCGGACAGACCGGTGCCCAGGTTCGAGGCGCCGAGCATGCACGTGGAGACGACGACCGAGCGATCGGTCATTTTCACGGTCTTGATGAAGCTGGTGTTGATGCTGATCACTGGAATCGCCTCCTCTCGGCGTCCTGGGGGACCGGTGCGAGCCGGTCCGACGGTTATTAAGTACAGCACGGAACCAGGGCCTTGGAGAAGGCCGCTGCTGCCGTGGTTAAGAACCTATGGGGATTGCTGGGGCATGCGCAAACTATTTTCTCGACGAGTTTGAATCAGTCGCCCTCGCCCTGTCCTCCGACCTCTCGACCTGCGCAGATGGCCAGAACCTCGGCTCCGAAGCGGTTGAGTTTGCGCACGCCGACGCCAGGGATCCGGGCGAGCTCGCCCTCGTCGTCCGGCGCGGTCTCCGCGATCGCCATCAGCGTCTTGTCGGTGAAGACGCAGAACGCGGGCTGCCCACTGCGCTGCGCCTGCACCGCGCGCCACTCGCGCAACCGCTCGTAGAGACCCTCGTCCATGTCGGAGGGGCAGCCCTCGCAGCGCATCAGCTTCATCTCACCGGCGTCGGTGAGGGTGCGGCCGCAGACCCGGCAGCGCGCGGGGCTCCGGCTCGTGCGCCGTACGGCGGTGACGCCGCTCCTTCCGGCGCCGCGCTCGATGCCTCCCGAGGCTCCGCCACCGCCGCGGCCCGCCGTGGCGACGGAGCCGGGACGCAGCCCGTCGAGGAACCGGCTGGGGCGTCGGCCCGCTCGGCCGCCGGGTGAGCGGGCGAGCGCCCAGGAGACGAAGAGGTGCTCTCTGGCGCGGGTGACACCGACGTAGAGGAGGCGGCGCTCCTCCTCGATCTGCTCGTCGGTCTTTGCGTAGGTGATCGGCATCATGCCCTCGGCCACACCGACCAGGAAGACGACGTCCCACTCCAGGCCCTTGGCGGAGTGCAGGGAGGCGAGGGTGACGCCCTGCACCGTCGGGGCGTGCTGGGCGCCGGCACGTTCGTCGAGCTCGGCCACCAGGTCGCCGAGCGTCGCGCCGGGCTTGGCGGTCGCGAAGTCCTGCGCGAGGTACACCAGGGCGGCCAGCGACTCCCAGCGCTCCCTGACGGCGCCGGAGCCGGCCGGTGGGTTGCTGGTCCAGCCCTCGCCCGAGAGCACCGCTCGGACCTGCGAGGGCAGGTCGACGACGTCGTCGAGCAGTGAGTCGTTGCCGCCGAAGCGGGCTGCGGCGCGCAGGGCCGCGCCCGCCTTGCGCACCTCGGGGCGGTCGAAGAACCGCTCGGCGCCGCGCAGCTGGTAGGGCACACCGGCGTCGGCGAGGGCCTGTTCGTAGGTCTCGGACTGGGAGTTCGTGCGGAACAGGATCGCGATCTCACCGGCGGGGACGCCCGAGGCAATGAGGTCGCGGATGCGGCGGGCGGCGCCCTCGGCCTCGGCGGGCTCGTCCGTGTACTCGGCGTAGACGGGCTCGGCGCCCGGGGGCCGCTGGGAGATCAGTTCGAGGCGGTGCTCGGCGGCCCGGCCGCGGGCCTGGGAGAGCAGGCCGTTGGCGAGGTGGACGACCTGGGGCGAGGAGCGGTAGTCGCGGACGAGCTTGACGACGGTGGCTCCGGGATGGCGGGTGCGGAAGTCGAGAAGGTGGTCGGGGGTTGCACCCGTGAACGAGTAGATCGTCTGGCTGGCGTCACCGACCACGCAGAGGCTGTCCCGCTCGCCGAGCCACAGCTCCAGAAGGCGCTGCTGGAGCGGGCTGACGTCCTGGTACTCGTCGACCACGAAGTGCTGGTACTGGGAGCGGACCTGCTCGGCGATGTCGTGCCGGTCCTGCAGGATGGCGACCGTCAGCAGCAGGACGTCCTCGAAGTCGATGACCGCGCGGTCCCGCTTGAGGTCCTCGTACGCCGAGTAGATCTTGGCGGTCTCGGCCGGGTCCCGGGGGGCTTCGCGGCCGGCCCGGGCGGCGGCCGCCGCGTAGTCGGCGGGGATGGTCTGGGTGACCTTGCACCACTCGATCTCGCCGGTGACGTCCCGCAGCTCTCCGCGGTCGAGGCGGATGCGGCAGGCGGCCGCCGCGTCCGCGACAAGCTGGATCTTGCGGTCCACGAGCCGGGGCAGACTGCCACCGACAGCTTTCGGCCAGAAGTACTGGAGCTGGCGCAGCGCGGCGGAGTGGAAGGTGCGGGCCTGCACTCCTCCGGCGCCGAGCTGGCGCAGCCGGCCGCGCATCTCGCCCGCGGCCCGGTTGGTGAAAGTGACCGCGAGCACGCTGGAGGGCTGGAGGATCCCCGCGCGCACCCCGTAGGCGATGCGGTGGGTGATCGCCCGCGTCTTGCCCGTGCCGGCGCCCGCCAGCACGCACACCGGACCGTGCAGGGCGGTGGCGACCTCGCGCTGCTCGGGGTCGAGCCCGTCGAGCACCGCGTCGGCCGTGTCCGGAACCTGTGGGAAGAGGGTGGAGTGCGTTGCTGCTGTCACACCGCCATGCTGCCAGGTCGGCGGAGACGGGTGAGCCGGTTGTCCACAGGGAGGCGCCTGCAGTCGTACGAATGCGGCAAGCGTCACGTCCGCCCCGTGCGCCGGGGTCGCTTCTCGGCCATGCCCCGGGCGTCACGCCCCTCCCCCGCCGCGGCCGTCCGCGCCTAGGGTTCGGTCCGGTGCGGCGAGCATCACGTCTCGGCGGGTGCCCCGGATACCCCCTACGGGAATGGTGACCGGGTGACCTGCGTTCCACTTCCAGCGACCACGCACCCGAAGCCGTGAAGGAGCGCATAAGACATGCAGGGCACTGTGACGATGTACAGCACCACGTGGTGCGGCTACTGCCGTCGGCTCAAGAGCCAGATGGACCGTGAGGGCATCGCGTACAACGAGATCAACATCGAGCAGGACCCGCAGTCCGCGGCATTCGTCGAGAAGGCGAACGGCGGAAACCAGACCGTTCCGACGGTCCTGGTGGTCTCCGCCACGGGTGGCAATGAGATCGTCATGACGAACCCCAGCCTCGCCCAGGTGAAGCAGGCCCTCAGCGCCTGACCTCCCGCGCGCATGGCACTGCCCCTCTGGTGAGTCACCAGAGGGGCAGTGCCATGTCAGGGCGCCGTCAGGCGGTGTTCCCCCGCGTCGGCAGGGGCTTGCCGTACCAGAGTTCGATCAGGCGGGCCGCGATCGAGATTCCGTAGGGCGGCACCACCTCCCCGGACTCGAAGGCGGCTCGCAGGTCTTCCCGGGAGAACCAGCGGGCTTCCTGGATCTCCTCGCCGTCGACGTTGATCTCCGACGAGGTGGCGCGGGCCATGAAGCCCAGCATGAGGCTGGAGGGGAACGGCCAGGGCTGGCTGGCGACGTATTCGACCGCGCCGACCGTGACGCCCGCCTCCTCGAAGACCTCACGGCGTACGGACTGCTCGATCGACTCGCCGGGCTCGACGAAGCCCGCGAGCGTGGAGAAGCGTCCTTCGGGCCAGTGCACCTGGCGGCCGAGCAGGATGCGGTCCTCGTCGTCCGTGACAGCCATGATCACGGCCGGGTCGGTGCGCGGGTAGTGCTCGGCGCCGCACGCGGGGCAGCGGCGGATGTGGCCGGCGGCCGCGATGACCGTGCGCTCACCGCAGCGGGAGCAGAAGCGGTGCAGTCGCTGCCAGTTCTCCAGCGCGACCGCGTGCACCATCAGGCCGGCGTCGCGCGGGGACAGCAGGAGCCCGGCCTCGCGCAGGCCAGCCGGACGGGCGGACTGGTCGATGCGGCCCGGAAGGGAGTCCTTCTGGAGCGCGAAGTAGCTCACGCCGTCGTCGTCCGTGCCCAGGAAGTAGCGGTGCGCCTCGGTGAGCGGGGCCTCGAAGGAGGGCGTCATCAGCAGTTCGGTGCTGCCGTCGGCCATCTCGTCGATGAGCACCTGACCGCCGGAGACCACGAAGGCGCGGGTCGTGGGGTGGCTCCAGGCCGCCGCGAGCCAGGCCTCGTCGAGCCTGTGGTGGGCGGCACGGTCGATGCCGCTCGGAGCGGTGAGCGAGATGGGACGGTCGGCGCTGTGGTCGGTCCAGGTGGTCACGGGTGCTTCCAACTCCCCCGGTGGAACGGTTATTTCGGCGGGCGGTTCAGCAGGACGGGCGTGCGGTGCGCTCTTGAGGGTGTGGATCGGCTTGTTCAGTGTGTGTCGCGCCAGTTCTCGGCCAGGTCGCCCCACAGGTAGGCGGTCGTTTCGACGCCCTTCATGAGGAGGTCGAGTTCGACCTTCTCGTCGGGGGCGTGCCAGCCGTCGGAGGGAACGGAGATGCCCAGGAAGAGCACTGGGGCGCCGAGGACTTCCTGGAGGTCGGCCGCCGGTCCCGAGCCGCCCTCGCGGGTGTAGCGGATCGGCTGCTCGAAGGCTCGGCGCATGGCGCGTACGACGGACTGCAGGGCGGGGTGGTCCAGTGGCGTCAGGCACGGGCGGGTGGCCGCGCCGAACGTGATCTCGTGCCGGATGCCGTCGGGTACCTGCTCGGCCGCCCAGGCGCGTACGGCCTTCTCGATGTGGTCCGGGTCCTGCCCGGCGACCAGCCGGAAGGAGAGCTTCACCAGGGCCGAGGACGGAATGATCGTCTTGCTGCCGGCGCCCTGGTAGCCGCCGCCGATGCCGTTGACCTCGGCGGTCGGGCGGGCCCAGACGCGCTCCAGGGTGGTGTGACCGGCTTCTCCGTGGGTGGCCGTCGACCTGGCCGTGCGCAGCCACCGCTCCTCGTCGAAGGGCAGCTCGGCGAAGAGTTCGCGCTCGCGGTCGGTGAGTTCGGTGATGCCTTCGTAGAAGCCGGGTACGGCCACGCGCGCGTGCTCGTCGTGCAGGGCCGCGACCAGGCGGGCGACGGCGGTGGCCGGGTTGGGCACGGCGCCGCCGAAGGACCCGGAGTGGATGTCCTGCTCGGGCCCGTGCAGGACGATCTCGCACTCGGCGAGGCCCCGCATGCCCGTGCAGACCGTGGGGCTGTCCTCGGACCACATGCCGGTGTCGGAGACGATCACGGCGTCGGCGGCGAGGCGTTCCGCGTGCTCTTCGACGAGGTCGCGGAAGTGCGGGGAGCCGGACTCCTCCTCGCCCTCGATCAGCAGTTTGAGGTGCACGGCCGGGGCGGTGCGCCCGGTGGCGGCGAGGTGGGCCCGGACGCCGAGTGTGTGAAAGAACACCTGGCCCTTGTCGTCGGCTGCCCCGCGCGCGTGGAGGCGGTTTCCGCGGATCACCGGCTCGAAGGGCTCGGTGTCCCAGCCGTCCTCGCGGGCGGCGGGCTGCACGTCGTGGTGCCCGTAGACGAGGACCGTGGGCGCTTCGGGGTCCTCGGAGGGCCACTCGGCGAAGACGGCCGGGGCGCCCGCGGTCGGCCAGATCTCGCTGGTCGGGAAGCCGGTCTCCCGGAGCTTGGCGGCGAGCCAGTCGGCGCTGCGTGCCACGTCCGCGGCGTGGTCCGGCTGAGCCGAGACCGAGGGGATGCGCAGCCACTCCGCGAGGTCGTCGAGGAAGGCGTCGCGGTGGGTCTCGATGTACGTACGGACGGTGCTGACGGCGTTGTCAACGGGCTTGCTCATGTTCCTGAGCCTATCCGCCCACAGAGGCGTGTTCGTCCGGCGGTTCGCCGGGAGCCTCGTCCTGCGGGCCCGCCGGGTCCTCGGTGAGCAGCCGCTCCAGTGCGGCACGGTCCGGGAGGCCGTCCGGTCGTACGACCTCGCCGTCGCGGACGTACAGGAACGCGGCCGTGACGGATTCCAGGGGTACACCCTGCCGCTCGGCCCAGCCGAGGCGGTACAGCGCGAGCTGGAGCGGGTCGGCGGTGCGGCCGTGGCCGGTCTTCCAGTCGACGATCTCGTACGTCGTCCCGTCGGCGTGGTCCGTCCTGTAGACGGCGTCGATCCGGCCGCGGACGACCCGGCCGGCGATCGCGAACTGGAAGGGCACCTCGACGCGGTACGGGGTGCGGTTTGCGTAGGGAGTGCGTTCGAAGGCGTCCTTCAGGGCTTCCAGGTCACGCTCGTCGGCGATCTCCGCCTCGCTGCCGGGCAGGTCCTCGGGATCCAGCATCGGCAGCCGCAGCTCTTCGAAGCGGGACTCCACCCAGGCATGGAAGCGCGTTCCCCGGCGCGCGGCGGGCTGCGGGGGGCGCGGCATGGGGCGTGCGAGTTCCTGTGCGAAGCCGTCCGGGTCGGCGGCCAGACGCAGCAGTTGGGAGGCGGTGAGCGAGGCGGGCAGGGGTACGTGGGTGACGGTCGCGCGGGCGCGCAGGAGTTCCCCGGTCAGCGCGTCCAGGTCGCGGTCCCAGGACGCGAGGGTTCGGGCTTCTTCGGGCGTGAGGCGCTCGCCCACGGTCTCCTGGGGGTGCGGGCGGGCGGCGGGGGCCGGGCCCTGGGCCTGGTGCGGCACCGTCGGGCGGCCGCTCCTGCGGTCGGCCGGGCGGTCTCCCGGTCGTTCCGTCGTCCAGGAGTCCCAGTCGGAGTCGTCGCCCTCGGGCAGGGCGGTCTCCACAAGGTCGCCCTCCGGGAAGTGGTCCTCGGGGAGGTGATCCTCAGGAAAGTCACCTTCGGGGAACTCGTCTTCGGGGAGGCCGTCCTCATCGTAGGGCGGGATGTCGTCCTCCGACGGAGGCCACTCCGGATCGTCGTACGAGGCGGGGTCGTGGGCGGCCGCCCGCCGGTGTCCGTCGGCCCCCGGCTGGACCTCGTCATGGGACGCGACTCGCTCCAGGTGGGCGAGTACGGTCTCCGCCGCCGCGCGACGCCTGGCGAGGGCGGCGTCGTCGAGCGGGAGCGGCCAGGCGTGGTCGGCGGCCGCCTCGTGCAGGGCCGGATTCTCCTCGCCCTCCGCCGGTTCGTCCGCCCAGACCTCGATCTCGCCGTGTCCGGCCGCGCAGTGGTCGTGGAGGGCGTGCAGGAAGTCCGAGGGGCCGCGCGGCCGCTTCTGGGAGGGGCCCCACCAGTGGCCGGAGCCGAGCAGGAGCGAACGGGGGCGGGTGAAGGTGACATAGCCGAGGCGCAGTTCCTCGGTGTGCTGGTGGTCCTTCATCGCCTCGTGGAAGGCCTTGATGCCCTTGGCGTCCCAGGCCCCGATGTCGGGCAGCGTGTCGGCGTCGCCGCGCAGACTGTGCGGCAGGACCTTGCCCTGGGCGGTCCATTTCTCGCGGCCCTGGCTGCTGGGAAAGGTGCCGTTGACGAGACCGGGGACGACGACGACGTCCCACTCCAGGCCCTTGGACTTGTGCGCGGTGAGCACCTTGACGGTGTTCTCGCCGCCGGGCAGGGCGTTGTCCAGGCCCTTCTCGTACTGCGCGGCGGTGCGCAGGAAGCCGAGGAAGGCCAGCAGGCTCGCCTCGCCGTCGCCGGAGGCGAAGGACGCGGCGATGTCCAGGAAGTTCGACAAGGTCTCGCGGCGGCGGGCGGCCAGGGCGTGCGGGGACGCGGAGAGTTCGACCTCGAGACCGGTGACGGCGAGGACCCGGTGCAGGACGTCCATCAGCGGGTCGGCGAGCGAGCGGCGCAGGTCGCGCAGCTCGGCGGCGAGCCGCGCGAAGCGCACGCGCGCGTCCGGCGAGAAGGGCAGCCCGTCGTCGTCCCCCGCCGCCTCGATGGGCGTCTCCAGGAACGTGTCGAGGGCGTCGGCGAGTGATATCACCTCGGCCGGGTCGACCCCCTCGACGGCCGCGGCGAGCCTGCGGTCCGGATCGTCGTCGGCCCCCACGCGCGCGTGGGACACGAGCAGGCGGGCGCGGCGCCCGAGGAGGGCGAGATCGCGCGGGCCGATCCGCCAGCGGGGGCCGGTGAGCAGCCGGACGAGGGAGGCGTTGGCTCCCGGGTCCTGGAGGACCTCGCAGACGGCCACGAGGTCGGCCACCTCCGGCAGGTGCAGCAGACCGGAGAGGCCCACCACCTCGACGGGGATGTCACGAGCGACCAGGGCGCCCTGGATCTCGGCGAAGTCGGTCGCGGTGCGGCACAGGACCGCGATCTCGGCGGGTGCCTTTCCGGTGCGTACGAGATGGGCGATCGAGTCGGCGAGCCAGCCGATCTCCTCGGCGTGGGTGCGCAGCAGGGCACAGCGCACCAGGCCGTCCCGCTCGGCTCCGGGGGCGGGCCGCAGGGCCTCCACGCCCGCGTGCATGGCTCGCAGCGGCTCCGCGAGGTCGTTGGCGAGGTCGAGGAGGCGGCCGCCGCTGCGGCGGTTCTCGCTGAGCGACTGGCGGGTCGCGGGGCGGCCGTCGGGGCGCGCGAAGTGCTCGGGGAAGTCGTCGAGGTTGGCCACGGAGGCGCCGCGCCAGCCGTAGATCGCCTGGCAGGGGTCGCCGACCGCGGTCACGGGGTGTCCTGTGCCGCCGCCGAACAGTCCGGCGAGCAGGACGCGCTGGGCCACCGACGTGTCCTGGTACTCGTCCAGCAGGACCACCCGGAACTCGTCGCGCAGGATCTCTCCGACCTCGGGACGGGTACTGGCCAGGGTGGCCGAGAGGGCGATCTGGTCACCGAAGTCGAGGAGGTCGCGCTCGCGTTTCGCCGCCCGGTAGCGGCCCACCAGCTCGGCGAGTTCGCGCCGGGCGGCGGCGGCCTCGGGGACCTTGCGCAGATCCGCGTTGGTGAGTCCGGCGCTCTCCAGGGTGCGCAGCAGTTCGGCGTCGTAGGCGCGCAGGTCCTCCGCCCGTACGAGGTGTTCGGCGAGCTCGGAGTCGAGGGTCAGGAGGTCGCCGACCAGGTCCGGGAAGGAGCGGGTCAGCGCCGGATACGGGCCCGGCGCCTCGCGGAGCACGCGCGCGGCGAGCAGGTAGCGGGTGGCGTCGGCGAGCAGGCGGGACGTCGGTTCGAGCCCGATGCGCAGGCCGTGGTCGGTGAGCAGGCGGCCCGCGAAGGCGTGGTACGTGGAGATGACCGGCTCGCCGGGCGGGTTGTCGGGGTCGATGACGTCCGGGTCGGTGACGCCCGCCTTGACGAGTGCCTTGCGCACCCGTTCGGCGAGTTCGCCCGCCGCTTTGTTGGTGAACGTCAGACCGAGGACCTGCTCGGGGGCCACCTGCCCGGTGCCGACCAGCCACACCACGCGTGCCGCCATCACCGTGGTCTTGCCCGAACCCGCTCCGGCCACGATCACCTGCGGGGCCGGCTCCGCGGTGATGCAGTCCGTCTGTTCCGGGGTGAACGGGATGCCGAGGAGCTCCTTGAGCTGTTCGGGGTCGGTGATACGGGCGGGCATGTCGCAGAGGCTAGCGGCGTCCACTGACAGCGGTGGCCACATCGACGCCCGGGGCGGAAGAACCGCAGGTCAGCATATGTGGTGCCGTACGTCACTCGCTGACGTCACGTCCCCTGGCCCGCCCGAACCGGCGGCCCGGTGTGCGCCACAGCGGCACGCACCACCTGGCACGCGTCACGGGGTCCACGTCCGACCCCTGCCCGGCGCCGACGCGGGACCCGTCACTCGACCACCTGCCGGCCCTCGGGCCGGGCGCTGCAGGATGCCCGGAAAGAGCAATGTGTGCAGTGTTGTCCAGTTGTCGGCGAGAACCGTTCGTCGAGGACCTTGCCCGCGGCGTTCGCCAGGAGGTCGCCGACCCACTCGCCCTCCAGCGGCTCCTGCGCCTGCACCTTGGGGAGGGTCTCGCCGCCGTTCTTCTTGGCGGCACCCTGGCGGAGCTGGACGAGCTCGGCACCGCCCGCTTCGGGGCGTTCCCCGTCGAAGGCGTCGTCGACCGCGCCTTCGCCGACAGCGAGCTGGTAGACGGCGAGCTGCGGGTGGTGGGTCACCTCGGCCGCGCTCGGCGCCTGCTTGCCGGTCTTGAAGTCGACCACGTAGGCGCGGCCCTCGGTGTCCGCCTCGACGCGGTCCATGGAGCCGCGGATGCGCACTTCGTAGGAGCCCGCTTCGAGGGTCACGTCGAAGTCGTGCTCGCTGGCCACAGGCGTACGGCCGGTGCGGTCCATGACGTGCCACTTCAGGAAGCGTTCGAGCGCCACACGCGCCTGCTCCTTCTCCTGCGCGGACTTCCAGGGCGCGTCGAAGGCGAGCGCGTTCCACACCGAGTCGAGGCGCTCCATGAGGACGTCGAGGTCGGCCGGGGTGCGCCCCGACGCGACCTCGTCGGCGAGGACGTGCACCACGTTGCCGAAGCCCTGCGCGGCCGTCGCGGGCGCGTCGGCCTTCACCTCCCGCCCCAGGAACCACTGCAGGGCGCAGGTGTTGGCGAGTTGGTCGAGGGCGCTGCCGGAGAGCACGACGGGCTGGTCTCGGTCGCGCAGCGGGACCTTGCTCTCGGTCGGCTCGTACATGCCCCACCAGCGGTAGGGGTGCGCGGAGGGGACCAGCGGGCGGCCGTCCTCGTCGGCGAGCGCGGCGAGCCGGGCCAGCCGGCGGGCCGCGGCCTGCCTGAGGTTGTCCGAGACGCGCGGATCGACCGTGGTGGCGCGCAGCTCCGCGACCAGCGGGGCGACGGCCAGGGGGCGGCGCGGGCGGCCGGTCACGTCCCTGGGTTCGACGCCGAGTTCGGTGAGGAAGCGCGAGGGCTGGTCGCCGTCGTCGGCCGGCGCCTTCACAGCGGTCACGACGAGCCGTTCACGCGCGCGGGTGGCGGCCACGTAGAACAGCCGGCGTTCCTCGGAGAGGAGTGCCCCGGGTGTGAGGGGTTCGGCGAGTCCGTCCCGCCCGATGCGGTCGGCCTCCAGCAGGGAACCGCGGCGGCGCAGATCCGGCCACAGGCCCTCCTGGACGCCCGCGACGACGACGAGGCGCCACTCCAGGCCCTTGGAGCGGTGTGCCGTCATCAGACGTACGGCATCGGGACGGACGGCCCTGCGGGTGAGCGTGTCGGCCGCGATGTCCTCGGCGTCGATCTCCTCCAGGAAGTTCAGGGCGCCACGGCCTCCCGTGCGCTCCTCCGCGCGCCCGGCGGTCGCGAACAGCGCGCACACGGCGTCGAGGTCCCGGTCGGCGTTGCGTCCGGCCGCGCCACCGCGCCGGGCGGCCCGCTCCAGGCGCTGCGGCCACGGTGTGCCGTCCCACAGGTCCCAGAGGGCCTCCTCGGCCGTTCCGCCGCCCGCGAGACGCTCACGCGCCCTGCGCAGCAGCGCGCCGAGGCGCTGGGCCCCTCGGGCGTACGCGGGATCGTGCGCGACGAGCCGCTCCGGCTCGGCCAGCGCCCGGGCGAGCAGGACGTCCGACGGCGGGGGTACGAGGTTTCCGCCGGCGCGCTCCTCCTCCCGCAGTGCCCGCCCGAGGCGCCGCAGATCGGCGGCGTCCATGCTCGCGAGAGGCGAGGCGAGGAGGGTGAGCGCGGTCTCGGTGCCGAGCCAGGACACGACGTGGACGTCGGCGGTGTCCTCGTGCGGGTCGGAGCCGGGACGTGGGTCGCTGTCGGCACTCCGGTCGATGCCGGTACGCGTATCGGCGTCGGCACTGGACACCCCGTCCGCACCCGACTCCGCCCGGGCCACCGCCCGTAGCGCGGTCAGCAGCGGCGCGACCGCCGGTTCGTGCCGCAGGGGCAGATCGTCGCCGTCGATGTCGAGGGGCACGCCCGCCGAGGTGAGCGCCCGGCGGATCGTGGGGATCGTCCGGGAACCGGCGCGCACCAGGACGGCCATCTCTCCCCAGGGAACGCCGTCCTCCAGGTGGGCGCGGCGCAGGATGTCCGCGATGTTGTCGAGCTCCGTGCCGGACGTCGGGTACGTGTAGACCTCGACCTCTCCCCCCTCCCGCACTGGGGACAGCGCGCGGTGGGCGCGCACCTTCTGGGCCGGCAGGCGGGTCAGCGGCATGCGCTGGGTGAGCCGGCGGGTGGCGGCCAGCAGTTCGGCGCCCGAGCGACGGGACGTCCCGAGGACCTCGACCGGAGCCGGGCGGCCGTCCGCGCGCGGGAAGGCGTCGGGGAAGTCCAGGATGCCGTTCACGTCGGCGCCGCGGAAGGCGTAGATCGACTGGTCGGGGTCGCCGAAGGCGACGAGGGTGCGCCCGCCGCCGGCGAGGCCGCGCAGCAGCCGCACCTGCGCGGGGTCGGTGTCCTGGTACTCGTCCACATAGACGGCGTCGTACTGCGCCGCGAGCCGCTCGGCGACCTCGGGACGCCGGGCGAGGAGCACCGCGCGGTGGACCAGTTCCGCGTAGTCGAGGACTCCTTGCATGTCGAGGACGTCGAGGTACTCGGCGAGGAAGGCGGCTGCCGCGCCCCAGTCCGGGCGGCCGATGCGGCGCGCGAAGGCCTCCAGGGCGTCGGGGCCGAGCCCGAGTTCCCGGCTGCGGGCGAGGACCGCGCGGACCTCGTCGGCGAAACCGCGCGTGGTCAGGCAGGCACGCAGTTCGTCCGGCCAGCGCACATGGGCGAGGCCCAGCCGCTCCAGGTCGGGCTGGCCCGCGAGCAGCTCGCGCACGGCCACGTCCTGCTCGGGGCCGGACAGCAGCCGCAGGGGCTCCGCGAACAGGTCGCTGTCCTGGTGGGCGCGGATCAGGGCGTAACAGAAGGAGTGGAACGTGGTGGCCCGGGGGGCACGGGCGGCCCCTATGCGCAGCGCCATACGGTCGCGCAGCTCGACGGCCGCCTTGCGACTGAACGTGAGCACCAGGATCCGTTCCGGATCGCCGCCCCGTTCGATCCGGGCGGCCACGGATTCGACGAGCGTGGTCGTCTTGCCCGTACCGGGGCCGGCGAGCACGAGCAGCGGACCGCGCCCGTGGTCAACCACCGCGCGTTGTCCTGCGTCAAGACGAGGGGGATCCACCCGGGCCGGCAAGGTGCGCACCAGCCGGTACGCACCACGGGCCCCCTGGCGCACCGATGGGTGCGCCAGGCGCCTGGTGGAAGAAGTGGAGCTCACGTGGTTCGCCGGTCCTGGTGGTCGTACTGGTTGGCGGACTGCCGCGTGTGGAGGGCGGTGACCGCGGGGTGAGGGGGATGCGTGCCGACGACGCTACGCCGGTGCGGTTCGCGGAAGGAGGGCTTCCGATTCTTCCCTCACGCCACGTGCGTCCCGTCCCTCACGAACGTACGGCATGTCACGGATGTGCCTCGTTTCCCTCATACGGGCCTCAGCATCCCCTTCGGCCCCGTGAATGCCGGAAGCTGTCAGGTGTGACCTTCCGAGCGTTCGCCGCCGTCCCATCGGGCCCGTCTCATGTCGACGCGCGGCAGATGCCCCTCGGAGGCCCGGCTCGCCTCCTTCAGAGGCGTTCCTTCGGCGCGGTAGTGGGCCAGCGCGTCCAGTTCGTGGCCGGGGAGCAGCACACCATCGGCGCGTATGACACGCCACCACGGAACCGCTCCTCCGTAGAGAGCCAGCACCCGGCCGACCTGGCGCGGCCCGCCCTCTTCCAGCCATTCGGCGATGTCGCCGTAGGTCATGACGCGGCCGGGCGGGATCAGCTCGGCGACGTCGAGGACCCGCTCCGCGTACTCCGGCAGGGCGCCTGCCGGAAGGCTCTCCTCGCTCATCCGCCCCATCCTGCCCCACCCCACCGACAACGTGACGCGACGGCGGCTGTGCATATTCCCCGCCATGGAGTGACGCTTGTAGCAGATTGCGCGCCCCGCATTTGCACCCTGATGCCCCCGTGTGTCGGTCGGGCATGCCACCATCGTGCGGGCGGTGACTGGTGATACGAGATCAAGAAGAGACCATGAGGCAGCAGGGCGTGCACCCCGAAGACGCGGAGGGCACCTCCGCTGCCTCGTCACGCCCGGACACCGGCGGCGTCGACGAGAAGGACACGGACGACAGGGCGAGCGAGTCCTCCTCCGTGACGAGCGAGACAGGCTCCGGCGAGGCCGAGGGTTCCTCTCCTAGGACCCACGAAAACCCGTCTCGGATCTACGAAGACGAGGAGCGGCTGGCCAAGCAGGACGCCGACTGCTCCGACGAGGTGCATGCCGACGAGGTCGAAGGCGACGAACCGCTGCTCCCCGCGCGCGTGCACCGTCCGTCCGACCTGATGCGGCTCCTGGTCGGCGTTCTCGCGATCGTGGTGCTGCTCGCCATCGCCGCGTTCGCGCACGGCACCACCTCGGGCCTCGAACAGGACATCAACAAGGGCACCGGGCAGGCACCCGATCTGCTGATCAAGATCGCGGGGCTGGCGTCGAGCATCGCGATCCTCCTGGTGCCGGTCGCTTTCGCCATCGAGCGGCTGATCAAACGGGACGGGCTGCGCATCGCCGACGGTGTCCTCGCCGCGGTCCTCGCCCACGGAGTGACGCTCGCCACGGACCTCTGGGTCGCGCAGGGCGCCCCGGGCTCCATCCAGGAGGCGCTCACCCAGCCCTCGCCGGGTGACATCCACGCCCTCACCGACCCGGTTCACGGCTATCTTGCACCGGTCATCGCCTATATGACGGCCGTCGGCATGTCCCGCAGACCGCGCTGGCGCGGGGTGCTCTGGGTCGTGCTGCTCCTCGACGCCTTCTCCATGCTGGTGACCGGCTACACGACCCCCTTCTCGATCATCCTGACAGTGCTGATCGGCTGGACCGTCGCCTACGGGACGCTGTACGCGGTCGGTTCGCCGAACGTGCGGCCGACCGGACGGACGCTGATGGCCGGCCTGCGGCACGTCGGCTTCCACCCGGTCAGCGCGGCCCGCGAGGAGCTGCCGGAGACCGCCGAGAGCGGCGACCGCGGCCGGCGCTACTTCGTCACCCTGGAGGACGGCCCGCCGCTGGACGTCACGGTCGTCGACCGCGAGCAGCAGGCACAGGGCTTCTTCTACCGCGTCTGGCGCCGTCTGACGCTGCGCGGCATCACCACGCGCCGCAGCCTCCAGTCCCTGCGCCAGGCCCTGGAGCAGGAAGCCCTCCTCGCGTACGCGGCCATCGCGGCCGGGGCCAACGCGCCCAAGCTGATCGCGACCTCCGAGCTGGGCCCGGACGCCGTGATGCTCGTCTACGAGCACACCGGCGGTCACACCCTCGACTCGCTGCCCGACGAGCTGATCACCGACGAACTGCTGCGCGACACCTGGCACCAGGTGCAGGCGCTGCAGTCCCGGCGCATCGCGCACCGCAGGCTCGCGGGCGACGCGATTCTGGTGGATCGTTCCGGCACGGTGATCCTCACCGATCTGCGCGGCGGCGAGATCGCGGCGGGCGATCTGCTGCTGCGCATGGACATCGCCCAGCTGGTGACCACCCTCGGGCTGCGCGTGGGCGCCGAGCGCGCGGTGGCGTCGGCGGTCGGCGTACTCGGCCCGGACGCCGTCGCGGACTGCCTGCCCATGCTCCAGCCGATCGCGTTGACGCGCTCCACGCGCGCGACGCTGCGCAAACTTGCCCGGGAGCGCTCGCAGCGTGAACGCGAGGCGGTGCTGGAGGCCTCACGGCAGGCCAGGCTCGCCCGCGCCGAGGAAGCGAGCGAAGCGGCCGCTCCCGTACCGGAGAAGTCCGGAAAGAAGGCCGTACGCGCCGAGCAGCGCGCTGAGAAGCGGGCGATCGACGAGGCCCTGGACGAGGCGCGCGAGGAGGATCTGCTCACCCAGATCCGCCACCAGGTGCTACTGATCAGGCCGCAGGCGCCCGTCGAGCCGGCCCGCCTGGAGCGGGTCAAGCCCCGCACGCTGATCAGTTTCATCGCCGGAGCGATCGGCGCGTACTTCCTGCTGACGCAGCTCACCCACATCGAGTTCGGAACCCTCTTCGACAACGCCGAGTGGGGCTGGGTCGCGGCGGCCGCGCTGTTCTCCGCCCTGAGCTACTTCGCGGCGGCGATGAGCCTGCTCGGCTTCGTGCCCGAGCGGGTGCCGTTCCTGCGGACCGCGGCGGCACAGGTCGCCGGTTCGTTCGTGAAGATCGTGGCTCCCGCCGCGGTCGGCGGCGTCGCCCTCAACACACGCTTCCTGCAGCGTGCCGGGGTGCGGCCGGGACTCGCGGTGGCGAGCGTCGGCGCGTCGCAGCTGTTCGGGCTCGGCTGCCACATCCTGATGCTGCTGTCCTTCGGCTATCTGACCGGTACGGAGAAAACGCCGTCCCTGTCACCGTCCCGTACGGTCATCGCGGGTCTGCTGACGGTCGCGGTGTTCATCCTCGTGGTGACGTCGGTGCCGCTGCTGCGCAAGTTCGTCTCCACGCGCGTGAGGTCGCTGTTCGCGGGCGTCGTACCGCGCATGCTCGACGTGCTGCAACGGCCGCAGAAGCTCGTCACCGGCATCGGCGGCATGCTGCTGCTGACGGCCTGCTTCGTGATGTGCCTGGACGCCTCGATCCGCGCGTTCGGCCACGAGGAGACGACCACGCTCAGCCTCGCCAGTGTCGCCGTCGTCTTCCTCGCCGGTAACGCTCTGGGTTCGGCGGCGCCGACCCCCGGTGGTGTCGGCGCGGTCGAGGCGACCCTCACCGTCGGCCTGATCGCCGTCGGTCTCCCCAAGGAGGTCGCGGCGCCCGCGGTACTGCTGTACCGGCTGCTGACCCTCTGGATTCCGGTACTGCCGGGATGGCTGTTCTTCAACCATCTGACACGCAAGGGCGCTCTTTAGGGTCCGCGCGAGGACCGTCCCGTACGCGCCTGTGTCCGCGGGCATACGGACGCTCTCGTCCAGGCCCCGCGCCCACCGGGTACGGCCCCGCGGTGCGCCCTCACCCACACGGCTCGTGCCCCGAGCGCCCCACCTCGCACGCCCGCAGGATGGGGAACATGCCGAACCCGCCCCAGCTGCGCGCCGCCGCCCTGGCCGCTACCGCCGTCCTGCTGACCTCGTGGGTGTCCGGCTGCAGCAGTGATTCCAAGAACGAGGATCTGACGGCGCAGAAGCTGGACTGGAAGGCGTGCCCGGCGCCGTCCGAGGCCGAGGGCGGCGGCAGCGCCCCCTCACCTCTGCCGGGCGGTGCGGAGTGGCAGTGCGCCACCTTGAAGGTGCCCCTCGACTGGTCCGACCCCAAGGGCGACACGATCGGGCTCGCGCTGATCCGGGCGAAGGCGAGCGGCGACCCGGGCAAACGCATCGGCTCGCTCGTCTTCAACTTCGGCGGCCCCGGCGGCTCGGGCGTCACCACCCTGCCCGCCTTCGGTCAGGACTACGCCGCCCTGCGCACCCGGTACGACCTGGTGAGTTTCGACCCGCGCGGCGTCGGCCGCAGCGCGGGTGTGAAGTGCGAGAACGACCAGCAGCTCGACAAGTTCTTCCAGCAGGACGCCACTCCGGACGACGCCGCCGAACAGCAGGAACTCCTGCAGAACACCAGGACGTTCAACGCGGCGTGCGAGAAGAACTCCGGCAAGGTCCTCCCTCATGTGCGCACGACGGACGCCGCTCGCGACATGGACCTGATGCGGCAGGTGCTCGGCGACGACAAGCTGCACTACTTCGGCATCTCGTACGGCACCGAACTGGGCGGCGTCTACGCCCACTTGTTCCCCAAGAACGTGGGCCGCGCCGTCTTCGACGGAGTCGTCGACCCGACGCAGAACGTGGAACAGAGCTCCCTCGGGCAGGCCAAGGGCTTCCAGCTCGCGCTGGACAACTTCGCCGCGGACTGCACCTCGAAGGCCGAGGACTGCCCCATCGGTGACACCCCGCAGGACGTCAAGGACCGCATCGCCAAGCTGCTCAAGGACCTCGAGGCCAAGCCGATCCCCGGGGTCTTCCCGCGCCGGCTCACCCAGACCGCCGCGACCAGCGGCATCGCCCAGTCGCTGTACTCCAAGGACTTCTGGGAGTACCTGACAGAGGGACTTCAGCAGGCGTACGACGGCGACGGCAAGGTGTTGATGCTGCTGTCGGACTCCATGAACGGGCGCAGCGAGAACGGCCAGTACAGCAACATCACCGCGGCGAACATCTCGATCAACTGCGCCGACGACAAGCCGCGTTACACCGCGGACCAGGTGCAGTCGAAGGTTCCGGAGTTCCGGGCCGCCTCCCCGTTGTTCGGCGACTACCTGGCCTGGGGCATGGTCAGTTGCACCGACTGGGCCGTGCCGGGAGCCGCCGAGCACCCGGACGTCAGCGCCCCCGGCGCGGCACCGATCCTCGTGGTCGGCAACACCGGCGACCCCGCCACGCCGTACGAGGGGGCTCGGGCGATGGTGGACGCGCTCGGCAAGGGTGTCGGAGTCGAGCTGACGTACAAGGGTCAGGGGCACGGGTCCTACGACAGCAAGAACAAGTGCGTGCAGGGCGCGGTGAACGGCTATCTGCTGGAGGGCACCGTGCCGTCGGCAGGCACCGCCTGTTCCTAGGAAACTGCAGGTCAGAGAGTTATCCACAGGCCTCGACGGCGATCGGCGGGCGCCGCCTACTATGGCCTGCAGGTGATCCGCGACTTCGGGCGGACCACGGGCGAGGGGGACTCTCATGACACGTTTCGCACGGTGGACGGCCGCGGCCGCCGCCGCGTTGCTGCTGGCCGGCTGTGGCGGGGGCTCGTCAGCCGGCAGCAAGGACGAGGGGAAGAACGGTGACGGGCCGTCGGCCACCGCGCCGTCTTCCGGCGGGTCGCCGGGGCTGCCCGTCTCGCTCACCTCGCAGAAGCTCGACTGGGGCCGCTGCAAGGGCACTTCGGACTCCCCCGCGCCCGGGGGCGGCTGGCAGTGCGCGACGCTCAAGGTGCCGCTGGACTACGCGAAGCCGGGCGGCGGGACGATCGGGCTGGCGCTCATCCGCTCGAAGGCGACCGGTGGTCGGGGCAAGCGCATCGGCTCGCTCCTGTTCAACTTCGGCGGCCCCGGCGGCTCGGGCGTCTCCACGATGCCGTCGTACGAGAGCGTCGTCGGCCCGCTCCACGAACGCTACGACCTGGTGAGCTGGGACCCGCGCGGGGTGGCCGCCAGTGAAGGTGTGCGGTGCCGTGGGGACAAGGCGATCCAGGCCTCCGAGTCGGTGGACGCCACACCGGACGACGCGGCCGAGGAAGCGGCGTACTTCAAGGACGCCGCGGACTTCGGCAAGGGCTGCGCGAAGGCCGCCGGAAAGCTGATGTCCCATGTCTCGACGACCGACACGGCCCGCGACATGGACCTGATGCGCCAGGTCCTCGGTGACCGCCGGATGCACTACTTCGGCATCTCGTACGGCACCGAACTGGGAGGCGTGTACGCCCACTTGTTCCCGAAGAACGTGGGACGCCTGGTGCTGGACGCGGTCGTCGACCCGAGCGCCGACACCGTGGGCCACGCCAAGAACCAGACGCTGGGCTTCCAGCGGGCCCTGGACGACTACCTCAAGTCCACCGGCCAGGACCCGAAGCAGGGCTCCCGGAAGATCGCGGACCTGCTGAAGCGGATCGACGCGAAGCCCCTGCCCACCGCCGGCGGGCGCGAGCTCAGCCAGACCCTGGCCCTCACCGGCATCGTGCTGCCGCTCTACAGCAAGGAGGGCTGGCCGCGCCTCACCGAAGCTCTGAAGGACGCCGAGGGCGGGGACGGTTCGGCCCTTCTGACGCTCGCCGACGGCTACAACGAACGCGACACCTCGGGGCACTACGGCACGACGACGCATTCCCAACGGGTCATATCGTGCTTGGACGACAAGGAGCGGCCGACTCCCGAGGAGACGAGGAAGCGGCTGCCCGAGTTCGAGAAGATCTCGCCCGTCTTCGGGGACTTCATGGGCTGGGACACGGCGGGCTGGTGCCACGACTGGCCGGTGGCCGGCCAGTACGACAACCCCGAGGTCAGCGCGTCGGGAGCCGGACCCGTGCTGGTCGTCGGCAACACCGGGGACCCGGCGACACCCTACGAGGGCGCCCGCAGGATGGCGGACGAGCTCGGCAAGGGCGTGGGTGTGGAGCTCACATGGAAGGGCGAGGGCCATGGCGCCTACGGGAGTGGCAGCGACTGTGTCGACTCGACCGTGAACAGCTACCTGCTGGACGCGACGGTGCCGAAGGACGGCAAGGTCTGTTCATGACGACGGCGGGGGTCTCACGGACACCGCGTCCGCGAAACCCCCGCCGTCGAAAGAGCGGGCCGAGCCGCCGGTCAGTACACCGGCTTCTCGGGCTCGATCTGGTTGACCCAGCCGATCACACCGCCGCCGACGTGCACCGCGTCGGAGAAACCGGCGGACTTCAGGACGGCGAGGACCTCCGCGCTGCGGACACCAGTCTTGCAGTGCAGGACGATCTTCTTGTCCTGCGGCAGGCTCTCCAGGGCGGTGCCCATGAGGAACTCGTTCTTCGGGATCAGCTTGGCGCCGGGGATCGAGACGATCTCGTACTCGTTGATCTCACGGACGTCGATGATCTCGATGTTCTCGCCGTCGTCGATCCACGCCTTGAGCTGCTTGGGAGTGATCGTCGAGCCGGCGGCCGCCTCCTGCGCCTCCTCGGACACGACGCCGCAGAAGGCCTCGTAGTCGATGAGCTCGGTGACGGTGGGGTTCTCACCGCAGACCGCGCAGTTCGGGTCCTTGCGGACCTTGACCTGGCGGTACTGCATCTCCAGGGCGTCGTAGATCATCAGGCGGCCGAGGAGCGGCTCACCGATGCCCGCGAGAAGCTTGATCGCCTCGTTGACCTGGATGGAGCCGATCGACGCGCACAGCACACCGAGGACGCCGCCCTCGGCGCAGGAGGGGACCATCCCCGGCGGCGGGGGCTCGGGGTAGAGGCAGCGGTAGCAGGGACCGTGCTCGGACCAGAAGACCGAGGCCTGTCCGTCGAAGCGGTAGATCGAGCCCCACACGTACGGCTTGTTGAGCAGCACGCACGCGTCGTTGACCAGGTAGCGGGTCGCGAAGTTGTCCGTGCCGTCGACGATCAGGTCGTACTGGCTGAAGATGTCCAGCACGTTCTCGGCCTCGAGCCGCACTTCGTGAAGGACCACGTTCACGTACGGGTTGATACCGAGCACGGAATCGCGCGCGGACTCGGCCTTGGAGCGGCCGATGTCCGCCTGGCTGTGGATGATCTGGCGCTGCAGGTTCGACTCGTCGACCTCGTCGAACTCCACGATGCCGAGCGTGCCGACGCCCGCCGCGGCCAGGTACATCAATGCCGGCGATCCAAGGCCGCCGGCGCCCACACAGAGCACCTTGGCGTTCTTCAGCCGCTTCTGCCCGTCCATGCCCACATCGGGGATGATCAGGTGGCGGGAGTACCTGCGGACCTCGTCTACGGTGAGCTCAGAGGCTGGCTCGACCAGGGGTGGCAGCGACACGGGGACTCCGTTGGTCGGTCAATCACTACGTTTGTTCTCCCCGTAACACTGCCACGCCCTTCTTCATTCCGAGACACCCGTTCCGATCCGCGAGACGATTTCGTCCCAGTAGTCGGGCATGGTCTCCCAGGGGTCGGCCTGTCCGCCGTGATCCGA
Source organism: Streptomyces sp. NPDC026500 (assembly GCF_055567635.1). NCBI lineage: Bacteria > Bacillati > Actinomycetota > Actinomycetes > Kitasatosporales > Streptomycetaceae > Streptomyces > Streptomyces sp. NPDC026500. The sequence continues at coordinate 334,196 of NZ_JBVHQB010000002.1, read as the reverse complement.
GCGGTCGGTGAAATAGATCGTCGAGGCGCCCTGCCAGCGGGCGATGCGCAGTGCCTCGACCAGATGGCCGCGCGGCACACCGTGCACGAGATGGCAGAAGCGCTCGGGGGGATAGTCGGCGGTCCACTCGGCGACCTGCGACCAGCGGTATTCGGTCCAGGGGCCCGAGAAGGTCACCAGTTGGTCGGCGCTCTCGGCATATCCCGGGTGCGGGTGGGTGCCGTGGCCCAGCACGATGTGGCCGCCGTCGCACAGTGCGCGGAGCGCGCCGACCGTGCGGCGGATCTCGGGGAGGGCCGCGCGTTCGGTGGGACAGCGGTCGATGATGAATCCGTCGGACTGGTACCAGTCGAGATAGCGACGCGCGTCGGAGAGTATTTCGCCGAAGGTGCGTGCCCCACGGGCGGCGTCCAGGTGTCCCAGCACCCGGACCCCCGCGTTGCGCAGCCGGCCCGAGGCCTCCAGGCAGCGCGGGTCGGGTCTCGCGCCGGGACCGTTGTCCACGTTCAGGACGACCCAGTGCAAGGGAGTGCCGGGGCGGGTGAGTTCGTCCCATTCCACGGGAGCGACGAGGGGGTGCGCATAGCCGGGGATACCGAAGCCGAGTCCTAAGTCGGTGCTCGCGCTGCCGGTTGCGGTGCTGGTCAGATACGACATGCTGCCTCCATCCAGATGTCGGCGAGGGATTCCTCGAGGTTGATCCGGGGCCGCCAGCCGAGCCGGTCGCGTGCGGTGCGCACATCGGCCTGCTGCCAGCTGCCGCAGCCGTCCGGGTAGGGGTACGCGACCGGGGCCACGTGGTCCGGTTCGGGGCGGGGGTGGCCGATGGACGGCCGCATGGACGGGCCGGGCGGGCCGTCAAGTTCGTGCAGGGTGCCGCTGTAGCCGGCCACGCGCGCGAGGACGGCGGCGGCGTCACGGAGGCGTACGGCACGGCCCGAGCCGATGTTGATCACGCCCTGTGCGGCGGACAGGGAGGCGGCGTGGACGGCACGCGCGACATCACGGACGTCGATGAAGTCGCGCTGGACGCCGAGGCCGCCCAGTTTGAGTTCGCCGTCGCTGGCCTGCATGGCGCGGCGCAGGGCTTCGGCGAGCCGGCCGAGCGGGGATCCGGCGGGAGTGCCGGGCCCCGCGGGTGAGAAGACGCGGAGCACGACGGCGTCCAGGCCGGAGCCGAGGACGAGTTCGGTCGCGGCGAGTTTGCTCACTCCGTACGGGCCACCCGGGCGCGGGACGGCGTCCTCCGCGGTGGAGGAGCCGGGCTGGCTGGGCCCGTACTCGGCGCCGCAGCCGATCTGGACGAGCCGGGCCCCGCAGCCGCTGCGGCGCAGGGCCTCGCAGACGGTGGCGACCGCGACCGTGTTGTGCCGGGTCAGTTCGCGGGCGCCGCCGCGGGTGGCGCCCGCGCAGTTGATGACGACTCCGGGGTGCACCGCGTCCAGGAAGCGGGTGAGCGCGCCGGGGCTGCCCGAGGCGAGGTCGAACCGTACGTCGGCGTCGTCGCCGCGGCCGAGCGCGGTGAGCTGCACGGCCGGGTCGGCGAGCAGCCTGTCGGCGACGAAACGGCCGAGGTAGCCGTTGGCTCCGATCAGCAGGACCCTCATCGGGCGGCTCCCGGGGCGGATTCTCCGGTTCGGGAGGTGATCATCTGACTGTCTCCTTCGAGATGGTGCCGTCGGTCGTGAAGAGGGCCCGCGGTGTCGGCCCCGCGGGAGAAGGGGGCCCGGATCCGGGACGCTGCCCGGACGCCGGGGGGGGACTCACGGCGGTGGGGGCGTCGTGGGCCGGTTCAGGGCGGCCTCGGGCCACCGGGTCTGCAGGCTCGGTGCGTCGGGGCGCGGATCGCGGCTCATGGGGCCTCGCAGGGCAGGGCATGGGCCGAGGCGCGGGTGAGGGTGCGGGTCGCCTGGACGAGGAGGACGAGGGCGCCCGCCCCACAGGCCAGGGCCGGTACGGCGCCGGGTCCCGCCGCCCCGACCAGGTTGTCGACGGGGGTGGCCAGGAACGAGCAGCTGGGCAGGCGTGCGGCGAAGACCGTGGCGAGGGCGGTGGCCTCCGTCGCGCCCGCGCCGGCGAGCGCGCGGCCCGGGGCCTGGGTGAAGCCGCGTGCGGTCAGCAGTCGCGCGAGCAGGAGTAGTGCGCCGAGGGCACCGGCTCCGGCGTAGGCGGGTGACTCGTTCAGTGCCGTCCCGCACAGCGCGAGCAGTCCGCCCAGTGCGCACAGGAACAGGACGAACGTCCCGAGGAGCAGGGGGCGTACGGAGGCGGCGAACTCCTCCAGGCCGCGGCTCGCGCTCAGTCGGCGACGGGCGCGGGCGGCGAAGAGGTGGGCGCACCAAGCGGCCGGGGCGCAGGCCAGGGAGAGGGCAAGCACGGGTGCGGCGGCCAGGGGCCAGGGGCCGTGCGGGCCGCCTTCCCGGCCGGCGGTCAGGAGTCCGTCGCCGACCAGGGCGTACGCGACGAGCCAGCAGGTCCACGCGCGTGCGGCGTTCGTGCGGTGCCGGGTGCTCAGGGGGCCGCGGCGGAGGGCGACATGCAGGCCCGACGTCATGGCCAGGGCGCCGAACGCGGCGACGGCGAGACGCTGCTGCCCGTCGGTGAGCCGCAGCCCGACGACGACGGCCGAACCGAGGGCACCCGGCATCAGGGCGAGCGCCGCCCAGTAGGCACGCTTGCCGGGGCGCCCCGGAGTCTCGGTGCGGGGCGCGGACTCCCCGTCGCGTGCGGCGCGGGCGTACATCTCCTCGGCGAGCGAGAAGACGTCCCGGTGCCGGAAGCGCGCGGCGGTCCGGTCGGTCACCCCGTGTGCCTCCAGACCCGCCGCGATCTCCAGCGGGTCCACGGCCCGCTCGCAGAGCTCGCGGTGCCGGTGCATCAGCGCTTTCACGGGGTCCACCGCACCGCGGCGCCCGGTGGGCCTGCGCGCGCCGTGGGAGCCGTCACCTGTCGAGTCGCCGCCACGGAGTGAACCGGTGTCGCGTACTGACCGCTCGGCCCGGGTGCCGGGGCTCGCCGATGGCGTAGACCCGTCCGGTTCGCCCGGGTCGCCGAGCCCGCTCGGGGCGTCGGGTCCGGCACTGTCGATGGTCACGCGCCCTCCCCCACGGAAACGGACACCGGCACGGGCAGGGGCACGGGCGTGGGCACGGGCGCGGACGTCGGCGTGGGCGTGGGCACGGTGGCTCGTACCGGTGCCGCCTGCGCCCAGCGCGGTCGGCACGCGGTCCCCGCGGTCATGAAGCGGTTCTCGGTCCAGCGACCGGGCACATGGACCTCGGCGGGGACTCCGAAGGGCAACGGCTCCCCCTCGTCGTCCACGATGACCCGACGCACCGGGGAGTGCGAGACGATCTCCAGGTAAATGCCGTGAAATGCCGTGACGTTCTGCTCGACGGTGAAGAGTTCGAGGGCGCGTGCGCGGGCGGCCGCGCCCAGACGCTCACGGCGCTCGGGATCGCGCAGCAGCGCCACGCACGCCTCCGCGAGCGCCCGCGGATTGCGCGGCGGAACCACCAGCCCCGTACCGCCGATGACCTCGACGACGGCGCCCACATCCGTGGAGACGGTTGCCCGGCCGCACAGCATGGCCTCGACGAGACTGACCGGGAAGCCTTCGACGACGCTGGACAGGACGACCAGGGCTCCGCAGGCGTAGGCCTCCGCGAGGCTCGGGACCTCCGGACCGCCGATCTCCTCGAAGGAGACCGGGTTGTCGCCGACCGCGTGCACCCCCTCGGCCTCGTCCGGGAAGAGCTGCGCGGCCAGCGCCTTGCAGTGGGCCAGGTAGGTCGCGCCGTCCGGGCCTTCGGCGGGGGCGCCGACGATCCGCAGCCGGGTCGTCGGCTCGGCCTTGCGGATCTCGGCGAAGGCGTGCAGCAGGGAGATCAGGTCCTTCGACGGTTCGATGCGGCCGACCCACACCAGCGTGTCGGGGTCCGCGCACCGGCTGCCCCGCACGGCCTCCCCGACGTCCGCGAAGCGCGCGGCCTCCATGCCGGGGTGGACGGTGCGCAGCTTGGCGCGGTCGGCGCCGCAGCGCTCCTGCCAACGGCGGGCGTGCGCGTTGCCGGGCGTGATGAGTGCGGCGGCGCGGTAGACCTCGGTGGCGAGCCGGCCGTGGAAGGCGGCGAGCAGCGCCCGGACGGCGGGGGCCGCTTCGAGGGTCGCGGCGGACAGGTAGTGCGCCCGCAGCTGCACGCCGTACTCGGTGACCAGCAGCGGGACGCCCAGGAAGTGCCGGGCGAGGAGACCGGGCAGCGCCGCCGCTCCGCCGGCCGCGGCGTGGCAGAGGTCGGCCGAACCGAGCGCGTCGTCCTCGTACCAGTCCAGCGAGAGGGGGCGCAGGGTGCGCTCGATGTGCGCGGCGACGGTGAGCAGATCGGGTACGCGCGCGGTGCGGGCCGTGCGGAGTGCGCCGGGCGCTCGACAGGCGCCTTCCAGGGCACGCACCGCGCTCTCGGAGCGCAGGGCGCCGACCAGTCCGCCCTCGTCCCGGGCGAGTTCGGCCAGCCCGTACAGAGCACTGGCGAAACGGTCCGCCTCGGCGCCGACGGAATCCGCCGGGTCCGCGGAGACTTCCGCGCCCGCGGCTTCCGGCCCTCCGCACACCGCCGCCGCGAGTTCCCCGTATGCCTCGGCGAACCGGCGCCGGGCCCGGCGTCCGTACACCACCCCGTCGCTGGGCGCCGTCCACAGGGGTGCCGTGCGTACGTGGCCGACCTGGGGCGGCAGCTGGACCCAGCCCCGGTCCTCCTGGCGCTCCGTGCGACTGAGCGCGTAGATGTCGAACTGGTGTCGCCCGAGCCCGCGCACGAGCCGGTCGCACCAGAGTCCGGCGTCACCGCTCACATACGGATAGCCACCCTCCGTCAGCAGTCCGATGCGCACGAGCACACCCCCGATCTCCCGTATGGGGAGCCGCCGTTGACCCGGCGGCTCGCAGCGGGACGAACGTATGCGGACAAGGCGGTGGTGCGACGGACGGTTGTCCATCGCACCACCAAAAGGGGTGAACGGTCGTAACTTTCCCGCGCAGGCCGCGTTTCGTCGCGCTACGAGATCAAGCAGGCACGTTTTCGCCGGCCCGGGGACCTCGTATCAGGCCGGGGACAGCTCCTTGCGCTCCGCGCGGCGCCGCGCCGCGATCTCCGGGTCGAGTGCCGGTACGGCGGCCAGCAGCTGCCGGGTGTACGGGTCCCGCGGGCTCTCGTAGACCTCGTCGGCGGGACCGTACTCGACGAGCCGGCCGCGCCGCATCACCGCCACCCGGTCGCTGACCTGGCGTACGACCGCGAGGTCGTGGGCCACGAACACCAGCGCGAGCCCGAGTTCCCGCTGCAACTCACCGAGCAGGGCCACCACCTGGGCCTGTGTGGTGACGTCGAGCGCGGAGACCGGCTCGTCGCACACGATGGCGTGCGGCTCGGCGGCGAGTGCCCGCGCGATGCCGATGCGCTGGCGCTGTCCGCCGCTGAACTCGTGCGGGTAGCGGTCGTAGTGCGCGCCTTCGAGCCCCACGCGCTCCAGCAGTTCCCGTACGCGCCCTCGAATGCGTGCCTCGTCCCTCCCCCACTCCCGGCTTCGCCCGAGCGGGGGGACCCCCGTCCCGCGCGCCCGCAGCGGATCGGCGATGGACTCGCCCACGCTCCGCCGGGGGTTGAGGGACGACACCGGGTCCTGGAAGACCATCTGCACCGAGGGGCGGACGCCGGACTGTTCGCGCCCCTCGTGGCGGACCACGCCGGCCGTGGGCTCCAGCAGCCCCACCAGCATCCTTCCCAGGGTCGTCTTCCCGCTGCCGCTCTCGCCGACGATGCCGAGGGTCTCGCCCCGGCGGACGCTCAGCGACACGTCGTCGACGGCCGCGAACCGCTGCTTGCCGCGCCCGAACTCCCGCCGGAGCCCGACCGCTTCGAGGACGACGTCGCTGTCGACGGGCCGTGCGCCCGCGTCCGGTCCGGCGCCGTCCTCCTGCCCGGCCCGCTCGACCACGCGAGGTGTGTCCACGCGGGGGACGGCGCCGAGGAGTTCACGGGTGTACGGCTCCCGGGGTGCGCCGAGGACGGCGGCGACCGGCTCGTGCTCGACCGCGCGTCCGTGACGCATCACCAGGATCTCGTCGACGCTCTCGGCCGCGACCCCGACGTCATGGGTGACCAGCAGCAGCCCCGTCCCGGTCTCCTGCCGCAGGTCGTGCAGAAGGTCGAGGATCTGGGCCTGGACGGTCACGTCGAGGGCCGTGGTCGGTTCGTCGGCGATCAGGAGCTCGGGTTCGCAGGCCAGGGCCATGGCGATGAGCGCTCGCTGGCGCATGCCACCGCTGAACTCGTGCGGGCGCGAGCGGGACCGGCGTGCCGCGTCGGGGATGCCTACGCGGTCCAGTACCCGCACGGCACGCGCGCGTGCCGCTCGCCGGGACGCGCTGGTGTGCACCCGGTACACCTCGGCGATCTGGTCGCCGACGGCGTAGTACGGGTCGAGGGAGGACAACGGGTCCTGGAAGACCATGGCGGCCTTTCCGCCGCGCAGCCGACGCAGTTCGTCGTCGGACGCCCGCTGTACGTCGACACCGGCCACCCGGACCGTGCCGCCGACGCGCGCTCCGGTCCCCCGGTGCAGCGCCAGCAACGCCGACGCCACCGTGGACTTGCCCGAGCCGGACTCGCCGACCAGGCCCAGCGCGGCGCCCTTCTCCAGCCGGAAGGAGAGCCCGTCCACGGCGCGCAGGTCCCCGAAGTCGACGACGAGGTCGCTCACTTCGACCAGAGGGGCGGCGGCCGGGACGGAGTCAGCGGAAGAAGCCGGGGAAGCGACCTGGACGGAAGCCAGGGAAGCGGCCTCGGCGGAAGCCGGGGAAGAGGCCGCCGAAGAAATCGTGGAAGGAGTCGTGGAGAAGTCGCTCATGCCAGCACCACCCGTCGGTCGGCCACCGCGTAGAGCACGTCCGCGACGGCGTTGGCGATGACCACGAAGAAGCCGATGACCAGGACCATGCCGACGACCACGGGAAGGTCGACGACGTTCACCGCGTGCACCAGTTCCTGGCCGATGCCGGGCAGTCCGAAGAGTGTTTCGGTGAGCACGGCGCCGCCGACCGCCGAGCCGAAGGTGTTGGCGTTCAGCGCGATGATCGAGGCGAGCGCTCCCCGGACGGCGTGCCGCCCGATGATCGACCGCTCGCCCACGCCGTACGCGCGGAAGGTCCGGATGTGGTCCTCGGCGAGCGTCTCCAGCATCGAGGCCCTGGTCAGCCGGGCGAACGCGGCGGCTTCGACGAGGGCGAGCGAGAGCCAGGGGAGCACCAGGTTCCACGCCCACTGTTCGGGGTCGTCGGAGAAGTTCACGTACTGCGGGAAGGGCAGCAGTTCCAGCTGGCCGCAGACGACGATCATCAGGATAAGGCCGATGACGAAGACGGGCGTCGCCGTGCCGGCCAGGGTGAGGCCGGTCAGCACCCGCTCGCTGATCCGGCCGCGCCGCCACGCCGAGAGCACGCCGGTGCCGACGCCGAGAACCAGCCATACGGCCATCGCGCCGAACACCAGCGACAGGCTGACCGGCAGCTTCGTCAGGATCAGCCGCGTGACCTGCTGGTCGGTCTGGTACGACAGCCCGAGGCAGGGCGCCGGGCAGTGCTGGACGGAGGTGCCCGTCGAGTAGTCCTGCCCGACGAGGATCCCCTCCAGGAAGTGCCAGTAACGCACGTACAGCGGGTCCCCGAGATGCAGTTGCTCGGCGACCTGGTGCACCTGGAGGGGTGAGCAGCGCGGGCCGCAGGTGATCTGGGCGACGTTGCCGGGGGTGGCGTAGAAGACGACGTAGATGATCACCGAGATGGCGAAGAGGGTGACCGCGGTGCCGAGGGCACGGCGCAGGACGAACCCGCCGAAGCCGCTCATGCCGTGGCCTCCTTCGTCTCGTCGGAGGGCGAGCCCGGCCGGGGCGCACCCGCGCCCCGCGGGGGCGTTCCGGCGTCCTGCCCGGGCAGCCCCGTGCCGCCGCCGGTGGGTACGCCCGCGCTCGCGTCGGCCTTGGCCTCGCGCCTGCGGCCCGTGCCGACGCGCAGGCGGGAAGCCGCGCGCGGGTCGAGGGCGACGCGCACGCCGTCGCCGAGGACGGTCAGGGCGAGGACGGTGACGAACAGCGCGCCGGCGGGCAGCAGCAGGTACTGCGGCGCGGCCTGGTACCAGACGTCGGCGGCGGTCAGCATCTGTCCCCAGGACGGCGTCGGTGGCTTCACGCCGACGCCGAGGAACGACAGGGCGGCCTCGACGCCGATGTTCGCGGGCACGAGAAGCGCGGAGTACGTGATGAGCGGGGCGGCGAGGCCCGGCAGCAGATCACGGCGGGCGATCCGCCAGGTGCCCCAGCCGCTGAGCCGCGCGGCGGCGACGTAGTCCAGCTGCTTGAGCGTGAGCGTCTGCGCGCGCACGATCTTCGCGAGCGTGCCCCAGGCGATCAGGCCGATGACGAGGGCGACGAGTACGGGACGCGGGAAGCTGCCGGGCACGATGGCCAGCAGCGCCAGCGACATGATCATCAACGGCAGCGCGACGATGATCTCGGTGACGCGGCTCAACAGTTGATCAACCCATCGGTTCCCGAGCGCCGCCGCGACGCCCACGACGACGGCGATGACGACCTGCACGATGGTCGCCGCGAGCGCGACGCCGAGGGAGACCCGGGCGCCGTACACGAGGCGGGCGAACAGGTCTCGGCCGGTCTGGGGTTCGACGCCGAGCCAGTGACCGGCGCCGATGCCGCCGAGCGGGCCGACGGGGACACCGCCGCGCGCGGAGTCCACCAGCGAGGGGTGGTAGGTGGTGGGGTCCTGGCCCTCGATCGCCGTGAGCAGCGGTGCGGCGAGCGCGACCAGGACGAGCAGCGCGACGACGGCCGCCGCGACGAGGGCGGCGCGCTGCGCACGCAGCCGCCGCCAGAACTGACGGGCCCCCGAAGCCCCCGTGACGGACACGTCCGTCACGGGGGCCGAGGAGGCGACAAGTGCCTCGCTCACGGTGCTACTTCACCGCGACCTGGGAGATGTCCAGAACGCCGGTCCAGTCACTGATCACGATGTTCTTGACGCCCTCGCCGTACAGGCGCTTGTAGACCGGGTGGAACAGCGGGACGGTCAGGGCCTGCTCGCCGATCTTCTTGTCCAGTGCGCCCCAACGCTTGGCGGCCTCGTCAAGATCGGTCAACTTGTTGATCGCGTCGATCTCGTCATTGACCGACTTGTCATTGAGGAAGCCGGAGTTGAAGTTGGCTCCGTCCTTGACGATCTGCCGACCGTCGAAGATCGGGGCCAGGAAGGGGCCGCCGGAGGGCCAGTCGGCACCCCAGTGGGCGAGGAAGAAGCCCGGCTCGGACGTGGTGCTGTGGATCTTGTCGCTGTAGTCGTTCTCCTCGAGACCCTGGAGCTTGACGGTGATGCCGGCCTTCTTGAGCGCGTCCTGGACGGCGGTCGCGATCTCCGGGCTGGTCTCGAAGTCCTTGCTGTTGGAGTGGGTGAGCGTGATGGTCAGGCCGTTCTTGTGGCCCGCCTGCGCCAGCAGCTCCTTGGCCTTGGCCGCGTTGCCGGACGCGCCCGCCGGGAACAGGTCGTACGGCGTGTAGCCGAAGGACTTCTGGTTCGGCAGGTACGTCGTGGCGGGCTCGGCGAGCGACGAGCCACCCGCGGCGTTGATCACCGAGCTGCGGTCGATGGCGTACGAGATCGCCTGGCGCACCTTCGGGTCGTCGAACGGCTTCACCTTCGGGTTGAAGGCGAGGTAGTTCGTGTAGCCGAAGTGCCCGGTGCCGACGCGCGAGGCCAGCGCCTTGTCCCCCGTCACCTTGGCGAGCTCCGCCGGGCCGAGGTTGGTGTCCGTGGTGACGGCGGTGGCGTCCGCGCCCTGGGAGGAGGACAGCCGCTGGTTGATCACGGAGGAGTCCAGGCCGGACCGTACGTCGATCCGGTCCGGGTAGGCCTTGCGCTCGGCGTCGGTCGACGCGGACCAGTAGGTGTTGCGCTCCAGGGTGAGGCGCTCGCCGTCGTTCTCGTTCTTGACAACCTTGTACGGACCCGAGGAGACCGGGTGCTCCTCGTACTTCGTCCCGGTGTCCTTGGCCTTCGGGACGGGCGTGAACTGCGTCTGCGTGGCCAGGTAGGGGAACTCGCCCTCGGGCTTGTTCAGGTGGAAGACGAGGGTCAGCTCGTCCGGCGTCTCGATCGAGTCGAGGCCCTTCTTGTCCTTGTAGGGCCCCTGGTAGCCGGCCCCGCCGATCAGCCAGTCCCGCAGATAGGGCGCGCCCCCGGAGAGTTCGGCGGCGAAGGAGCGCTCGATGCCGTACTTGATGTCGGCGGACGTGATCGGCGTGCCGTCCTCGTACTTGAGGCCCTTCTTCAGGGTGTACGTCCACACGGTCGCGTTCTTGCTCGGGCGGCCGGTGTCGGTGGCGAGGTCGGGGACGACCTGGGCGCCGGCGGCCCCGTTCTCGCGGTTGCGGGTGGTGAGCGTACGGAAGACGAGCGAGGGCACGTTGCCGCCGCCGGAGGTGTAGAGCCGCGCGGGGTCGAAGTCCTGCTGCGGGTTGGCGTTCAGGACGGTGAGCGTGCCGCCCTTGTGGGGCTGGGAGTCGCCACCGGAGCTCTTGGCATCGCTGTCCTTCGGCCCGCAGGCGGCGGCGCCCGCTGCCACGACCAGGCTGACGGATGCCGCGGCCACGCGGCGCGCTATGACGGACGGTTGACGCATCGGAAGACGACCTCTCGGATGACTCGAATACTGAGACGGAATGACGCGGAGTGAGACAGAGGAGCGCAGAGCTCGCCCAGGGCGTCAGGCGTCGGAGTCCGACCGGACCGAAAGAGGCACGGGCGCGCCGAACCGCGGAGGTTCGGGAACGCACGGAAACAAGACGTGAAGGAAAGCGACGCACTCGCCGGGGGCGGGCGTCAGCAACAGTGAATGTCGGCCACGCAGAGCGCGGTCACGCCGAAGAGCGCCAGCTCAAGAGCTGCGCGAACGGAGGCGTGACGGGGCGACATGCGGAAAAATATGAACGATCTTTCGGCGCATGTCAACGCGGCCCGAGCGCTCCCTGTCAACTCCTGGGATAGGGCCAGGCGTTGGGCAGACAGTGGATTCCGTCATGGTCGAGGAACTTGGTCTGCTGCTGCATGACCGGGGCGAGATCGCCGTCCTTGCTGCAGCTGACGTGCCCGTATCCGAGGCGGTGGCCGACCTCGTGGTTGATCAGCATCTGCCGGTAGGAGTGAATCTTGTCGCCGAAGCCGTAGGTCTTGGAGCCCTGGGCCCAGCGGTACGCGTTGATCATGACGCGCTCGGTGGACGCCGAGTCGCACGACACGTTGTCCTCCGTGGTGTCGAGCCCCGACTTGGCGCACCACTCGGCGGTGGTGCCCGGGCTCGCCAGCGTGATGACGAAGTCCGGTTTGCCGGAGTCGACCCGCTCGAAGGTGCGGGCGCCGCCGTGGGCCCAGCTCCGTCCGTCGTTCAGGGTCTTCTGCACTGCCTCGGCGAAGAGCGCGCCGTCGAGACCGAGGCCCTCTTCGATGTCGACGCGGTAGGTGTACTTGCGCCCCTTGCCGGGCGCCTTGGCGACTCCGGGCACCGCCTCGAACTTCCCCGACGCCTTGAGCTTCGCGCCGAGCGGGTACGTCCTGGCCATCTTCTGGTCGTACGTCAGGGCCGCCGCGGCCACGTTCGGTTGCCCCGACTGGGTCGGCCGGTCGTCTCCGCGCGAGGCGGAATCCTGGGTCGCCCGCCCGGCGCCGCTGTCGGCGGACTCCGTCCGCGCACCGGTGTCGTGATGTCCCGAGGTCATCTGTCCGGCCACGACGACGGCCAGCACGGTGGTGACGGCGGCCGCCGCGATCCCGGTGAAGGCCCATCCCTTGCGGGCCTTGCCCTCGTCCTGCTCGTCGGTCTCCGGCAGCGGCCGCTCACCGGTCTCGGTGGACCGGGCGTTCCAGTCGGCGGCGGAGCCCTGAGGACCGGCGGCACGGGGGCCGCTCGTCCGTCCCGCCGCGCCGCCGCGAGGCTCGGGAAGGTCGCCGCTCTCCGACGTGTCGAGGTCGAACGCGTCGACGTACGCCTGCCGGGGGGCCGTCACGGCCTGCTGACGCTGCCGGGGGACCCGGGGCCCGGGAGGCGCGCCCTGCGGAGCCCCACCAGCCCTGGACTCTCCCCAGCCGCCGCCCTGTTCACGTTGCTCGGGATGACCGCCCCGCACCTGCGGCATTCCGTGGGCGGGGGTCCCGTCGGGAAGACGCGGCATTCCGTGCGCCGGAGTCCCGTCCGGAAGACGCGGCACTCCGTGCGCCGGAGTCCCGTCCGGAAGACGCGGCACTCCGTGCGCCGGAGTCCCGTCGAAAAAACGCGGCACCCCACGCGCCGGGGTGCCGCCGTCCGAACGCGGGACGCCCTGTGCCGGAGTCCCGTCCGCGAATCGCGGCACCCCGCGCGCCGGAGTGCCGTCGGTCATCCGCGGGAAGCCGTGTGCCGGAGTCCCGTCGGGAAAACGCGGCACGCCGTGCGCCGGGGTGCCCTCCTGGAAGCGTGGCACCCCACGCGCGGGAGTGCCGTCGGCCGTCCGCGGGAAACCGTGTGCCGGAGTCCCGTCGTCGAAATGTGGTGCGCCTCGCTCCGGTGCGCCTCGCTGCGGGCTCCCGCCCGCCGACGGGTAGGGACCCAGGGGGCCGGGCGGGCGTGTCGCCGCGCGGCGGGCGTCGTCCGGGCCCTGCGCCGGAGCGGACGCCGCTTCCTCTGCCGGAACCGCTCGCGTCTGCGAGGTGTCCGTCCTGCCGGCCCGCCCCCGACGACTGTGTCGTCCCACTTCCCGCCTCAGCTCTCCGCGCCGATTGCCACCGAAGAGGTCAACTCTCCCAGGTCCGCCAGGAGTTCACGGAAGGCGGTGGCCACCGTCTCCGGATACTCCATCATGGCGACGTGCCCCGCCTCCGGCAGGGACAACAGCCGGGAGTCGCGGAAGGCACGGGCCGCGCGCTGCGCCATACGGTAGCCGACAAGTTGGTCGCGTCCGCCGTAGACCAGGAGCGTCGGGGCGAGCACCCGTTCGGCCTGACGCCACAGTCCGTGCTGGCCGCCCATCGTGTAGGCGTTCACCACCCCGCGCGCGGAGCGTGCCATGGCGTCCCAGAAGTAGGGCAGGGCGAGCCGCCGCTCCATCTCCTCGACCGCGTCACGGAACCCCTCGGGCGTCACGATGCCCGGATCGCCGTAACAGAGGGCCAGTACCCCGCGTACGCGCTGCTCAGCGCTCCATTCCTTGGTGAGCTTGGTGAACAGCCCCGCCACCCCGGGCACCGCGAGCAGCGCGGTCGGCCACGCGGTGCGCTGCGCGCGGATCTCGGGCAGCGCCGGGGAGACCAGCGTGACCGTCCGGACGAGATCCGGCCGGACGGCCGCGACGCGCGTCGTGACGGCTCCGCCGAGCGAATTGCCGAAAAGGTGTACGGGGCCTCGTCCGGACGCGTCGAGATAACGGATGACCGCCCGCGCGTGGCCGGTGACCGAGTAGTCGCCGTCGTCCGGTGGCGGCGAGTCGCCGAAGCCCGGCAGATCGAGGGCCTCGCTGTCCACGAGCCCGTCGAGCAGGGACATCAGCGCCGACCAGTTCTGCGAGGAACCGCCCAGACCGTGCACGTACAGCGCGGACGGCAGGTTCTCCCGGGCCGGAGGTCTCGACCGGATCGTCAGCGTGATGCCGGGCAGCCCGACCGATCGCAGTCGCTCCCCCTCCGCGACCCTGACGGCGCCGACCCTCGGCATGACGGTGGCGGCCGGTGCGGAAGGGAGTTCGGTCGAAGACATGCCGCAATGTTACGAGACGATCACGCGGGGGCTCATGTGTTCGCGGTCACAGATCGCGAGCGGATCGCATAGCGTCCGGATCGCGTGTCTCCTAGGCTTCGAACGAGGGCACTCGTACGTACATCAGGAGCGCACTCGTACCGTTCGGGAAGAGGAACCATGACAGTCGACCCGACAGACCCCGGAACATTCGACGACCAGTTCCGGGAAATCCTCGACACGGAGACCCCTGAGGCCGACGCCGTCGAGCAGTCCACCGAGCTGGATCCCGCGGAAGAGGTCGACCCGGAACCCCCGGGCGACCGCCTGAACGCCGATGATGCGGATCTCGCCGAGCAGTCCCGGGTCGTCCGACTGAACGAGGACGACTACAGGTGACGTGACACCGCTGATCAGGGCCGTCGGGACGGCCAGGTGCCCAGCTCGTCCCCTTCGGCACACTGTGCGCCGTCCCGTCGGCGTCCGGTCCGTGAAATTCTGCGCTCGCACCGCACACAGCACGGTTACCGAAAAGTACGATGGCGGCGCGGCGCACACCGCACGTGGACAATTTTGGGAGGCGGCGTGACAGCCATCGAGCAGACAGAGGCAGCACGCCCGCGGGGCACTCGCCTGCCGCGCCGTGCCCGACGCAACCAGCTCCTCGGCGCCGCCCAGGAAGTTTTCGTTGCGCAGGGATATCACTCGGCCGCCATGGACGACATCGCCGAGCGCGCGGGCGTCAGCAAGCCGGTTCTCTACCAGCACTTCCCGGGCAAGCTCGATCTGTACCTCGCCCTGCTCGACCAGCACTGCGAGTCGCTGCTCCTGTCGGTGCGGACGGCTCTCGCGTCGACCTCGGACAACAAGCTGCGCGTCCGCGCCACCATGGATGCCTACTTCGCCTACGTGGAGGACGAAGGCGGCGCCTTCCGGCTGGTCTTCGAGTCGGACCTGACCAATGAGCCGGCGGTGCGCGAGCGCGTCGACAAGGTGACGCACGAGTGCGCCGAGGCGATCTGCGACGTCATCGCGGAGGACACCGGTCTCTCGCGCGCCGAGTCGATGCTCCTCGCCTCGGGCCTCGGCGGTCTGGCCCAGGTGGTGGCCCGTTCCTGGCTGCACAGTGACCGCAGTGTCCCGCGCGACCAGGCGGTCCAGCTGCTGACCTCGCTCGCCTGGAGGGGGATCGCGGGGTTCCCGCTGCACGGCACCGATCACCAGTGACCCACCGAATCACCGACACGCAGGAAGCGGCCGGGGGCGCACCCCTCGGCCGCTTCTTTGTTCCCGTCGGCTGTTCGCTCCTGGCGTTCCCGGGCGGAGCGTGCACCTCCCCTCGCCGGGCTAATGTGTGCTGCGTACGGCGCGTACGAACGCGCACATGACTGACCGTCGGAGGGACAAAGCCGTGGAGGTCAAGATCGGCGTGCAGCACGCGCCCCGCGAGATCGTTCTGGAGAGCGGTCAGACACCGGAAGAGGTCGAGCGCGCGGTGTCCGAGGCGCTGTCCGGCCAGTCGCAGCTGCTGAGCCTCGTGGACGACCACGGCCGCAAGGTCCTGGTTCCGGCCGACCGGCTGGCGTACGTGGAGCTCGGCGAGCCCACGCAGCGCAAGGTCGGATTCAGCGCTCTGTAGGGCGACAGCGCGACAGAGCAACGAAGTGGTGGGTGAAGGGCCCGGTGACGTGTCACCGGGCCCTTCACGCATCGCGTCCCGCTTGGCGCACTTCGCTCCGGTCCGGCTCTCGCATCCCGCCGCCGTCCGCTTCGCGCGGCCCGCTCCTGGCCTTTTCGCGCGGCCCGCCGTCGTCCGCGTCGCGCAGCCCGCTCCCGGCCTCTTCGCTCGGCCCGCCGCCGTCCGGCTCTCGTAGCCCGCTCCCGTCCGGCAGACCCTGGCCCGACCGGCGCCGCCCGCGCCTGCTCCGGCGCGCGCCCGGCCCCGTACCACCGGCGAAACCCCGTACCACCGCCGAAACCGCGTACCGCCCCCCGCTGCCGCCGACCGCCGACCGCCGGGGCGCGCTGTCCCGTGCACCCGGCGCGTCCACAGATGGAGCACATGCCGGGCACAGGGGAGGGTTGCGTTCCGCACGTCAGGGGTAGGACCGGCTACGACCGATTTGCACCGGCCGTGCGGGAGGGACCTTCACCATGTTCTTGGAAGCGCTCGGCTCCGCGCTGCTCGGTTTCGCGCTGGCGTGGGCGGCCTCGTACCGCCTGCCCCACCGGTTGCCGGCACGCAGTCTGGTCCTGTCGACCGGCGTGGCAGGAGCCCTGTTCGGCGCCTTCCTGACGCACACGACGCTGGGCTCCGGCTACTTCCTGGTCATCCTTCTCGGCGCGGCGGCCGTCTCCGCGGCGCTGCTGTCGCTGCTGCTCCGCCCCGAGGAGCGGTTTCGCCGCCGCTCGGCGACGGCGTAAGCCGTTCCGCAGACCCCGCTCCCGCGACCGTGAACCGCGCCCCTAGTCGGCCGAGCTGAGCCCTAGGCGGCGAGGCCGAGTGCGGCCATCCGCTTGGTGTGCGCCTCGGTGATCCGGGAGAACATCCGGCCGACCTCCGCGAGATCGAAACCGTCCGCGACGCCGCCCACGAGCATCGTCGACAGGGCGTCGCGGTCGGCGACCACGCGCTGCGACTGGGACAGGGCCTCGCCCATCAGCCGTCGCGCCCACAGCGCGAGCCGGCCGCCCACCCGCGGGTCGGCGTCGATCGCGGCGCGCACCTTCTCGATGGCGAAGCCGGCGTGACCGGTGTCGTCGAGGACGCCGAGGACGAGCTGCCGGGTGTCCGAGTCGAGGCGGGCCGCGACCTCGCGGTAGAAGTCACTGGCGATCGAGTCGCCGACGTACGCCTTGACGAGCCCCTCCAGCCAGTCCGAGGGAGCCGTCTGCCGGTGGAAGCCGTCGAGCGCGGCGACGAAGGGTTCCATCGCCTGCGTCGGCTCCGCGCCGACCGCGGAGAGCCGGTCCCGCAGCTGCTCGAAGTGGTGGAACTCGGCGGACGCCATCTTCGCCAGCTCCGCCTTGTCGCTGAGCGTGGGCGCCAGCTTGGCGTCCTCCGCGAGCCGCTCGAACGCCGCGAGCTCGCCGTACGCGAGCGCTCCCAGCAGGTCCACGACCGCGGCGCGGTACTGCGGCTCGGCCGAGGCCGTGTCCCAGTTCTGCGCGGCGACTCCGGTGGCCGCGGGGGCGGTGTCGGCGGGGGCCTCGGCGGGCTTCTCAGCGGCGTTGTCAGGCGTCGTCATGAAGCGCACAATAGCCCGCTCACAGCACGAGGGAAGTCCCTGGTCAACCAGTGTGACGACGACTACGTGACCAAATCGGCCATCGCATGTGCGCGATTCCGGGGTATGGTGGTAATGCGCCCGGCGAGTAAATTCGACGGGCCGCACGAATGAGGATGCCCGGTCGGTGGCCCGATCGGCTCCGACCCGACAGCCCTCCTCGTCGGTACGGCACATTGCGTACGGCATCCGGAGGGAACCCTCAGCGGCACGAGAGCTCGAGCGTCGGCAGTGGTCCCAAGCCACTCGGCCCGCCCGTCAAGAGCGGCCGACGTCCCCGGCACGGTCCCGACACGACCCCCGCGCTCGCCTCGCACCGCGTACACAGAAGAGGCAGCACCCTGACTACGACTTTCCGAGACCTCGGAATCCTTCCTGAGACCGCCGAAGCCCTTGAGGCCGTCGGCATCATCAACCCCTTCCCCATCCAGGAGATGACGCTCCCCGTCGCCCTTTCCGGCAGCGACGTCATCGGCCAGGCCAAGACCGGCACCGGCAAGACGCTGGGCTTCGGCCTTCCGCTCCTGGAGCGCGTCACCGTCCCCGCGGACGTCGAGGCGGGCCGGGCCAAGCCCGAGCAGCTCACCGACGCCCCGCAGGCCCTCGTCGTCGTCCCGACGCGCGAGCTGTGCACCCAGGTGACCAACGACCTGCTGACCGCGGGCAAGGTCCGCAACGTGCGCGTTCTCGCCATCTACGGCGGCCGGGCGTACGAGCCCCAGGTGGAGGCCCTGAAGAAGGGCGTCGACGTCATCGTCGGCACCCCGGGCCGACTGCTGGACCTCGCGGGCCAGAAGAAGCTCAACCTCAAGCACATCAAGGCGCTCGTCCTCGACGAGGCCGACGAGATGCTCGACCTGGGCTTCCTGCCCGACGTCGAGAAGATCATGAACATGCTGCCGGCCCGCCGTCAGACGATGCTGTTCTCGGCGACCATGCCGGGCGCGGTCATCGGTCTCGCGCGCCGCTACATGTCGCAGCCCACGCACATCCGCGCCTCCGAGCCGGACGACTCGGGTGCGACAGTGCGCAACACCGCGCAGTTCGTCTACCGCGCGCACAACATGGACAAGCCCGAGCTGGTCGCCCGCATACTGCAGGCCGACGGCCGCGGCCTGGCCATGGTCTTCTGCCGCACCAAGCGCACGGCGGCCGACCTCGCCGACCAGCTCCAGCAGCGCGGTTTCGCCTCCGGCGCGGTCCACGGCGACCTCGGCCAGGGCGCCCGCGAGCAGGCGCTGCGCGCGTTCCGCAACGGCAAGGTCGACGTCCTCGTCTGCACCGACGTCGCGGCCCGCGGTATCGACGTCGAGGGTGTCACCCACGTCATCAACTACCAGTCCCCCGAGGACGAGAAGACGTACCTGCACCGCATCGGCCGCACCGGCCGCGCGGGTGCCAAGGGCATCGCGATCACCCTCGTCGACTGGGACGACATCCCGCGCTGGCAGCTGATCAACAAGGCGCTGGACCTCGGCTTCGGCAACCCGCCGGAGACGTACTCCACGTCCCCGCACCTCTTCGAGGAGCTGAGCATCCCGGCCGGCACCAAGGGTGTCCTGCCGCGTTCCGAGCGCACCCGCGCCGGGCTCGCCGCCGAAGTGGTCGAGGACCTGGGCGAGACCGGCGGCCGTGGCGGCCCGCGTGGCCGCGGTGGCCGTTCGGCGGCGCCGTCGACCAACGAGCGCGAGCGTGAGCGCACGCCGCGCACGCCGCGCCAGCGCCGTCGTACGCGCAACGGTGCCCCGATGGACGAGACGTCCGCGTCCACGTCCCCCGAGACGACCACGGAGTCTCCCGCGTCCGTCGAGGCCACCGAGCCCCGCACGCCGCGCCGCCGTCGGCGTACGCGCGGTGGAGCGGGCTCCGAGCCGATGGCCGCCGCTGCCGTGGCCGCCCCGGTGGCCGAGGCCGCGGAAGCCGCCGTCGCGACGGCGGAGGGTGTCACCGACGAGCCGGCCGCGCCGCGCCGTCGCCGTGCCCGGAAGAGCGCCGAACCCACCGCGACCGCTGTCGAGACGGCGGAGGCGGCGGTGACCGCTGCCGAGGCCGTGGTCGAGAGCGTGGCCGCCGAGGCCGTCGCCGAGGCTCCGGCCAGGCAGGCCCGCCGTCGGACCCGCAAGCCCGTCGAGACGGCGCCTGCAGCCGAGACGGTCGCCGAGGCCGTCGAGGTCACCGAGGCTCCGGCCAAGCCCGTGCGGCGCCGGACCCGTAAGGCCGCGGAGGCCGTTCTCGACACCGTCGAGGCCGCCGCGACCGAGGTCGCCGACACGGTCGCCGAGACCAAGCCCCGGCGCACCCGCGCCAAGGCCGCGAGCACGGTCACGGACGCGGCCGAGGCCGCCGAGGTGACGGAGGCCAAGCCCGTACGCCGCCGGACCCGCAAGGCCGTCGCCGAAGCCGACATCCCGGCCCAGGCCGCCGCCGAGGCCGAGGCGAAGCCCGCCACGCGTCGACGCACCCGCAAGGCCGCGGAGGCCGTTCTCGACACCGTCGAGGCCGCCGCCACCGAGGTCGCCGACACGGTCACCGAGACCAAGCCCCGGCGCACCCGCGCCAAGGCCGCCGCCACGGACGCCCCCGAGACCGCCGACACGACGGACGCCAAGCCCGTACGCCGCCGGACCCGCAAGGCCGTCGCCGAAGCCGACATTCCGGCCCAGGCCGCCGACGAGGCCGAGGCGAAGCCCGCCACCCGTCGACGCACCCGCAAGGCTGTCGCCACGGAGCCCGCGGACAGCTGATCTCCCGTCCCATGGCCCGGTCCCCCTTCCGGTGGGGCCGGGCCATCGGCGTTTTCCGACCTCCTCGCACCGCGACCGGTCCCGCTACCGATCCCCTCACCAACCCCCGCCAGGCACCCGCGGCCGGACCCGCAGGTCCCGCCGCGCCCCCACCCGCCGCCGGACCCGCCACACGCCCCTACCTGCCGCGGACCCGCCACCTCCACCTGCCGCCGGACCTGCCGCGCACCCGGCCGGTCCGCCTCAGACTCCCTGCATACCGGTCCGCCTCACACGCACTCCCTGCGTACCGGTCCGCCTCACACTCCCTGCACGCCGGTCCGCCTCGCACTCCTGCATGTTCTCGTCGCCCACCCCGCCGGTCGGTCCCGTCACGCGCCCCCGCAGGCCCCCCACGCCCCCTTCCGGCCCCGTCGCCCGACCTCGCCGATCCGGCCTCCCAACCCTGCTGGTCCGGCCCGGCGCGCTGGCTTTCCCGGGCTTCCGACCGTCGCTGTCCCTCCGTCGGCCCTTTCCGCTCCGCCACCCGGGGTTCGGCCTCGACCCCTGGGCGCCCGGTCACCGGTCGCCGAATTCCGCGGCCGATCAGGATGTCGGCTGCCCGCGGACCCCACCCGGCACCGGCCCCGGACCGCCCCACCCGCCGAGCGTCCGTCGCCGACGCCCGATAGCCTCCTCCGCATGAGCAGGCCCTACACGTTCGTTCCGCCCGCCGGTGTCCGCGCCTACCGACTGTCGACCGCGCGCGGCGAGTTCGCCGTGCTCGACGGCGTGCCGGACGGACAGCCCAAGGGGACCGCCTTGCTGCTGCCGGGCTTCACCGGGAGCAAGGAGGACTTCATCGCGCTGCACGCGCCGTTGGCCGCGGCGGGGTACCGGACGGTGGCCGTCGACGGGCGTGGGCAGTTCGAGACCGAGGGGCCGCGGGACGACGAATCGGCCTACGCGCAGAGCGAGTTGGCGCAGGACGTGCTCGCGCAGGCGGCCGCCCTCGGCACCCCCGTCCACCTCGTGGGGCACTCGCTCGGCGGCCTGATCGCCCGCGCCGCGGTACTGATCGACCCGTCGCCGTTCGTCTCACTGACGCTCATGGCCTCCGGCCCCGCCCAGATCTCCACGCCTCAGCAGCAGCGCGTCAAGCTGTTGCGGGACGCGCTGGCCGTGATGAGCATGGCCGAGGTGTGGGAGGCGATCCAGGCGATGGAGCCGCCCGAGGAGACCGACACGGGCGGGCTGGACGCCGGGCTCGACGACCTCGCCGACCTGCGCCGCCGCTGGCTCGGCAACAGTCCCGCCCAGCTCGTCGCGACGGGCCGCCAGCTCTGCGACGAACCCGACCGCGTCGCCGAACTGGCCGCCGTTCCCCTGCCCAAGCACGTGATATCCGGCGCGCGCGACGACACCTGGCCTGTCTCCCTGCTGGACATGATGGCCGTACGACTGGACGCGCACCGCACGGTCGTCGAGGGGGCGGAGCACTCCCCGAACGCCGACCAGCCCCTGCAGACCGCCCGCGCGCTGGCCGGTTTCTGGGACGGCACGCACCCGCACCCCGCGACCTGATCGGCTCGACAGCCCCTGGCCCCGGCTAGTACTGCGCCTGCAAGTGCTCCCAGAAGCCGTCCCGCAGTGCGCGGCGCAGGTCCGACTGTCCGCGCAGGGAGTACTGGAGCAGACCCTCGGCCTCGACCAGCAGGTCCTGGTCGACCGAGCCGGGAAGGTAGGGGTGCCCGGGAAGCAGCTCCACCAGGGATTCGCGGCCCCGTGCGGCCAGCCACTTCGCTGCGATCTGGGCGCCCACGAAGCGCACGTCCTCCCGGCTGGGCCGGACCGCCGCCGTCGGGTCGTACGACTGCGCGGTCCGTCTGGCCACATACGGCTTGAAGAAGTCGAGGTCGAGCGTGCGCTGGCTGTCGACCTCCCAGAGAAGGGGCTCGGCCTGGTTGCGGCCCTCGGGCGCCTCGATGCCCCAGAGGTGGACCCGGGCGCCGTAGCCCTGCGCCGCCTCGACCGCGGAGACGAGGTCCTCGTCGCCGCCGAGCAGCGCCGCGTCACTGATCGCGCGGTGCCGGGCGAGGGACTCCAGGTCCGACCTGATGAGTGAATCGACGCCCTTTTGCTGGTTGTTGGCGTTCAGGTTGCCCAACCGGACCTTCACGTCCGGGAGTTCGGCGATCGACTGCTGCTCCGCGGTGTGGATACGGCGCCGGGCGCCGTCGTACCAGTAGACGCGCAGCAGCCGGCTGTCCGCGAAGATCGTGCGGGCCCGGTCGATGAGCGCCTCGATGAGGCCCTCGGTGTCCAGGTCGAACGAACGGCGGTCCTCCGTGCCGGCGACGAGCCGTCCCGCGGCCGCGTACAGATATCCGGCGTCGACGAAGATCGCATGGGTGGAGGGGGTCTTCGCGACCTCGGCGAGCATCCGCTGGAGCAGCTCGTTCGTACGGTCTATGCGGGCGGCGAGCGCCGCGTGGTCGTCGTTCATCAATGCCATTGTCCCGGCGGTCACGCTGCGAACACAACTGGCGCCGTTCAGTCTCCGCCACCCGGCCTACCCGCCGGTAATTAGGTTCTCGAAAAATTTCCTTAGCGTAGGGAATGTTTGTAACACGCATCCCGTTGAATCCGTATAAGAGCGAGGCAGAGGTGCCTCGCTCCTCACACACAAGTAGTTCTCCTCAGGAGGATGACCAGACGAAGGGAGAAGCCCATGCGCTTCGAAATCATGCGACTCGACGATGTCGACGGCACGCCCGTGGACAGCACTGTCGTAGACGCCGCCTCCGTCAACCGGATCGTTCAGCAGGCCGCCGCCATCGGGCAGCGACTGTGGATCCGCCCGGCCGATACAACCGCTTCGTAACACGACGATCATCCGCTTCGCCGTACGAGGACGCACCGAACGCACCTCGTAGGACCGAAACGCGTCGCGGACCGCAGACGCTGCTCAGACTTCAGAGCCCCGCACGGCGAGGATGCCGTGCGGGGCTCTGCGTGTCCTGACGGCGTCGTCAGCTCCCCTGTATCACCTGCGTGACGCCGTTGATGATCTGCTGCACCGCGATGGCGGAGAGCATCATGCCCGCGAGCCGGGTCACCAGCACCACGCCACCGTCCTTGATGACGCGGATGATCAGCAGCGAGTAGCGCATGACGACCCACAGCACGACGTGGATCGCGAGGATGGCGCTCCACAGCGAGACCTGAGTGGCGACGGTGTCGGCCTTCTGCACCGCGAGGATCACGGACACGATCGCGCCGGGCCCGGCGAGCAGCGGCATGCCCAGGGGTACGAGAGCGACGTTGACGTCCTTGGTCTGCTTCGGCTCGTCGGTCTTGCCGGTCAGCAGGTCGAGGGCGATGAGCAGGAGCAGCAGTCCGCCCGCGATCATCAACGCGGGTACCGAGACGTGCAGGTAGTCGAGGATCTGGTGCCCGAGGAGCCCGAAGACGGTGATGACGCCACCGGCGACGCAGACCGCCTGGAAGGCCATCCGCCGCTGCACCCTGGCGGGGCGACCGGCGGTGAGCGCCAGGAAGATCGGGGTGATCCCGGGGGGATCCATGATGACGAAGAGTGTGACGAACAGGGAGCCGAAGACGGCGACGTCGAACATGGTGAAGGAAAGCCTTGCGAGGTGGTGGGAGAGGGTGGGCGGGTCTTCCGGCCACCGCTTCGGGCAGTCGTTCCGCGAGGCGGAACAGGGCGGCACGACCGGCGGTGCCGGGTGCCTGGGAACGGGCCGGTGAACACGGTTCCGGCCGAGCGTGGGGGCGGGACGTACGCCCTGGATGTACGCCCCGTGCGGGCGCGGGTCCGTCCGACGGCGGCCGAGCAGGGCCCGGAAGGCGTGACCCCGGCCCGGCGACGTGCGGGACGACCGACCGGACCGGGCCGGGGGCCTCAGTGCGCGCGCCGCCCGGCGGGTGGCAGGCGCCTTACGACACCGACCGGGTACGTACGGGCCTTACACACGACCTCATGACACCGCCCCGTCGGCCCCGCGCAGGCGCAGGCACAGCCGCAGCCGCAGTGGCAGTGGCAGTGGCAGGGCAGGGCAGGGCAGGGCAGTCACACGAAGACACAGAGGCACAGGTACAGGCACAGGTCTGACGGAACCGGCCCGGGTTGGAGCGTCCGGGGTTCAGGCTCCACCCGCGCCCGGTACCGGGAACGCCCCGGTGGCGCGGCGGGTGATCTCCCCGTAGACCTCGGGGTCGGTCGTGAACTCCCCGAGCACACAGGTCTTGCGGCTGCCGTGGTAGTCGGACGAGCCCGTGGTCAGCAGCCCCAGTTCGGAGGCCAGACCACGCAGCCGTGCCCGGGTGGCCGGCTCGTGGTCCATGTGGTCGACCTCGATGCCGTCGAGGCCCGCGGTGGCGAGTTCCGCGATCACCGACTCGGGCACGGTGCGGCCCCGCTTGGCGGCGGCCGGGTGCGCGAAGACGGTGACGCCCCCGGCCCCCTTGACCAGCCGGATCGCCTCGAACGGGTCCGTCTCGTGCTTGGGGACGTAGGCGCGGCCTCCGTCGGCGAGCCACTGCTCGGTGAAGGCGTCGTTGACACTGTCGACGACGCCCAGCTCGACCAGCGCGGAGGCGACGTGCGGGCGCCCGACAGATCCGTCGCCCGCGATGCGCGCCACCTGCTCCCAGGTGATCGGCACGCCGAGTTCCCGGAGCCTGGCGATCATGCCCTGGGCGCGCGGCACCCGGTCGTCCCGCACCAGTTCGCGCTCGGCGAGCAGTGTGGGCTCCTCGGGGTCGAAGAGGTAGGCCAGCATGTGCATGCTGATGCCGTCGATCCGGCAGGAGAGTTCGGCGCCGGTGACGAGAGTGAGCCCCTCGGGCAGTGCGGCGATCGCCTCGGCGTACCCGCGGGTGGAGTCGTGGTCGGTCAGCGCGACGACGTCCAGACCGGCGGCGGCAGCGTTGCGCACCAGCTCCGCCGGGGTGTCCGTACCGTCGGAGGCGGTGGAGTGGGCGTGCAGATCGATGCGCACTACGCGGACTCCTGGCTGTGACGGAACGGACGGGGACGCTCAAGGATAACGGGAATCCGGGACCCTCTTGTCACACCCGCACTGGCCGAGCACCCCCTACCGACCCCGCCGAAACCGGCAGCCGATCCACCGGGGAAGGCTCCGCGGAGCGCCACCGCGAGCGAGCGGTTCCGCGGGCGAGCGGTTCCGCAGGCGAGCGCTACCGCAGGCGATCGGTTCCGCGGGCGATCGGTTCCGCGGGACGATCAGAAGGCGAGCGCCGCCGCAAGCAAGTGGTTCCGCGGGGCGTTCCGCGAGCAAGCGCCGACGCAGACGAGCCGATCCGCGAGCAAGCGCCGACGCAGACGAGCCGTTCCGCAGAACGATCCGCGAGCCAGGGCTGCCGCAGACGAGCCGTGCCGTGCCGCCGAGCGCTAAGGCTCCAGGATGCGCGGCGACAACGCGCCGCACGGCAGCAGGTCCACCTCCGCGCCCGCGTCGCGCAGATCCGTCAGGACCAGTTCGTCGTACATCAGCAGTCCGGTCTGCTCGGGCCACACGACGGCCCACAGCCACAGCCCGCGCGCCTCGCCCGCGAAGACGGCACGGTCGTCGGGCGAACTGGAGACATGCCAGAGCGGGGTGGGCCGGCCCGCCGCGAGGACCTTCGCCTGAGGCGGTTTCTCGACACTCATGTACGGGCCGGGATCGGGTCCGTCCATGCCCGCGTACCGTGCGCCGAGGCCGACGCCCAGTTCCTCGGCGACCAGGATCAGCTCACCCATGCCGCCCAGCGGTCCGGGCCCCGAGCAGGCGATGGCGGTGGCCCTGCCTCCGCTGCGGTCGTCCCCCGCGAACGCCGCTCCGGTGAACAGCCAGCCGACGGGGAGCGGCCACGGCATCCACACCGGCACCCGGGCGCGGTGCACGACCACACCGAGGGCCTCGACGCTGGGCGGGATCACGGGCTGCAGCGGATGCACGGTGCCGTGCACATCGCACTGCCAGGAATCGGCAAAAAGGCCGGGAGCCCTGACCCGGCCACCACACTTCGGGCAACTGGGTTCGCCCCTCATAGGGCCCAACGGTCCTCTCCGTCGTTCGCCGCGTCAAGGACGATCACCCGTCCGGCGTGTGCCTGTCATGACAAAAATTACGTGCATCTTGCATTAATTAGCTCACCTAACTTATTGTGTGCATAAGACAACGATCCAGCTGGTGCACAGTGAAGGAGCGGGCATGATCAACAGCACGGGAGGCCCCGCCGAGGGCGACACGTTCGATGCCGGCGCGGGCGGCATCCTGCGCCAGCCGGGGGCCGTATGGGCGACCGCCGGGGCGTCCGTCGTCGCGTTCATGGGCATCGGGCTCGTCGACCCGATCCTGCCGTCCATCGCCCAGGGCCTCGACGCCACGGCCGGCCAGGTGTCCCTGCTCTTCACCTCGTACTTCCTGATCACCGCCGTCGCGATGCTGGTGACCGGCTTCGTCTCCAGCCGGATCGGCGGCCGCAAGACCCTGCTGCTCGGCCTCGCGCTCGTCGTGGTCTTCGCCGGACTCGCCGGCACCTCGGGATCGGTCGGCGAACTCGTCGGGTTCCGGGCCGGCTGGGGCCTCGGCAACGCGCTGTTCGTCTCCACCGCCCTCGCCGTCATCGTCGGCGCGGCGGCCGGCGGCAGCGCCGCGGCGATCCTGCTGTACGAGTCCGCGCTGGGCCTCGGCATGGCCTGCGGGCCCCTGCTGGGAGCCCTGCTCGGCAACGCCAGCTGGCGCTACCCGTTCTTCGGCACCGCGTTCCTGATGGCGATCGGCTTCCTGTGCATCACGGCGTTCCTGAAGGAGCAGCCGAAGCCCGCGCGCAAGACCTCACTGCTCGACCCGCTGCGCGCCCTCGGCCACGGCGGCCTCGCCTCCGCCGCGACGTCCGCGTTCTTCTACAACTACACGTTCTTCACCGTGCTGGCCTTCACCCCGTTCGTGCTGAACATGACGCCGTACAAGTCCGGCGCGGTTTTCTTCTGCTGGGGTGTACTGCTCGCGGTCTTCTCCGTGATCGTGGCGCCGCGCATGCAGGCGCGGTTCGGCTCACTGAAGGTGCTGGGCGGCTCCCTGGTGCTGCTCGCCGCCGACGTGCTCGTCCTCGGTTACGGCGACCACACCACCGCCGTCGTCTGCACGATCCTGTCCGGCGCCTTCATCGGCGTGAACAACACCGTCTACACGGAACTGGCCCTCGGGGTCTCCGACGCGCCGCGCCCGGTGGCGAGCGCGGGCTACAACTTCGTGCGCTGGTTCGCGGCCGCGGCGGCGCCGTACTTCGCCCCGAAGATCGAGGAGTGGAGCAACATCCGTGTCCCGTTCATGGTCGCCGCGGTCACCGCTCTGCTGGGCGCGGCGGTGGTCTACGTACGGCGCGACGCGCTCACGAAGGAGGCCGGGGAACTGGAGCCGGCCCACGCCGCCGAGGACAGCGTCAGCGTCTTCGCCAACTGATCGGCCAAGAGCTCGAATTGACGTGCTGTCAGATCCAGGCTCCGGAGTCGGTCAGTCCAGGGGAACGGACTTGCGCAGCGGATCGCGCAGGTCCGTTCCGCCGTTCAGCCAGCGCTCCTGGAGGGCGCCGGCGCCGTGAACCCGTTTCCAGGCGGCCTCGTTGGGTGTCATCGGGAGCAGCGGCAGGAAACGTACGGGATCGGCGGGCTCGTCCAGTTCCAGGTCCTCCACCAGGCCGCCGGACTCCGCGACCAGGACGGAGGTGAACGGCGCGCCGGGCCACAGGGGTTCACCCACGTCGAGCGAGGCGCCGGAGGCCACGACCAGACCCTCGACCTGGGGAGAGGCGGCGAGCACGGCGAGCGGGCGGAGCACCTTGTCGGTGTCGGTGCCGGCCGGGCGGACCGAGAGGATCAACTCGGCGCGCGGGCCCTTCACCGGATCGGCGAGCACGGCGGTGGGGTCCGCCATCGGCTGGGCGGACATGCCGAGGGTGGCGTAGCGGACGATGTCGCCCTCGGTGAAGCGCAGCACCTCGATGCGGTCGGTGCCCAGGAAGGTGACCGCGGCCCGCGCGTCGGGTTCGCCCAGCGCGGAGCGCAAACGGGCCTCGACCAGAGGAAGAACATCAGCCATGAACCGAGCATAGGCCGCGCCAATTGCGCCGGCGCGCACCGGACCCCGGTCAACAACGCGCAAAGCGGGGCCTTGACGTATCGGTGCGCTGATAGTCTTGGCCGCTGGTCGGAGCAGTGCGTGAGTGAAGGCCTCACCAGGCCCTCATGGCACTGCGGGAGTTGCTCCCGGGCTCCGACGCACTGAGACTGATCTGACTCCCCTTCGGAGGGAGACAGACTCCCCTTCGGGGGATGGATCGTCCCTCACGGGGGACCGACCGGAGGAGGTGGGGCTGCAATGGACCGAAGTCGACCGTGCAGTACCACCCGCTCTTCCGGTCGCTGAGTCCGTAGCTGGTTCCGCTGGGTTTTCAGCCCTGCCGGCTGCCGCCTCCCGCAATCGTGTGCATACGTGTCAGCGTTGCCCGGTGCACCACGGAAGAGCGCTTCGTTTCCGCCTGATCTGTCCGATCTGAACCCCTGATCTGTCTGATCTGAATCAGTAGCGAAGCTGCCACCGCGACGGTGCGGTGCTCCCCGCTTTGTGGACGTGCCAAACATCCGCAGTCAGGACGTCCCCATTCCGGGTAGTTCCAACCGTCGCCGGCCGCCTCCGTTGCGAAAAGGAGCCTGCCATGTCGATGATCCGTGACCTGCGCGCCGCGGTCCGCCCCCGCCCCTCGCTGCGCAAGGACAGTGGCACGTACGACACCACCCGTGACCCCGCCACCCCGTCGGCCGTGGTCGACTGCGCCGTCTACCGCGACGGTGCCCGTGTCGCGACGCGCTCGCCGCTCTCCCCGCAGGAGGCGATGCGCCAGGTGCGACGCGACGGCGGCTTCGTGTGGATCGGCCTGCATGAGCCCACCGAGGACGAATTCGCCGGTATCGCGCGGGAGTTCGGTCTGCACCCGCTGGCCGTGGAGGACGCCGTCCAGGCCCACCAGCGGCCCAAGCTGGAGCGCTACGACGACTCCCTCTTCACCGTCTTCAAGACCATCCACTACGTCGAGCACGACCGGCTGACGGCGACCAGCGAGATCGTCGAGACCGGCGAGGTCATGTGCTTCACCGGACGGGACTTCTTCATCACCGTCCGGCACGGCGGGCAGGGTTCGCTGCGCGCGTTGCGGCACCGGCTGCAGGACGACCCCGAGCTGCTCGCCAAGGGCCCCTCCGCGGTGCTGCACGCGATCGCCGACCATGTCGTCGACGGCTACATCGCGGTCGTGGACGCCGTGCAGGACGACATCGACGAGGTCGAGACCGAGGTGTTCTCGCCGGGCCGCAAGGGCACCCCGCGCGGCACGGACGCCGGCCAGATCTACCAGCTCAAGCGCGAGGTACTGGAGTTCAAGCGGGCGGTGTCGCCGCTGCTGCGCCCCATGCAGCTGCTGAGCGAGCGCCCGATGCGGCTCATCGACCCCGACATCCAGAAGTACTTCCGCGACGTCGCCGACCACCTCGCCCGTGTGCAGGAGCAGGTCCTCGGCTTCGACGAACTGCTCAACTCGATCCTCCAGGCCAACCTCGCGCAGGCCTCCGTCGCGCAGAACGAGGACATGCGCAAGATCACTTCGTGGGCCGCGATCGTCGCCGTACCGACGATGGTCTGTGGTGTGTACGGCATGAACTTCAAGTACATGCCCGAGCTGCACTGGCGCTACGGCTACCCCGTGGTCATGGGTGTCACGGTCGGGCTCTGCCTCTCGATCCACCGCATCCTGAAGCGCAACGGCTGGCTGTAGTACGGGCTGGATACCCTTGGCCCCATGAAGCAAGAGCTGCTCGACCAGGCCCTCGTCGAGGAGGCCACCAAGAAGTCCGGGCTGATCTGGGTGCGCGGCACCGGCGTGCCGACGCCCGCCGGTCCGAACCACGAGGTGCCCGCCCAGGCGCTGTGGCACGTGTGGCACGACGGCGCGGCCTGCGTGGTCGGCGACGGGCCCGGCGAGCAGCCGCTGCCGGGGCTGATCGACGGGGGCGACGCGGTCGTCACCGTACGCAGCAAGGACAAGGGCGGACGGCTTGTGTCCTGGTCCGCCACCGTCGTGGAGCTCGCCGAGAACACCCCGAAGTGGGAGGCGGCCGTCGGGGAGCTCAAGGGCAAACGGCTGAACGCCCCCGACGGCGAGGCCATGCCGGAGCGCTGGGCGCGCGAGTGCCGGGTGCTGCGCCTGGAACCGACGGGCGCGACCGCCGAACTGCCCGAGGGGTCGCTCGCCGAACGGCCGCTGCCGACCTCGGCGACGACCCGTCGGCCGATTCCGGCGGCGCTGCCCCGCCTGCTCTTGAAGCGGCGCAAGCGCGGCTAGAAGGCTGTCCAGCCGGTCGGAGGCCGCGCGGGGTTACGACGAGGGCAGCTGCCGCCCGTAGTCGACCGTGTCCTTCTTGGACGGCTCCGCCAGCGGGAAGTCCTTGCCCCACTCGGTCAGACGGAGGGTGCCCGCGTTGCCCGCGCGCCCCAGCAGGAGCGGATAAGGGGTGCCCTCCAGGGACACGTCCAGGGTGCCGCCCGAGCCCTTGTCGCCGGTGATGCGGATGGTGCGGACGCCGGACTGGTCGTGGTGACCGCCCTTGGCGAGGGCGCCGTGCAGACTGAGCAGCCCGTCGAGCAGGACGTCCTTGTCGGTGAAGCCACTGAACCGCTTGTACGCGGGGTCGCCGGTCGGCACCTTCACGTACATGCCCTCCAGCTTGTCCGCCGCGGCGGTGTCCGCCGACTTGCCGCCGCTCTTGGCGTCCTGATGGGCCCAGAAGTCGCCGTCGGCCTTGAGGAAGAGGTGCTCACCGACCCGCAGCAGCCGGAAACTGGCCCCCTTCGAGGTGACCGAGCCGCTGCCGCCGTCGGACTTGAGGCGCATATCGAGGGTGAACGTGGTCCCGTTGGAGACGACCGTCCCGGAGAGCCGCACGGTCGGCGCGGTCTCGGCGGCCTTCTTCGTCTTCGCCTGGATGGCGGCGGCGGACAGCTTGCCGACCCCGTTCGTGCCCGCGTCCGGATCCCCGCTGCCACACCCCGTCAGTCCCGTCCCTGTCACGGCCAGTGCGCACATCGCGGCCATCGTGACGGCTCTGCGGGTACGGCCCTGGGGAATTGCAGTCACAGGTGGGGCTGCCTTTCGTGCGCGGTCCTCAAACGGCGTACGGCAGCGTACCGGTGCGGGAGGCCCCCCACGGAGGCAGTCCGTCCGGACCGCCCACCAGGGCGTACCCGACCGGGACGGGCTAGCCTGAAGCCCACCCGAGCGGACAGAACGGCATATAACGCTTCGAAGCGAAGGAGGCGCTGGCATGGCCGCAGCCGCCCCCCGGATCTTCGTCTCGCACCTGGCCGGCGTCGCCGTCTTCGACCCGAACGGCGATCAGGTGGGCCGCGTGCGGGATCTCGTCGCCATGCTGCGCGTCGGACGGCGCTCGCCCCGCATGCTCGGCCTCGTCGTCGAACTGTCCACGCGCCGCCGGATCTTCCTGCCCATGACCCGGGTGACCGGCATCGAGTCCGGCCAGGTCATCACGACCGGCGTCCTGAACGTGCGCCGCTTCGAGCAGCGGCCCACCGAACGGCTCGTCTTCGGCGAACTGCTCGACCGCCTCGTGACCCTCGTCGAGACGGGCGAGGAGGTGACGGTCCTGGACGTGTCGATCCAGCAGCTGCCGGCCCGCAGGGAGTGGGAGATCGGCCGGGTCTTCGTACGCAAGGGGCGCAGCGGGGCCTTCCGGCGCACCAAGGGCGAGACGATGACGGTCGACTGGTCCTCCGTCACCGGGTTCTCCCTGGAGGAGCACGGACAGGGCGCTGAGAGCCTGCTCGCCACCTTCGAGCAGCTGCGCCCGGCCGACCTGGCGAACGTGCTGCACCACTTGTCGCCGAAGCGGCGCGGCGAGGTGGCCGCCGCGCTCGACGACGACCGTCTCGCCGACGTCCTCGAAGAGCTGCCCGAGGACGACCAGATCGAGATCCTCGGCAAGCTCAAGGAGGAGCGCGCGGCCGACGTCCTGGAGGCGATGGACCCCGACGACGCGGCCGACCTGCTCGCCGAACTGCCCACCGAGGACGTGGAGCGGCTGCTGACGCTGATGCGGCCCGGCGAGGCGGCGGACGTCCGGCGGCTGATGGCGTACGCGGAACGGACGGCGGGCGGGCTCATGACCACCGAGCCCATCGTGCTGCGGCCCGACGCGACCGTAGCCGACGCGCTCGCCCGGGTGCGCAACCCCGACCTCTCCCCCGCGCTCGCCGCCCAGGTGTACGTCTGCCGCCCGCCGGACGAGACGCCGACGGGCAAGTACCTGGGGGCGGTGCACTTCCAGCGGCTGCTGCGCGATCCGCCGTTCACCCTGGTCGGCTCGCTCGTCGACGACGACCTCCAGCCGCTGGCCCCCGAGGACGAGCTGCCCGTGGTCGCCGGGTTCTTCGCGACGTACGACATGGTGGCGGCCCCCGTCGTCGACGAGAGCGGCTCGCTGCTCGGGGCGGTGACCGTGGACGACGTACTGGACCACATGCTGCCCGAGGACTGGCGGGAGACGGAGTTCCACCTCGACGAGGGCGTGCACGAGAGCATGCACGAGGAGAGCCACGCCGGCCGCGACAGCCACGAGGACGGCCGTGGGGGCGTCCCTGAGGACGGCCACGGCCACGAGGACGTCCGCCCGGAGCCGGACGGCCCGCTCGGCGGGGAGGGACGCCATGGCGCCTGAGCGTGAGGCCCGTGAGCGGACCGCCACGGGGGCGACGGCGGCCCCCCGGCCGCGTATCCGGCTCGACCAGCCGAAGCCGCCGCGGCGCAGACTGCTGCCCGAGTGGGACCCGGAGGCCTTCGGCCGGTTCTCGGAACGCATCGCCCGCTTCCTCGGCACCGGACGGTTCCTCGTCTGGATGACGGTCGTCATCATCATGTGGGTGGTCTGGAACGTCTTCGCGCCGGGCGGCCTGCGTTTCGACAACTACCCGTTCATCTTCCTGACCCTGATGCTGTCGCTCCAGGCCTCCTACGCGGCCCCCCTGATCCTGCTCGCGCAGAACCGGCAGGACGACCGCGACCGGGTCAACCTCGAACAGGACCGCAAGCAGAACGAGCGCTCCATCGCCGACACCGAATATCTCACCCGCGAGATCGCCACCCTGCGCATGGGCCTCGGCGAGGTCGCCACCCGCGACTGGATCCGCAACGAGCTCCAGGACCTGGTCAAGGAGCTGGAGGACCGGTATCCCGACGGTCACGGGGACGACCGGGTCGTATTCCCGGCGGAACGGTCGCACGGACGTGACGTAGACGACCGGTGACGGGGCTTTCCGGGGCCCATGGGGAGCGCCGTACCATCGTCCCTATGGCTACGGAAGACGCGGTGCGTGAAGCACTGGCGACGGTGAACGACCCCGAGATCAACCGACCCATCACCGAACTGGGGATGGTCAAATCGGTGGGGATCGGTGCGGATGGCGTGGTCGCGGTCGCCGTGTACCTGACGGTCTCCGGCTGCCCGATGCGCGACACGATCACCCAGCGGGTGACGGAGGCGGTCTCGCGGGTCGAGGGCGTCACCGGTGTCGACGTCGAGCTCGACGTGATGAGCGACGAACAGCGCCGCGAGCTGGCGACGGCGCTGAAGGGCGGCACGGCCGAGCGCGAGGTGCCGTTCGCCAAGCCCGGCTCGCTCACCCGCGTGTACGCGGTCGCCTCCGGCAAGGGCGGCGTCGGCAAGTCCTCGGTCACCGTGAACCTGGCGGCGGCGATGGCCGCCGACGGACTCAAGGTCGGTGTCGTCGACGCCGACATCTACGGCCACTCGGTACCGCGCATGCTCGGCGTGGACGGTCGGCCGACCCAGGTCGAGAACATGATCATGCCGCCGTCCGCGCACGGCGTGAAGGTCATCTCCATCGGCATGTTCACCCCGGGCAACGCACCGGTGGTCTGGCGCGGCCCGATGCTGCACCGCGCCCTCCAGCAGTTCCTGGCGGACGTGTACTGGGGCGACCTGGACGTCCTGCTCCTCGACCTGCCGCCGGGCACGGGCGACATCGCGATCTCCGTCGCCCAGCTCGTCCCGAACGCCGAGATCCTGGTCGTCACGACCCCGCAGCAGGCCGCGGCCGAGGTGGCCGAGCGGGCCGGCTCCATCGCCGTGCAGACCCACCAGAAGATCGTGGGCGTCGTCGAGAACATGTCGGGGCTGCCCTGCCCGCACTGCGACGAGATGGTCGACGTGTTCGGCACCGGTGGCGGCCAGTCGGTCGCCGACGGCCTGACCCGCACCACCGGCGCCACCGTCCCGGTCCTCGGCTCCATCCCGATCGACGTCCGCCTCCGCGAGGGCGGCGACGAGGGCAAGCCGGTGGTCCTGACCGACCCCGACTCCCCCGCCGGCTCGGCCCTGCGTGCCATCGCGGGCAAGCTGGGCGGCCGTCAGCGCGGCCTGTCGGGCATGTCGCTGGGAATCACCCCGCGCAACAAGTTCTAGGACTTCCCGCACGAAGCTCCAGCACCGTCGTCACGAAGGAGGGGGCGCCGTCCACACGGACGGCGCCCCCTTCCTCGTAGCGACTGTGAGGGCCTCGCAACGGAGCCGGGCCCCCTGTCCGCTACCAGGGCCTGTAGCGGCTGCCAGGGGCTTTCCTAGGCGTATGCCGCGATGTCCTTGATCATCGCGAAGCCCAGCCCGTACGCGCTCATTCCCCGCCCGTACGCGCCCACGTGGACGCCTTCCTGGGTGGAACCCGCGAGGACCCAGCCGAACTCGGACTCGCGGTAGTGGAAGGTCGTGGGGACGCCGTCCACGGGGAGGGACAGGGTGGACCAGTCCGGACCGTCCAGGTCGTCGGCCAGCACCCACGCGGTCTCGGTCTGCTGGTCCAGCCAGTCGTCGCGCAGGGTGTGGTCCATCTGGCCGGGCCAGGTGAAGGACAGCAGTCCCACACCGGCCAGCCACGCCGCCGAGGACACCGAGGTGGCCTCCAGCAGTCCTGTGCCGTCGGCGCTGCGCCGTACCGGACTGGCGGCGACGGTGACCACCACCGCGAACCGCTCCTTGTCCTCGCCCGGCTCGGGGCGCACCGAGGGTTCGTCCCCGTGCCCGATCGAACCGTGCTCGACGGCGCCGTCCGCCGAGGTACCCACCTGCATCAGCCAGTGCGGCCCCGTGAAGGCCTCGTCGAGGCCGTACCAAGGGAAGGGCGCCAGCAGGTAGCCGTCGACCGTACGCCGGGCGGAGGGGACCTGTTGTCCGCCCTCCGCAGCCGGCGCCTGCGCGCCTACCCGACTTGTCGTCTCCATCTGCCGGACGCCTCCTCGCTCTCGTCGGACCGGGTGGCCCGCCCCCCTCGGGCGTCCTTGTCGGTCCGCACAACAACTGGGCAGCATAGCCACACCGCTTCGAGCAGCGGCGAAAGCGCCCGGCGCGTAAGGCGTGTGAACGGCGTATTCGGACCGCGCGGGGCATGTTCGCGGCCTGCGGACGAACACGTTCTCGGGCCGGACCCGCCCGGCCGGGGCCAGGGCTGTCCGGCCCGCGAGGGTCGTGGACGCCCGGTCGCGCACGGCTCCTGCCGCGGCCGGCCGTCGCGGTACTCCGTACGGCTCAGGTGGCGTCGGCGTCGTAGGGCGGGTGCTCGTCGGCGTCGAGCTTCTCGCGCTTCTTCGTCATGTCGACGGAACCGCCGGCCGTGCCGTTGGAGGACCCGGTGGACCCGGAGGAGTCCGCGGACTCGGACTCGCGGCCGTGCACCACGTCCGTGACCTCGGCCATCTCCTTCTTCAGGTCGAATCCGTTACGGATCTCCTTGAGCCCCAGCTCGTCATTGTCCAGCTGCTTGCGTATGAACGTCTTGGGGTTGAGGTCCTCGAACTCGAAGTCCTTGAACTCCGGGCCGAGTTCATCGCGGATGTCCGCCTTGGCGCTCTCCGAGAACTCACGGATCTTGCGAATTGTGCGCGTGACGTCCTGAATCATCTTCGGGAGCTTGTCGGGACCGAAGACGAGCACGGCCAGGACGACCAGCGTCACCAGCTCAAGCGGTCCTACGTCATTGAACACCTGATAGCTCCTTGCGATGTCCTCGGTCCACGGCCCTCGGGAGTCTTCCGTGGTCCGGGCCGGGTCCAACGGTACCCGGCGTTCCTGTCCGTCCGGAACTGTCCCGGGGCTTCCGACTTCATCTACACCACTGGTTTTCCATGATGTTTGCCGTCCGGAGCTGCGACATCACGCTCGACTGTGAGTTTCGTGTCACTCGCGGGCCGAGGCCCGCGGGCTCTCAGTCGCCGTCCGCCGAACCGAGGACCAGGGTGACCGTCCTCTGCGTGCCGCCCCGCCGGACGGTCAGCCGGAGCCGGTCGCCGGGCCGGTGGGCACGGGTCTTCACGATGAGTTCCTCGCCGGAGTGGATCCGCCCGCCGTCGACCTCGGTGATGACGTCGCCCGCTCTGATGCCCGCCTTCGCGCCGGGACCGCCGGAGGTGACGGGCGGACCGCCCCCGGCGGCCTTGGTGCCGACCCGTGCGCCGTCACCCGCGTAGTTCATGTCGAGCGTGACACCGATCACGGGGTGGGTGGCCCTGCCGGTGTTGATGAGCTCCTCGGCGACGCGCTTGGCCTGGTTGACGGGGATGGCGAAGCCGAGCCCGATGGAACCGGCCTGACCGGTTTCCGGGTCGGAGCCGCTGTCGGCGGAGCGGATGGCGCTGTTGATCCCGATGACGCGGGCCCGGGAGTCGAGCAGGGGCCCGCCCGAGTTGCCGGGGTTGATCGGCGCGTCCGTCTGGAGCGCGTCCACGTACGAGACGTCGGTGCCGTCGCCCTTCTCGCCGCCCGCCGTGATGGGCCGTTCCTTGGCGCTGATGATCCCGGAGGTGACGGTGTTGGCGAGGTCGAAGGGCGCGCCGATGGCGACGACGGGGTCGCCGACCTGGACGCTGTCCGAGTTGCCCAGCGGCATCGGAGCGAGACCGTGGACTCCCGAGACCTTGACCACGGCGAGGTCGTAGCCGCTGTCGTGGCCGACGACCTCGGCCTTCGCGGTCTCGCCGCCGCTGAAGGTCACGGATATCGTGCCGCCGGCGCCGGCCGGTTCGATCACGTGGTTGTTCGTGAGGATGTGGCCCTCGCCGTCGAGCACGAATCCGGTGCCGGTGCCCTCCTCCTCGCTCCCGCGCACATGCAGGGTGACGACGCTGGGCAGCGCGTGCGCCGCGATCCCGGCCACGCTGTCCGGGGCGCGCCCCGGGGCCTCCTTGGCGGCCTGCGGCAGCTCGATGTCCGTCAGCCCCCCGTTCCGCTCCAGATACGCCCCTACGGCACCGCCCACGCCCCCGGACACGAGCGCGAGCGCGACGGCCCCGAGCACCAGGGCCTTCCGCGCCCTCTTGCGCCGCTCCGCCACGGTGGGCACGGCGACCCCGTTCTGCTGAAGGGGGCCGTTCTGCGGGAGGGACCCGGGCCTGGCCCAGGGGTCGTAGTTCTGCCAGGGGTCGGGCTCAGCGGGCTCGGCCGGGGCGGGTGAGGCGGCGAGGCCGACAGGAGGCTGGGACACCGGGGAAATCGGGGCCATCGGGTTCGGAGATCCGGAGAGTTCCGGTCCATGGGGCAGGGCGTCGAAGGGCGCGCCGCCCTGGGCCGGGATTCCGCCTGCGAGGGGCGTTCCGTGGGCGGGGACTCCCCCTTCCGCGAAGCGCGTCCCGTGGACCGGGGTGGCCGCCTCGGCCTGAGAACGCGGCGCGTGCGAGCCATGCGTCTGCGAGCCCGGCGCGTGCGGGCCCTGCGTGTGCGGGCCCTCCGTGTGCGAGCCCTGCGCGTGCGAGCCCTGCGCCTGTGCGGCTGTCGGGTGCTGGACCGGCGGGGCGGGCGCCCACGGGCCCGGGCCGCCGTAGGGCGGGGTGCCGTAGGGGTCGGGGTCGTGCAGGGCCTTGGGGCGCCGGGGAGCGGGCCGCTCCAGCTCGAAGTCCCCGTCCCCGTCACCGGGGCCCTCGGCATCCGCGTGAACGGCGGCGGGGAAGACGGTCCTGGGGTCGGTGGAGGTCCCTGCTTTTGTCGGGCCGGGGAGGCCCGCGGGCCGGTCCAGCTCGTAGTCGCCCCCGGTGTCGCCCTCGCGGGCCCTTGCCGGGTGCGCCTGGGCCTCGGGCCCGCTCGGCTCCGCACCGGCCCCCGCGCTCTCCGCGAGGGCGGCGGGGTGCGGGGATTCCGGTTCCGTGAGGTGAGTTTGCGCGGTGTCCGCCGCCGTGCCCTGGGGCCGGGGTCGGCTCCACCACTTCGCCTTCGTGGGCCTGCCCTCGTTCATGCTCTCCCCACACCTGGCCCGCGGCACGACTCGCCGACGGTCACCACAGACTTGTCGACTCCGCGCCCGTGATCCCTCCCGCGGACGCGGCCCACCCCGGATTCAACCAGGTTCACGGGCCGACGAGCAGAGGGCGGGGTCAGTGAACGCTACGAGGGGTGGGGGACGAGGAGGAAGAGGGAGACGGTGTGACGGCGGGGGCGGCGAGCAGCCCCGGAGCCGGAGACAGCGCGAGCGGCTGGGCGTTGGTGAGCGGACGTATGAGCGGGGACATCGCGGCGGCACCGGCGACCACCGGTGTCGTCAGCGTGCGCACGGCGTCCTGACGACGGTCCGCCGGAGCGGGAACTCCGGGCAGCAGTGGTGCGGACACCGCGGTCGGCACCACCGGACCATTGCCGAGCGCCCGCTCGCCCTGGGCGAGCGCCGGTCCGGCGGACCGGCGGCGCTGCGACTCGGGAGTCGTGGCGGCCTCCGTGCCCTGGGAACGGGACGGCGTCACATTGCTTCCGGCGCCGGCCCCTCCGCGCGCGTCCGGGGTGTCTCCGGGCACTCCGGTGGACACTCCGCCGAGCGCGACCGCGGCCAGCGACACCGCGCCCGCCGCGGCGAAGGCGAACCGCAGCCCGCGCGAGGACGACCGCTCGGCCTCGTGACGGGTGACGTCATGGATACGGAAGCCGCGCCCCGGAGCGGGGGGCAGCACATCGGCATGCGGTCCGGCAGGCATGTACCCGAAGGGTTCGCCCCGCATCCCGAGGACGCCGGGCAGGCCGGAGCCGGTGGAGCCGCCGGGAAGTCTTCCGCCGCCGAAGCCTCCTCCGCCCAGCCGCGAACTGTCGGAGTCGCCTCCTGCGGGAAGTCCCTGGAGTCGGGCCAGGAAACTTTCGGAGGGGGGTGGCGGAGCCATTTCCGCGAAGACGTTCTTCAGTCGGCGCTGGGCGTCGGCCTCGGCCTTGCACTTCGCGCAGGTGGCGAGGTGGGCCAGGACGCGGTCGCGCGACTCATGACCGAGCTCTCCGTCCACCAGGGCGGAAAGTCGGTCCCCGAGGTGCTGCTCGGCAGGGGTGGGACGGGTTCCACTCACGCGGTCGCGCCCCCTCCCCCCAGCACGGGCACACGGGCCGCGAACGAGCGTCGCTCGGCGCGGGCCTCGGGAGACCGGTGTGCCAGGGCCTTGCGCAGCTGGGAGCGGCCGCGGTGGATCCGGGAGCGGACCGTGCCGAGCTTGACGCCCAGGGTCGCGGCGATCTCCTCGTAGGACAGTCCCTCGATGTCGCAGAGGACGACGGCGGCGCGGAACTCGGGCGCGAGGGTGTCCAGCGCCTGCTGGACGTCGGCGTCGAAGTGCGCGTCGTTGAAGACCTGCTGCGGGGAGGGCTCACGGCTGGGCAGCCGCTCGGCCGCGTCGTCGCCGAGGGCGTCGAAGCGGATGCGCTGCTTGCGCCGCACCATGTCGAGGAAGAGGTTCGTGGTGATGCGGTGGAGCCAGCCCTCGAAGGTGCCGGGCGTGTAGGTCGACAGCGAGCGGAAGACACGGACGAAGACTTCTTGAGTGAGGTCCTCGGCGTCGTGCTGGTTGCCCGTGAGGCGATAGGCCAGACGGTAGACGCGACCGCTGTGGGTGCTGACGATCTCCTCCCAAGTGGGCGGAGTCCACGCCTGCGACTCCGCGTCGGTGGTGAACGTCGCGGTCTGCGCCGGGGCAGCAACGTGGAGCTGGTCAGCGTTGTCGGTCACGGATTTCGGCTCACCCGCTGATCTGAGTAGGCGCCGGAGCACCCCTCCCCGATCCACAGGCGCAGCCGCACCTCCCCTGTCGGCTCTGGTGGTGTCCAGTGGAGCCCCTACCATAGCCACCTCGCCCGTTAGCTCCGGATAAGCGGTTTTACGAGAATTTGATACGGGCTCATATGGGCGCGTCGGCGCCTGCCCGCGGCCCCGCTCCGTGTACCGATCCATCGACTTCCCCCCGCCAGGTTTCCCCACCCCTCTAAACGCCCGGTCCCATCCGCAGGTTCCCGGCACCAACGGATACAGTCACGCCCAGGCAATCACGGGGACAGGAGAGGGTCATTACCGGCAACCGGCAGACGAGCTGGGCGGCGTTCGCCGACGCCTTTGTCGCCGAGGACGAGGCGCTTCGCTGGGCCCGGGACCGGGCTCACGAGGCCGGCCTGCGCTCGGTGTCGCCCGGCACGGGCGCCGCGCTGCGCCTGCTCGCCGGCACCCTCGACGCGAAGGCGGTCGCCGAGATCGGTACCGGGACCGGCGTCTCCGGAATTCATCTTCTGCACGGCATGCGGCCGGACGGGGTACTGACCACGGTGGATCCGGAGCCGGAGCGCCAGCAGTTCGCCCGCCAGGCCTTCCGCGCCGCCGGTTTCGCCAGCAATCGCGCGCGCTTCATCCCGGGCCGCGCACTGGACGTCCTGCCCCGTCTCGCGGACGCCGGCTACGACCTCGTGTTCTGCGACGGCGACCGCCTGGAGAGCCTGGACTACCTCGCTGAATCGTTGCGCCTGCTGCGTCCGGGCGGGCTCGTCGCGTTCGAGGGCGTCTTCGCGGACGGCCGCACCGTGGACTCGGGACCGCAGCCGGTGGAAGTGAGCCGGCTGCGCGAACTGCTGCGCGCGGTGCGCGAGAGCCAGGAGCTCGTGCCGTCGCTGCTGCCGGTGGGCGACGGCCTGCTGTGCGCGGTCAAGCGCTGACCCGGCTGCCCGATCCGCTGCCCGGCCCGTTTCCCGCCAGACCCCTCTGACCAGCCCATATGCCCCCGCCAGTCGCTGTCGACCGAGCGGCGCGGCAGTCCCGTACGCCGGAAAAAAACGGCTTCCCCGGCACCAGGTTCAGTGCCGGGGAAGCCGAAGAGGTATGGGTCGCGTTCCGCGTCAGCCGACGACCTTCTTGAGGGCGTCGCCGAGCGCGTCGGCCTCGTCAGGGGTCAGCTCGACGACGAGCCGACCGCCGCCTTCGAGCGGAACGCGCATGACGATGCCCCGCCCCTCCTTGGTCACCTCGAGCGGGCCATCGCCCGTCCGCGGCTTCATGGCCGCCATGCTCGTTCCCCTTCCTGAAACCAGCTCATCGTCGCCGACGGCCCCCTCGGAGGGCACGCACGTCCCCTCATAGGACACACGTCACCGGCATCGAACACATTGCTTCCAGGCCATTATCCCGCATCTCAGGACCCGATGACCAACATCAGTCGGCATCGCTTGCGCAACGCGCTTGAGCAAAACCACTCAATTCGGCGATGTGGCTGCGATACTGCGCCGCCGCATGGACTTCCACGGCCCGGAATTCTTTGATGCAGGTCACATGTACGCCCCGCGCCGCCGCCGCTGATCTCCGCCATGCTGTCATCGGACACAGGACGTACCGGCCGGTACGACGAGCCGCGACCCCGGAAGGGACCCACCATGGCCGACACCGTGCTCTACGAGGTGAGCGACGGACTCGCGACGATCACGCTGAACCGCCCCGAGGCGATGAACGCGATGAACACCGAGACCAAGGTCGCCTTCCGGGACGCGGCGCAGGCGGCCGCCGCGGACGACGCCGTACGGGCGATCCTGCTGACCGCCGCCGGTGACCGGGCGTTCTGCGTCGGGCAGGACCTCAAGGAGCACATCGGGCTGCTGGCCGCCGACAAGCAGTCGGGGTCGGGCCGGACCATGAGCACCGTGCGCGAGCACTACAACCCCATCGTGCGGGCCCTGACCGGCGCCGCGAAGCCCGTGGTGGCCGGGGTCAACGGCGTCGCGGCCGGGGCCGGGTTCGGTTTCGCGCTCGCCGCGGACTATCGCGTCGTCGCCGACACGGCCGCCTTCAACACGTCCTTCGCCGGTGTCGCGCTGACCGCCGACTCCGGGGTCTCCTGGACGCTGCCCCGGGTCATCGGCCCGAGCCGCGCCGCCGATCTGCTGCTCTTCCCGCGCAGCATCGGCGCGCAGGAGGCGTACGAGCTGGGCATCGCGAACCGGCTGGTTCCGGCCGGTGAGCTGCACGCCGAGGCGGAGAAGGTGGCGCGGGCACTGGCCTCGGGACCGACGCTGGCGTACGCCGCGCTGAAGGAGTCCCTCGCGTTCGGGCTCACCCACTCGCTGGACGAGACCCTGGA
Source organism: Streptomyces sp. NPDC026500 (assembly GCF_055567635.1). NCBI lineage: Bacteria > Bacillati > Actinomycetota > Actinomycetes > Kitasatosporales > Streptomycetaceae > Streptomyces > Streptomyces sp. NPDC026500. Next base: position 291,848 of record NZ_JBVHQB010000002.1, on the reverse strand, counting down.
GAAGGAGGACGAGCTCCAGGCACGGGCCGGCGCGTCCGAGGACCACACCATCGCGGTCCAGGCGTTCGTCAACAAGGAGAAGCCGAAGTACCTGGGGCGCTGACGGACCGGGAGGGGCGCCGCGGGCCGCCCGCGGCCTCGCGGCGCCCCTCCCGGGATCTCGCCCGTCCTCGTACGTCTCGTGGCCCGTGGCGCCGCTCTCCGCGTCCCCGAAGGGGCGTCACGCGGCGTCGCGCACCGCGCAGTCCGCCAGGTGGTCGTTCACCAGGCCGCACGCCTGCATCAGGGCGTACGCCGTCGTCGGGCCCACGAAGCGGATACCGCGCTTTTTGAGGGCCTTGGACAGGGCTGTCGACTCGTCGGTGACGGCCGGTACGTCGGAGAGCTTCTCCGGGGCCGGACGGGAGGCGGGGTCCGGGGCGAAGGACCAGATCAGCTCGTCCAGCTCGCCCGGGGCCCAGTCGGCCAGCACGCGCGCGTTGGCGACGGTCGACCGGATCTTGGCGCCGTTGCGGATGATCCCCGGATCGGCGAGCAGTCGCTCCTCGTCGGCCTCCGTGAACGTCGCGACCCGGGCGATCTCGAAGTCCGCGAAAGCGGCCCGGAAGCCGGACCTGCGGCGCAGGATGGTGATCCAGGACAGCCCCGACTGGAACGCCTCCAGGCACAGCCGCTCGTAGAGGGCGTCGTCGCCGTGGACCGCCCGGCCCCACTCCTCGTCGTGATACGCCACGTAGTCCTCGGTGGACAGCGCCCAGGGGCAGCGCAGCGCCCCGTCGGGGCCGGCGAGCGCGTCGCTCACTGCTCGTCCTCCGGGTGCTTGCGCAGCGAGGTGGTGTGGCTCGCCGCGCGGGCGCCCGCGAGCGCGGCCTCCAGGTCGGCGATCCGGGCGTCCCGCTCGCCGATCTCGGCGCCCAGACGGCCGAGTGCGTCGTCGACGTCCGCCATGCGGTAACCGCGCACGGTGACGGCGAAGCGCAGCGCGTCCACGTCACCCTTGTGCACCGGACGGTCGTGCGGCAGCGGATCGCGCAGCCGCTCGGGCTCGGCGTCGGGAAGGGGGGTGCTCTCGCCGCCGCCCACCACGGACAGGGTGACCGCGGCGACCACGACGGCGAGAGCGACGACCAGGAAGAAGAACATGAACATCGCTGAGGTCCCCACGCTCTGGTGCCGGCGCGGGTCGCGTCGGCGCGAAAGTACTGGTGCTGACGAAAGCAGTCTGACGATGGAAGTGTCAGGCTCCGATCGTGCCATGCGAGTCTGACAGTTAAGGTCGCAGGCGGCTTATCAGTGCGACTTACCGGGAGAGGTCACAGGGGATGCTCAGGCTGGGCAGGCGCGAATTCGACGCGCACGAGCCGGTGATCATGGCGATCGTGAACCGGACCCCGGACTCCTTCTACGACCAAGGAGCCACCTTCCGCGACGAGCCCGCCCTCGCGCGCGTGGAGCAGGCGGTGTCCGAGGGCGCCGCCATCATCGACATCGGCGGGGTCAAGGCCGGCCCCGGCGAGGAGGTCACCGCCGAGGAGGAGGCGCGCCGTACGGTCGGCTTCGTCGCCGAGGTGCGCCGCCGCTTCCCGGACGTGATCATCAGCGTCGACACCTGGCGGCACGAGGTCGGCGAGGCGGTCTGCGAGGCCGGCGCCGATCTCCTCAACGACGCCTGGGGCGGGGTCGATCCGCGGCTGGCCGAGGTGGCCGCCCGGTACCGGGTCGGGCTCGTGTGCACGCACGCCGGGGAGTCCGAGCCGCGGACGCGTCCGCACCGGGTCACGTACGACGACGTGATGGCCGACATCCTGCGGGTCACGCTCGGCCTGGCGGAGCGCGCGGTCGCCCTCGGGGTGCCCCGCGAGTCGGTGCTCATCGACCCCGGACACGACTTCGGGAAGAACACCCGGCACAGTCTGGAGGCGACACGGCGGCTCGGAGAGATGGTGTCCACCGGGTGGCCGGTTCTCGTCTCCCTCTCCAACAAGGACTTCGTGGGCGAGACGCTCGACAAGCCGGTCAAGGAACGGGTCGTCGGAACGCTGGCGACGACCGCCGTCTCGGCCTGGCTGGGGGCACAGGTGTACCGCGTCCACGAGGTCGCGGAGACGCGTCAGGTGCTGGACATGGTGACGTCCATCGCCGGGCACCGGCCGCCGTCGGTGGCCCGGCGCGGGCTGGCGTAGGACGGCCGAGGGGCACGGGAGGGGCCGACTCCGCAGCCCGCTCCGTGCCCCTCGGCCCGTAGAACCGTCGAAGCCCCTAGCGGGGGCCCGCCTCCTTCGACACCAGCGCCACCGCTTCGTCCACCTCGTCGGTCAGGTGGAACAGCATCAGGTCCTTCTCCGACGCCTTGCCCTGGGCGATGAGGGTGTTCTTGAGCCAGTCGACCAGGCCGCCCCAGTACTGCGTGCCGAACAGCACGATGGGGAAGCGGGTGACCTTCTGGGTCTGGACCAGGGTGAGCGCCTCGAAGAATTCGTCGAGGGTGCCGAGACCGCCGGGCAGGACCACGAATCCCTGCGCGTATTTGACGAACATCATCTTCCGGACGAAGAAGTACCGGAAGTTCAGGCCGATGTCGACGTACTGGTTCAGACCCTGTTCGAAGGGGAGCTCGATACCGAGGCCGACGGAGATGCCCTTCGCCTCGCAGGCACCCTTGTTGGCGGCCTCCATGGCACCCGGTCCACCGCCGGTGATCACCGCGAACCCGGCTTCGACCAGGCCCCGGCCGAGGGCGACGCCCGCCTCGTACTCGGGCGAGTCCACCGGTGTGCGGGCCGAACCGAACACACTGATCGCGGGCGGGAGTTCGGCCAGCGTGCCGAAGCCTTCGATGAACTCGGACTGGATGCGCAGAACACGCCAGGGATCGGTGTGCACCCAGTCGGAGGGGCCGCCCGCGTCCAGCAGCCGCTGGTCCGTGGTGCTCGCCTGGACCTGATCCCGCCTGCGCAGCACCGGGCCGAGCCGCTGCTCCTCAGGTGGCCGCTTCTTTCCCCTCGGGTCGCCAGTAGCCATGTCCACTCCCTCCGCGTACGGATCTCCCCCGCGCCGGCCGGGACCGGGGCGGGGGAAGGTCGTTCCGCCCCAGCGTAGATCTCCGCTGGTTACGGCGGGGGGACGTCGGCATGTCCGCCATGAACCGCCGGCCGGTACGCCGGTACGCCTCAGGCGGTGAGCCAGTCGCGCAGCCGCTGCTCGCCCGCGAGGATCCTGGCCGTCTCCACCCGTTCGTCCCGCTTGTGCGCCAGGTGGGGATTGCCGGGGCCGTAGTTGACCGCCGGGATGCCGAGACCGCTGAAGCGGGAGACGTCCGTCCAGCCGTACTTGGGCTGCGGGGTGCCCCCCACCGCCTCGATGAACGCGGCGGCGGCCGGGTGGGAGAGGCCGGGGAGGGCGGCACCGCTGTGGTCGTCGATCACGAACTCGGCCACACCGCAGTCGGCGAAGACCTCGCGGACGTGCTCGATCGCCTCCTCCTCGGTGCGGTCGGGCGCGTAGCGGAAGTTGACGGTGACGACGCACTCGTCGGGGATCACATTGCCGGCGACACCGCCCGAGATGCCCACCGCGTTCAGACCCTCGCGGTACTCCAGGCCGTCGATCACCGGGTAGCGCGGCTCGTACGCTGCCAGCACGGCCAGGATCGGCGAGGCCGCGTGGATCGCGTTCGAGCCCATCCAGCTGCGGGCGGAGTGAGCGCGTTCGCCCTTGGTCTTCAGCAGCACCCGCAGCGTGCCCTGGCAGCCGCCCTCGACCTGCCCGTCGGAGGGCTCCAGGAGGACCGCGAAGTCGCCCTGCAGCCAATCGGGGTGGGCCTCGGCCACGTGCTTCAGCCCGTTCAGATGGGCCGCGACCTCTTCGTTGTCGTAGAAGACGAAGGTGAGGTCCCGGTTGGGTTCGGGGACGGTGGCCGCGATACGGAGCTGGACCGCGACGCCCGACTTCATGTCGCAGGTGCCGCAGCCCCACAGCACGCCGTTCTCGTCGAGGCGGGAGGGCACGTTGCCGGCGATCGGCACGGTGTCGATGTGACCGGCCAGGACGACCCGCTCGGCGCGGCCCAGGTTCGTGCGGGCCACGACGTTGTTGCCGTGCCGGTCGACCGTCAGATGCGGCATGGCGCGCAGGGCGGCCTCGACGGCGTCCGCGAGCGGCTTCTCGTTGCCGCTCTCCGAGGGGAAGTCGACGAGCTGCGCGGTGAGCTCGGCTGCGTCCAGGGTGAGGTCAAGCGGGATGTCGGCCATGGCGTCGACCCTAGCGCGCCCGGCCGAGGGGCCCGAAAACAGCCGGATGCGGTCGTATCCACCGGCCGCGCTGCGGTTGTCCACAGCCCCACAGATCGCCGACAGCGGTCTCCGTTACCTTGTACGCGTGTCTGAGCCGTCCCCCACTCCTGTCCGGCGCCGTCGTCGCCTCCTTCGCTTCGGAGGGGCCCTCGTGGTCCTGTTCGCGATCGCGGGCTATCTCGGCGTGCAGTACCTCACGGGCGGCGTGGGCGCGCCGCGGTGCAAGGTCGTCTCCGGCAACGGCGACGGCGCGTCGTACGAGTTCGCACCCGAGCAGGCGGTGAACGCGGCGACGATCTCGGCGATCGGCACCTCCCGCGGAATGCCCGAGCGCGCGGTGGCCATCGCCCTCGCGACGGCGCTCCAGGAGTCGGGGCTGCGCAACATCCAGCACGGCGACCGGGACTCCCTCGGTCTGTTCCAGCAGCGGCCGTCGCAGGGCTGGGGCACACGGAAGCAGATCATGGACCCGACGTACGCGGCGGGCGTCTTCTACGAGCATCTGGCCAAGGTGCCCGGCTACTCGCGGCTGCCGCTCACCGTCGCCGCGCAGCGGGTGCAGCACAGCGGCTTTCCGCAGGCGTACGCGAAGCACGAGCCGGACGCCACGCTGCTCGCCGCCGCCCTGACCGGCCGCGCGGCAGCCACGCTGACCTGCCAGGGGCGCCCGGCCGCGACTCCGGCGGGCGGCCCGGCGCCGGTGCGGGCCGCGCTCGCGCGGGACTTCGGGCGCGATGTGCTCCAGGAGGCGGGTGCCACCGTGGGCGCCGAGGGTTCCTCGGCGTCGCCGACACCGTCCGCCCCGGCCACCCCTGCCTCTCCGGAGTCCGCCGACCGGACCGTGACGGTCCCCGTGCGCGAGGAGTCCACCGCCGGGACCGGCGTGCTCCGGCGCGGCTGGGAGCTGGCGCACTGGGCGGTGGCCAACTCCTCGGCCCTGCACATCGAGCGGGTGTCGTACGCGGGGCGCGAGTGGACCGCGGGAACCTCGGAGGGCTCGTGGCACACGGCCGACGACAAGGGCGGTCGGGCGGCGAAGACGGCCGAGGTCCGGATCGTGACCGGGCAGTAGTACGGGCCCTCACCCGTTGGGAGGACGCGGCCGCGGCGGGCCGCCGATGTGCGCGCGCTTTCGGGTACTCACTCCGTCGTCCGGGGAAATCCCTTGAGAACAAAGGGCCGCGGGGATTTCGCGGGCTTTCCGGCCGGGTATCGTTTGCCCGTTTTTATCCACAACCGATAATGCGACGCATTGCCAACTCTTTGCGGCGGGCCACCGCAACCTTCGCGGACTTCGAGCGGTAGTCACTGCGTCCGAGCCCGGAACGATCACCTCAGACCATCAGCATCCGGTGACGCGGTCGGTCGGCAGCCAGCCGGTCGAGTGCCGGGCGGCAGGACACTTCCCCGTTCTCTTCCGTCTAAGGAGCACCATGTCCCTCCCCCTGACCCGCCGGATCGCCCGTGTCGTGCTGCTCGTCGCGGCCGGAGCGGCGCCCGTGGTCGGCGCGGCCGGCTCCGCCTGCGCGGCGGCCGACCTGCCGGCCGCCCCCAACCTCGGCGGGCTGACCGCCCTGGACGGGGCGAACGTCGGCAACACCGTCGACGGAGCGGCGCAGAACGTCACCGGGATCGCCGGCAAGTCCGGCGGCGAGGCGGTCAAGAAGTCCGTGCCGGCCGCGGGCAGGACCGGCGGAAAGGTCGCCAAGAAGGCCACTCCCGCCGCGCAGAAGGTGGCCGGGGACGCGGCCGGACAGGCCGGCGGCCTCCTCGGCGACACCGCGAAGACCGCGGCGGGCGGTGGCCTGCCGACGGACGCCGTGACCCGGGGCGGCCTGCCGACGGGACAGCTGCCGCTGAAGGGCCTGCCGCTGGGCTAGCCCGGCAGGGGTGTACGGCGACGGGGGTCCGGGGAACTCGCTTCCCCGGACCCCCGTCTCGCTGTGCCCGGCCGCCTGCCGGGCTACCGCAGGCGTTCCACCGCCGCCGCCACGCGCTCGTCCGAGGCGGTGAGGGCCACGCGGACGAAGTTCTCGCCCGCCTCGCCGTAGAAGTCGCCGGGGGCCACCAGGATGCCCAGATCGGCCAGGTGGGCCACCGTGGCCCAGCAGGACTCGTCCCGGGTGGCCCAGAGGTAGAGGCTCGCCTCGCTGTGCTCGATACGGAAGCCGTGGTTCAGGAGGGCGTCGCGCAGGGCGGTGCGGCGGGCGGCATAGCGGTCGCGCTGTTCGCGGACGTGGGTGTCGTCCGAGAGGGCGGCGACCACGGCGGCCTGGGTGGGCGCGGAGGTCATCATGCCGCCGTGCTTGCGGATCGCGAGCAGTTCGCCGAGGACGGCGGGGTCGCCCGCGAGGAACGCGGCGCGGTACCCGGCCAGGTTCGAGCGCTTGGAGAGCGAGTGGACCGAGACGATCCCCTCGTAGGAGCCGCCGCACACGTCGGGGTGCAGCACCGAGACCGGGTCGGCCTCCCAGCCCAGCTCGATGTAGCACTCGTCGGAGAAGACGAGGATGCCGTGCTCGCGGGCCCAGGCGACGATCCGGGTGAGTTCCGCGGCGGACAGGACCTCGCCGGTCGGGTTCGACGGGGAGTTCAGCCACAGCAGCTTCAGGTCCGTCGGGTCCAGGTCCGTCGGGTCGTCGTAGACCACGTAGTCCGCCCGCGCGAGCCGCGCGCCGACCTCGTACGTCGGGTAGGCGAGGCGCGGGTGGGCGACCTTGTCGCCGGGGCCGAGGCCGAGCTGGGTCGGCAGCCAGGCGACGAGTTCCTTGGAGCCGACGATCGGCAGGACATGGCGGTGGGTGATGTCCCGCGCGCCGAGCCGTCGCTCCACCCAGCCCGTGAGCGCGTCCCGCAGCTCGGGCGTGCCCCACACCGTGGGATAGCCGGGCGAGTCCGCGGCCGCGACCAGAGCTTTCTGGATCAGCTCGGGCACCGGGTCGACCGGGGTGCCGACGGACAGGTCGACGATGCCACCCGGGTGGGCGGCGGCGGTCGCCTTGTAGGGCTCCAGCTTGTCCCAGGGGAAGGTGGGAAGCCGGTCGGAGACTGCGGACACGGGATCGGGCTCACTTTCTCGTACGTACGACCCGTACCGGCGGATACGGGCTGCTGCACGGACTGCTGCGGGGCTGATACGGCAAATGCCTCGGTCCCGTACGGCGATCGGAGCGATCAGCTGTACGGGACCGAGGCGGCGCGTATGCGGGCCGCTTACTGGTTCTGCGGCGGCAGCGCTGCGATGAAGGGGTGGTCGCGCTCGATCAGACCGAGCTTGCTGGCGCCGCCGGGCGAGCCGAGCTCATCGAAGAACTCGACGTTCGCCTTGTAGTAGTCCTTCCACTCTTCCGGAGTGTCGTCCTCGTAGAAGATCGCCTCGACCGGGCACACCGGCTCACAGGCTCCGCAGTCGACGCATTCGTCCGGGTGGATGTACAAGGACCGGGAGCCCTCGTAGATGCAGTCGACCGGGCACTCCTCGATGCACGCCTTGTCCTTGACGTCGACACAAGGCTGCGCGATGACGTAGGTCACGCTGTCGTTCCTCCTCGATAGGGCGCTGGCGGGCCTCCGTAGGCTCCGCCGCCTGGCGCGCGGGAGCGCGGCGTCGTCGATGCCCGCCCCTAGTATCTCCGTTCTTGGGCACGATCCGAACAGGAGGGGTGAACTGACCTGTGGAAATCTCTGCTTCCGGCCGCCTGGAGGTCCGCATCACCGCTGCTGACGTGGGAAAACGCGTCTCGGTGCGACGCATGATCGACGACGGAGACACGGTGGAGAAGTTCACCGATACGGTCGGCGTTCTCACATCATGGGACGACGGTGTGCTGCTGATCACACGACGGACCGGCGAGCGTGTCCGGATCGCGGAATCCTCGCTGGTCGCGGGCAAGGTCGTACCGCCCGCCCCGGCACGGCGGCGCGGACCCGCCGCGTCCTACGAGGAGCTGGCGCGCGTCGCCGCGCGGGCGTGGCCGCCGGTGGAGAGCGAGCGGCTCGGCGGCTGGGAGCTGCGGGCGGCGGGCGGGTTCACCCGGCGCGCCAACTCCGTGCTGCCGCTGGGCGACCCGGGCGTGCCGCTCGACCGGGCGCTGACGTACGTACGGGACTGGTACGCCGCCCGTGACCTGCCCGCCTACGTCCAGACCGCCACCGGCGCCGAGGGCACGCAGGAGCTGCTCTGCGCGGAGCTGGAGGCGCGTGGCTGGACACGTGAAGTGACCGCCGAGCTGTGGATCGGCTCGCTCGCGCCGGTCGCGGACCGGGACGCACCCGAGGCTCCCGAGACTCCCCAGGTGACGCTCTCCCGCACGGCCGACGAGGCGTGGCTCGGCCGCTACCAGCGCAAGGGCGTCAGCGACGTGGCCCTGAAGGTGCTGGGCGGCGGCCCCTCGGTGTGGTTCGCGACGGTGCCCGGGGCCGGGGGTGCGGCTCCGGCCGCGATCGGGCGGTGCGTGGTGGACGGCCGCTGGGCCGGTTTCGCCGCGGTCGAGGTCGATCCGGCCCACCGCCGCCGGGGCCTCGCCACCGCCGTCATGACCGCCCTGGCCGGCCGGGCCCTGGCGGAGGGCGCCTCGGCCGCCTGGCTGCAGGTGGAGGCGGACAACACCGGGGCACGGGAGCTGTACGCCGGGATGGGCTTCGGCCCGCACCACGCGTACCACCACTACCGGTGGACGCCGGACGCCGGTACGGACGCCCTGGCGGACACTGGTACGGCAGGCTCCGACACGAATGTCGGCACAGTGACCGGCGGCGCGCCGGACAGCGGTTCCGGTGGGGTCGAGCGGGATGCCGAGCCGGGTGTCGAGCCGTATCGATCGACGTGAAGGGGCACGAGCCAGCCATGCGTTCCCCCCAGCCCCCGCAGCCGGAACGAGCCGACGAGGTACGGCGGCGGTTCGCCGACGAGGCGCGGGCCGAGCGGCCCGATCTGGCGGCACTGTGCCTGCTGGTGGGCGCCGCGGCGGACGGGACGCTGGACGAGGCCGGGATGGACGCGGCGCAGATCGAGCTGGACGAGCTGGCGGGTCGCCTGCCCTTCCGTCCGGGCGGCCCCCGCTCCTGGGCGACCGCCCTCGCCGAACTCCTCGGCGGGCGCTTCGGCTACCGGGGCTCACCGGGTGACTACCAGCGGCTGGAGTCCTCCTTGCTGCACGCGGTGCTGCGCCGGCGGCGCGGGCTGCCGATCCTGCTGTCGGTGGTGTGGATGGAGGTCGCCCGACGGGCCGGCGCCCCGGTCTACGGGGTCGCGCTGCCCGGTCACTTCGTGGTGGGTTTCGGACCGCCCGAGCAGCAGGTGCTGGCCGATCCCTTCGACGGCGGGCGCGTTCTGACCGGCTCCGACGCGGAACTCCTCGTCGCGGGAGCGACCGGCGCGCCGCTCGACCCGTCGATGCTCGCCCCCGCCGACCCGCTCGACGTCGTCGTGCGCATCCTGAACAACATCCGGGCCTGGGCCGCCGCCCGCCCCGAACGCTCCGACGTGGCCCTGTGGTCCGTGGAACTCTCCCTGCTGCTGCCCTCGCACCCGGCGCGGCTTCGCTACGAGCGAGCCCAACTCCTCGTCCAGCGCGGAGAATTCCTGGCCGGAGCCGCCGAACTCGACGCGTACGCGGACATGGTGGCAGCGGTGGACGAACCGGCGGCAGCCCGAGTACACCAACAGGCCCACGCGGCACGGTCGATGCTCAACTGAGGGCACCGGACATCCGCCCCGCTCACAGCCACCCCTTCTCCCGGGCGATCCGTACCGCCTCCGCGCGGTTGCGGACCGCGAGTTTCTGGATCGCCGTCGAGAGGTAGTTGCGGACCGTGCCCTGGGACAGGTGGAGGGCGGTGGCCAGTTCGGCGTTGGTGGAGCCGTCGGCGGCGGCGCGGAGGATCTCGCGTTCGCGGTCGGTGAGGGGGTTGGCGCCCCCGGCCAGGGCGGCGGCCGCGAGGGTGGGGTCGATGACGCGCTCGCCGGCCAGCACCTTGCGTACGGCGGCGGCGAGTTGGGCGGCGGGGGCGTCCTTGACCAGGAAGGCGTCGGCGCCGGACTCCATGGCGCTGCGGAGGTATCCGGGGCGGCCGAAGGTCGTGAGGACGATCAGCTTGAGGGCGGGGAACTCCTTGTGGAGTCCGGCCGCGGCCTCTATGCCCGTCATGCCCGGCATCTCGATGTCGAGGAGCGCCACGTCCACGTCATGGGTGCGGACCACCGCCAGCACCTCGTCGCCGCGGGCCACTTGGGCCACGACCTCGATGTCCGGCTCAAGTCCCAGCAGGGCGGCCAGCGCCTCGCGGACCATCGACTGGTCCTCGGCGAGCAGGACCTTGATCGTGCGGCTCATGCACCGGATCCTACGGGGTCGTCCGCCCCGCCCGCAGAGGCCCGGTCGTCCGCCAGGGGCGCCCGTGCGACCAGTCGGAATCCGTGCCGGACGCGGCCCGCCTCCAGCGATCCGCCCGCCTTCTCCAGGCGTTCGGTCAGGCCCGTCAGACCGTTGCCGGGGACGGCGCCGGAGGAGCCGCCCGAGCCGTCGTCCTCCACCGAGAGTTCGAGCACGGGGCCGTCCAGGGTCTGGCGCCGGACGAGTTCCACCACGCAGCGCCGGGCGCCGCTGTGCCGTACGACATTGGTGACCGCCTCGCGCAGCGCCCAGGCCAGCGCGGACTCGCTCTCCTCGGGAACGCCGTCGAGGTCGGGTTCCCCGGGCAGGTCGGCGACGACGTCCGCCGCGGTCAACGCGACCTGGGCGCCCGCGAGTTCACCGGCCAGCCGGGGGCGCCGGTAGCCGGTGACCGCCTCGCGCACGTCGACCAGGGCCTGGCGGCTGACCTGTTCGATGTCGGCGACCTGCTGGGCCGCCTTGTCGGGGTGGTCGGGGAGCATCCGGCCGGCCAGTTCGCTCTTCAGCGTGATCAGCGAGAGCGAGTGGCCGAGCAGGTCGTGCAGGTCCCTGGCGAGCCTCAGGCGCTCCTCGTTCGCGGCGAGCTGGGCGACGGTCGCCCGTGCCTTGCGCAGCTCCACCGTCGTGCGGACGAGCTGCCGTACGCCGGTCATCGCGAAGCCGATGAGGACGACGAGCAGGACGAGGTTGCGCGCGTCCCGTTCGCCGCCGTGCAGGCCGACGAGCAGCATCACGACGGCGGTCAGCGGGATGGTCCAGTACGAGACGCGCAGCGGGAACGTCGTCCCGCAGGCGACCGAGACGTACACGAACAGGCCGAGCCAGGGCGCACCGAGCGTCAGGCACAGGACGACGGCCAGCGCGCCGAGGGCGAGGACCATGAGGGTGACGGCCAGGGTGCCCGTGAAGGCCCTGCCCATGTGCCGGAAGACCAGCGTCAGATAGACCGCGACGAAGGCCGCGAGGCCCACCCAGCCGGCCGCGGTGGCCGCGGGTGTGTGGTGGCCGGCGGCGAGGTCGTGGACCGGTGAGCTGAGGAACACCAGCCAGATGACGATCCACACCGACTTGCGCAGGGCCTCGCGGATGTTGCGCGGGGACTCTCCCATCCGCATCAGCGGGTCCGTACGGGCCCCGGCGGGCATCGGGTCTTCCGTCATGGCACTCACGCCTTCAGCGTGTCCTTCCGGTACAGCCAGGCCGCGCCGCCCGCGAAGAGGGCGAAGGAGACGACGAGGATGGCGATGTCCTTCGCGTGCGGGGCGTTCCCCAGTTCGATGGCCTGCCCCAGGGCAGCGTACGCGTGCGTGGGCAGCCACTTCGCTATGTTCTGCAGCCAGTCGGGGAAGGTCGTCGTCGGCATCCACAGACCGCCGAGCATCGACAGACCGAAGTAGACGATCATCGTGATCGGACGGACCGCGTCCCCGCTGGCGAGATACCCGATCGCGACGCCGAGCGCGGCGAAGACCAGACTGCCGGCCCAGATCACGCCGGTGAGCGCGAGCCACTGCCAGGCGTCCAGGCGTACGTCCTTCACCACCGCGGCGACCACGAAGACGATCACGATCGACGGCAGGCTGATCACGGCGGCGCTGGCCGTCTTGGCGAACACGTAACCGCGGCCCGGCAGCGTGGTGAGCCTCAACTGCCGTACCCAGCCGCTCTCCCGCTCCTTGGCGATGCGCTCGCTGTTGCCCATGAGGACGGCGGTCAGGGCGCCGAAGGAGGCCATGGAGACCATGAAGAAGGTCGGCAGGGTGAGGCCGGTGCCGTGCACCTCGGTGGTGCTGTCGGCGCTGCCCGCGATCAGCAGGAACAGGGCCGAGGGGTAGACCACCGAGAAGAACAGGAACTTCCGGTTGCGCAGGGCGCGGGTGATCTCCAGCTTGATGAGACTGTTCACTTGGACGTGGCCTCCTCGGCGGCGGTGCGGTCGGCGTCCTCGGCGGAGGTGCGGTCGGCCTGTTCGGCCGCGGTACGGGTGGCCTCTTCGGCGGCGGTGATGGCGACAAAGGCCTGTTCGAGGCCGAGTCCGGCGACTTCGAGGTTGCGGGGGTAGACGCCGAGCCCGTACAGCGCGTGGACGGTGGCGTCCGCGTCGGAGGACTGGATGCGGACGGTCTGTCCGGACACGTCGATCGAGGTGAGGAAGGGCAGCGCGCGCAGCGGGGCCTCGTCGATCGTGCCCTCCAGGTCGAAGGCGACGCGGCGGGCACCGGCCTTGGCCTTGATCTCGGCGGCGGTGCCGTCGGCCAGCAGTCGTCCCCGGTGCAGGACGAGCACGCGGTCCGCTATGGCGTCGGCCTCCTCCAGGTAGTGCGTGGCGAACAGGACCGTACGGCCCTGGTCGGCCTGTTCGCGCATGGTGGCCCAGAAGGCCTGCCGGGCGGAGACGTCCATGCCGGTGGTGGGCTCGTCGAGGACGATCAGGTCGCTGTCGCCCGCCGTGGCGAGGGCGAAGCGGACGCGCTGTGCCTGGCCGCCGGAGAGCTTGTTGACCTTGCGGTCGGCGATCTGGGTGATGCCGGCGCGGGCGAGGACGTCGGTCGCGCGGTACGGCCTCGGGTGCAGATCGCAGGCGAGCCTGACCAGTTCGCCGACGGTGACCTCGTCCATCAGGCCGCCGCTCTGGAGCATGGCGCCCACCCGGCCGGCGACGATCGCCTCGCGCGGGCCGGTGCCGAACACCCGGACGCTCCCGCTGTCGGCGTTCTTGAGGCCGAGCAGCAGGTCCAGTGTGGTCGACTTGCCCGCGCCGTTGGGGCCGAGCAGGGCGACGGTCTCGCCCGGGTGCAGTTCGAGCGTCAGCCCGTCCACGGCCCGGACGTTCCCGTAGCTCTTGGTCACCGATTCGAACCGGACCACCGATGTGGTGGTGGTCGCCGCAGTCGTTGTCATGTCGTCCATCGTGGAGGAGAAGGGGGAGGCCGCGGCAGTGCGGTGTGTCCTCGGTCGCGGATGACAGATGTCATGTCGGCCGTCCGCGCCGGTGCCCCGCGGCGGATCGTGTCCGTGCCCCAGGGGGAGCGTGCGATACGGCAAGAGGGCACCCGGCCGGTGAGAAACCTCGGCCGGGTGCCCTCTGTGCGCGTGGTGCGCCCGCTAGTTGGGGTTGGTGGGGATGGTCACGTCGCGTGCGGCCGCCGTCTTCCCGACGAGCGCCCTTCCTATGGCGGAGGCCACGTCCTGCGGGCTCACGGCCTTCTTGCTGCCGTCGCCCTTGGTGATCGTCACGCCGTCGAAGGCATGGCCGTACAGCCCCTGGAGCACGTTGAGGTCGTAGTGCTCGACGAGCTTGCCCTGGACCGGCTGGACGCTCAGGAACTTCCAGATCGACTTTTGCGGGCTGAAGGGGATGAAGTGGGTGGCGTCCGTACGGATGGTGATGTTCGCCGACATGGCGACCGTCGCGAACGTCGACATCTTCCGGTCCACCTCGGCCTTGCTGACCGTCGGCTCGCGGGTCGTGGTGGCGACCTTCACCGGAGTGGTCGCGTTGGTCTCCACCTGGGCGCGGTACGCGTCCTCGACGGCCTGCAGCGAGGGGCCGACGTCGATGCCCTTGCCCGCCTTGCCGTAGACGGCGACGGCCTTGCCCGGCTGGAACTTGATCGTGCCTTCGCTCGCCGAACCGGCGCCGCTCGCGGCGCGCTCCAGGGCGGCCTGCAGCTTCTCCCTGTCGACCGGCATCACGGGCTCGACCACACGCTCCTGGCCGAACAGCGAGCCGATCACCGAGATCGGGTTGTAGTCGCTGCCGGCGGCGGCGCGGACGGTGGCCTGGCTGTCCAGCTGGAGTCCGGCCTGGTCGGGCCTGAGCTGGACGGTGTCGCCGTCGACGGACAGCACGAGAGGCTTGTTCGTCCGCGTGTCGAAGGCGTCGTCGAGCTTCTTGACGGCGTCGTCGCGGGTGCCGCCGCCGATGTCGACGCCGAGCACGGTGGTGCCCTTGGGCACGTCCGAGTGGTTCATGAGCAGGCCCGCGCCGTAGGCGCCGCCGACGAGGACCACGACGAGGACACCGAGGAGCGCCGGCTTGTTGCGGCCCTTTTTCTTCTTCCCCGGCTTCGACGAGGCGGACGGTTGCTGGACCGGCTCGGGAAGCCTGGGCGGAGTGTGCGACCGAGGCCCGTCGTTGCGCGCCCCCGCCTCGTACGCGAAGTTCTGGCTGGGCGACACGACGGGGATGCCGCTGGTCAGGGTGTGCCCGGAGACGTTGTCCGCGGGGGCGCCGTAGGCGCCGGGTCCCGGGTCGGGCGCCGGCTTCTGCGGGGTGAGGATCGCGGTGTCGTCGCTGAGACCGCCGCTCAGGCCGGCGCGCGAGCCGTTGCCGGTGCCGGGGTATCCCGTGCCGGTGTTCCGGTTGCCGGGGGCGGAGCCGGGCGACGCGGCCAGGCTGCCGGGGGCCGCGCCCGCACCGGCCGGAGGCAGCAGCGGGCCGTCACCGGTGGTGGGACCGCCGGTCGGACCGGCAGGTCCGCCGCGGCCGCCCCGACCGCCCTCGGAGAAGTACGGGAGGTCGTCGCGGCGCGGTTCGCCGGACCCGCCGGCCGAACCGATGGCCGGGAAGGAGCCCGTGTCGCGCAGCGCCCCGGAGACGTCGAAGGAACCCGTGCCGCCGCCGTGGCCGGGGGCCACGGGTCCGGCGCCGGTGGCGCCGGGGAGCCCGGCACCGTTCGTGCCTCCGGGCCGGACGCCGCCGGTGATGCCCAGCGGACCGGCACCGGTGGACGGCATCGGCCGTCCCGCGCCCGGGGTACCCGTGGAACCCGCCGCGCCGGCGGGAGCCGAACCGCCCGGCAGGCCCGCCCCATTGGTCGAGCCGCCGCCCGGCGCGCCCTTGGGGGGTGCGCCGGCCTTGCGGGGCGCGAACCAGTCGCTCGTCTTCCCCTCGGCCGGCCCGGGCTGGTCCCCTGGCGCGGGCGCGGGCGCCGGTGCGGACGGGGCCGGGGAGGCGGCCGTCGTGACGGAGGCGCCGGCGGGCGAACTCATGCCCTGCGGCGCCTGGTGTGTCCCGGTGCGCGCGCCGTCGCCGCCCTCGGGGGGCAGGTCGGCGTCGGCCACGGGTGTGCGGACGACCACGGGCGGGATGGGCCGCGACCCGGGGATGTTGATCCGGATCCGTGTCGTCAGAGTGGTCTCGGTCTTGCGCTCCTCCGGCGGCTTTCCGGCGGCCGAACGGCCCGCGTCGGCACCGCTTTCGGAAGCCATGGGGGTGCCGTACGGCGGCGTCCCCGACGGGTACGCGGCTCCACCGCGCCCGTTGGGCCCGGAGGACGAACTGTCAGTTTCACGACTCAAGGCAGGTTCTCCCGGTTGGCTCCGCCGCCCGTTTACTCGACCTCATCTCGGGCAGCTCGGCGGCGCGCACCACCATACTGGCCATGCACGGCCCACAAACCTCGCCCATGCAGGAATCTCGCACGGGACCCGCACGGGACCGATACGGCGAAGTAGTACGTCACTTGCCAAGTCGGGCATCGGAAGGGCCTGGTTGCCGCCCCTGACCGAGGGTGGCGCACATCACAGCCACGGCCATGCCTCCGAGGAGGAAGAGATACGAGACGACTCCCGCGCCGAAGAGGAAGTCCCCTTCCGGCCGGCTGGCGGTGAGCAGGACGACGGCGACCATCCAGCCTGCCGCGGGGGCGACGGCCCCGGCGCGTGACTCGGTCGCCCGGGCGCCGCCCAGGAAGAGTCCGGCGGCGCCCGCCAGCGCGAGCAGCAGCCCCAGCGGGAACCAGCCCGGCTGCACCAGCGCCCCGGCGACGCCGACCACGGCACCGAGCAGGAAGAGTCCCAGATAGGCGGCGATCCGCCCGCCCGAGGGCCGTGTCAGCGGCTGGGCGAGCATGCTTCGGCCGCCGCGCTGTCCGTTCGTACCCATCACAGATCCGCCCCTCGCCAAGTCGTGCTCGTCCTCGCCATCCCCGCGCCCCTCACCGGTCGGTGCCTTCGATCGTCCCGGTGCCCTCGATGCCCTCGAAGAGGTCCGTCTCGCGCGTCGCGGGTCGCCCGGCGTCCACCAGCTCGTAGTACTCGGTGGTGAAGAGCGGCTGCGCCAGCTCGTTCGAGAGGACGAACCAGGGCCCGTCCACGGTGATCTGGGTGGCGTGCGCCCGCATCGCGGCGGCCTTGGCGGCGGCGTACGCGGTTCCTTCGATCTCGGTGGTGATCGCCACCTCGTCGACCACGCCGGGTACGTCGTCGACGGCGGCCATTCGGTCGAACGGCAGCTCCGGGAGGACCTCGCGCAGGCGGGCGAACGCCTCCTCGGCGACCGGGCGCGGCACCCGGTTCCAATAGGTCTTGTCGATCCGCCACGCGTCGCCGAGGTCGGGGCGGTGGGCGGGTTCCGCGGCCAGTTCAGCGGCACGGGTGGCCACGCGGTGGGCCTGGATGTGGTCGGGGTGCCCATAACCCCCGTCAGGGTCATAGGTGACGAGCACCTGAGGGCGTACCTCGCGGATCACCTCTACGAGGCAGTCGGCGGCGTCGTCGACGTCCGCGGACCAGAAGGCACCCGCGCGGTGGTTCTGCTCGGCGCCCATCATCCCGGAGTCGCGGAACCGCCCTGGGCCGCCCAGGAAGCGGTGGTCGGCGACGCCCAGTTCCTTCATGGCGGCGCTCAGCTCACCGGTCCGGTACGGGCCGAGTCCGCCCTCGCGATCGGGGGCGAGATGGGCGAGTTCGGGCGGGATGACCTCGCCCTCCTCGCCGAGGGTGCAGGTCACCAGCGTCACATGGGCGCCCTCGGCCGCGTAGCGGGCCATGGTCGCGCCGTTGTTGATCGACTCGTCGTCCGGATGCGCATGCACCAGGAGCAGACGCCGGTCGGGCAGTTCCGTCATGGAACCCACCCTACGAGGCACCGGTCCCCTGTCTGTCGCCCGCGGGTCGCCTGTCAGGCCGCCGGAGACCCGCTCGCCCGGCAGCGCCAGCCGCCGGGTTCCGGAGCCCGGCAGGCGCGGTCTCAGCCGTCGCAGGTCTGGAGCGGGGGTCGGGGTGCGGCCCCGGGCACTCTCCCCGCCGCGGGGCCCGGCGCGGATCAGAAGCGGATCAGAACTTGATGCTGCCGATCATCCCCGCGATGTTCGTGGTCAGGTCGCTGATCGTGGGCGCGACGGTCGAGGAGGCGAGATAGAAGCCGAGCAGCATGCAGACGACCGCGTGCCCGCCTTTCAGTCCTGACTTCTTGATCAGAAGAAAGACGATGATCGCCAGCAGCACCACCGCCGAAATCGAGAGTGCCACGGCGGCTCACCTCCAAAGTTCCCAGGGACTTGGGGTCCGGTACGGGGTCGGACATGGGGGGTCGGTAAATCCATACAGCAGCCAGCAGGTTCCTACCCACACAGCGCTAGTGATCATAACTATCCGTACGCGCGCATCGATCGGCGCACGGCCGCACAAGGGGGCGCATGGCCAATATGGTCGAGGCATGACGAACGAGCCTCTCTCCTTCCCGCGCCGGTACGCCCGCACCCAGCGGTTCACCTCCGGCGCGCCGCGCGCGTTCACCGTGTCCCCCGACGGTTCCCGCGTGGTGTTCCTGCGGTCCTCGTCCGGTACGGACCGGGCGAATCAACTGTGGGTTCTCGATGTGCCGGAGGGCCGGGAGCGGGTCGCGGCCGACCCGGCGGCCCTGCTCGGCGGCGCCACCGAGCGTCTCTCCCCGGAGGAGCGGGCGCGCCGCGAGCGCAGCCGCGAGGGCGGCGCGGGGATCGTCGGATATGCCACTGACACAGCCGCCGAGTTGGCCTGTTTCACCTTGTCAGGGCGGCTGTTCACGTCGGAGCTGCGGGCCGGCACGGCGCGTGAACTCCCGGTGCCCGGACCGGTGATCGACCCGCGCCCCTCCCCCGACGGCACGCTCGTGGCGTACGTCTCCGGAGGCGCGCTGCGGGTCGTCGGGGCCGAGGGCGAGGGCGACCGGGCGCTCGTGGAGCCCGAGCAGGTCGCCGCTCCCGGTTCGGTTTCCTATGGACTGGCCGAGTTCATCGCGGCCGAGGAGATGGGGCGTTCGCGCGGCTTCTGGTGGTCGCCCGAAGGGGACCGGCTGCTCGTCGCGCGGGTCGACGACACGCCCGTACAGCGCTGGTGGATCTCCGATCCGGCACATCCGGAAGCCGATCCGCAGCGGGTCGCCTACCCGGTGGCGGGCAGCGCCAACGCGGACGTCCGGCTCTTCGTGTTCGGGCTCGACGGGGTGCGTACGGAGGTCTCCTGGGACCGGGCGCGATACCCGTATCTGGCGCATGCGCACTGGTCAGCGGCGGGTGCGCCGCTGCTTCTGGTGCAGGCGCGGGACCAGCGCAGCCAACTGTTCCTGGCTGTGGACCCGGACACCGGGAGGACCCGGATGGTGCACGCCGATGAAGATCCAACTTGGCTTGATCTTTTCCCCGGAGTGCCGTGCTGGAGCCCCGGCGGACAGCTCGTGCGGATCGCCGACGAGGGCGGCGCGCGGGTCCTGGCGTTCGGTGAACGCCCTTTGACCGGTGCCCAGTTGCACGTCCGGGCGGTGCTCGACGTCTCGTCTGACGACGTGCTGATCGCGGCCTCCGCGGGTGAGGCCGCGAACTCACCGGAAACGGGCGAAGTGCACGTGTACCGGGTGAACGAACTCGGCCTGGAGCGCGTCTCGCAGGAGCCGGGCGTGCACTCGGCGGTGCGCGCTGGGGGCGTGACCGTGCTCGTGTCGTCGGTGCTCGACCAGCCGGGAGCCCAGGTGCAGGTGCTGCGCGAGGGGAAGCGGACGGCGACCGTCTCCTCGTACGCCGAACATCCCGGTCTGTCCCCGCGCGTGACGCTCACCCAGGGGGGCGCACAGAAAATCCCATGCGCCGTGCTTATGCCCACTGACTACGACGGCGACAATCCCCTACCTGTCCTGCTGGACCCCTACGCCGGTCCGCACGGCCCCCGGGTACTGGCCGCGCACAACGCCCACCTCACCTCGCAGTGGTTCGCCGACCAGGGCTTCGCCGTCGTCGTCGCCGACGGCCGCGGCACCCCGGGGCGCTCCCCCGCCTGGGAGAAGGCGATCCGCGACGACCTCACGCTCTCCCTCGACGACCAGGTGGAGGCGCTGCACGGTCTCGCCGAGCGGTTCCCGCTCGATCTGTCCAGGGTCGCGATCCGGGGCTGGTCCTACGGCGGCTGGCTCGCGGGACTCGCCGTGCTGCGCCGCCCCGACGTCTTCCACGCGGGCATCGCGGGCGCGCCCGTCACGGACTGGCGGCTGTACGACACCCACTACACGGAGCGGTACCTCGGCGACCCGGCGGCGAGCCCGGCGACGTACGCGAAGAGCTCACTGGTCACCGACGAGGGGCTCTCCGCGCCCGCCGAACCGCACCGGCCGCTGATGATCGTGCACGGCCTCGCGGACGACAACGTGGTGGTGGCGCACGCCCTGCGGCTGTCCTCGGCACTGCTGGCCGCCGGCCGCCCGCACGAGGTGCTGCCGCTGTCGGGGGTCACCCACATGACCCCCCAGGAACAGGTCGCCGAGAACCTCCTGCTCCTCCAGGTCGACTTCCTGAAGCGCTCCCTCGGAATGAGCTGACCCACCGGGGGCAGCAACGAGCCGGGGTGACATGGCGCACCCCGGCTCGTTTACGGCACCCGCACGGCCGTACGGTGTTCACCTTGTCGCGTCCGTATATCGGTACCGCTTCCACCAAGTTGCCTGCGTGTTAACGAAGTTCGCTCACATTTGTGATGTTATGCCGCCCCGCCCGAGGGCTCTTCCGGCGGTACGACCTGTTTCTCCTCCGCGAAGTGACAGGCCGAGTCATGGGCGGCCGGACCGGCGGCGAGCCGGAACTCGGCCGGCACCGCGAGCAGCGGCACCTCCAGGGTGCAGCGCTCCTGCGCCTTCCAGCAGCGGGTGCGGAACCGGCAGCCGGACGGGATGTGCGCGGGCGAGGGCACGTCCCCGGTGAGGATGATCCGCTCCCGGTGCTCCCGGGCCTCCGGGTCCGGCACGGGCACGGCGGACAGCAGCGCCTGGGTGTAGGGGTGCGTCGGATGGTCGTAGATCTCGATGTCCCTGCCGATCTCCACGATCCGCCCGAGGTACATCACCCCGACCCGGTCGGAGATGTGCCGCACGATCGACAGGTCGTGCGCGATGAAGACGTAACTGAGGTTGAACTCGGCCTGGAGCTTTTCCAGCAGGTTGATCACCTGCGCCTGCACGGAGACGTCGAGCGCGGAGACCGGCTCGTCGGCGACGATGATCTCGGGCCGCAGCGCGAGACCCCGCGCGATGCCGATGCGCTGCCGCTGGCCGCCGGAGAACTGGTGCGGATAGCGGTTGATGTACTCCGGGTTGAGCCCGACCACGTCCAGCAGGTCCTGGACCCTGCGCCGCCGGTCACCCTTGGGCGCGACCTCGGGATGGATGTCGTACGGCTCCCCGATGATGTCGCCGACCGTCATGCGCGGGTTGAGTGAGGTGTACGGGTCCTGGAAGACCATCTGGATGTTGCGGCGTACGGCCTTCAGCGCCTTGCCGGACAGCCGGGTGATGTCCTCGCCCTTGTACTTGATCGTCCCGTCGGTCGGCTTCTCCAGGTTGACCAGCATCCTGGCGACCGTCGACTTGCCGCAGCCGGACTCGCCGACGATGCCGAGGGTCTCGCCGTGGCCGAGCCGGAAGTCGACGCCGTCGACGG
Source organism: Streptomyces sp. NPDC026500 (assembly GCF_055567635.1). NCBI lineage: Bacteria > Bacillati > Actinomycetota > Actinomycetes > Kitasatosporales > Streptomycetaceae > Streptomyces > Streptomyces sp. NPDC026500. Next base: position 270,473 of record NZ_JBVHQB010000002.1, on the reverse strand, counting down.
CCTTGACCGCGCCGACCTGCTTCTTGAAGAGGATTCCCTGGGTGAGCGGGTAGTGCTTGACCAGTCCGCTGACCTCCAGCAGCGGCTCACTTGCTGCTTGTGTCATCGAGGCACTCCCTCCAGAAGAAGCAGGCGCTCCCGCGGTCCGCGTCGACCTCCGCGAGCGGCGGCACCTCGGTGCGGCAGATGTCCTGGGCCATCGGGCAGCGCGGGTTGAAGGCGCAGCCCGGCGGGATGTGCATCAGGTTGGGCGGCAGGCCCTTGATGGCGTACAGCTCCAGGCCCTTCTGGTCGAGCCGGGGGATCGAGTCCAGCAGCCCCCTCGTGTAAGGGTGGGCGGGCGCCTTGTAGATGTCGTGGACCGGCGCCGTCTCGACGATCCGGCCCGCGTACATCACCGCGATCTTGTCGGCGACGTCCGCGACCACGCCGAGGTCGTGGGTGATGAGGATGAGCCCCATGTTGAGCTCGCGCTGGAGCTCGGCGAGCAGGTCCATGACCTGGGCCTGCACGGTGACGTCGAGGGCGGTGGTCGGTTCGTCGGCGATGATCAGGGCGGGCTCCAGGGCCAGCGCCATGGCGATCATGATGCGCTGGCGCATGCCGCCGGAGAACTGGTGCGGATAGTCGCGCACGCGCTCGGCGGCCCCCGGGATGCGCACCCGCTCCATCAGCTCGATCGCCTTGGCCCGGGCTTCCTTGCGTTTCATGCCGCGGTGCACGGTGAACATCTCGCCGAGCTGGTCGCCGACGCTGATCACGGGGTTCAGGGAGGACAGCGCGTCCTGGAAGATCATCGCCATCTCGGCGCCCCGCACCTTGCGCCGTTCCTCCTCCTTGAACTTCAGCAGGTCCTTGCCCTGGAAGAGGATCTCGCCACCGGTGATCTTCCCGGGCGGCATGTCGAGAATGCCCATGATCGCCTGGGCGGTCACCGACTTGCCGGAGCCGGACTCGCCGAGGACGGCGAGCGTCTCGCCCTCGTCGACGCTGTAGTTGACCCCGTTGACGGCCTTGGCGACCCCGTCCCTGGTCCTGAACTCCACCTGCAGATCGCGCACTTCGAGCAGCACGGCGGTCACCTCAGCTTCGGGTCGAGGGCGTCGCGCACCGCGTCGCCGAGCATGATGAACGCGAGCACGGTGATCGCGAGCGCGCCGGCCGGCCACAGCAGCATGTGCGGGGCCTGGCGGATGTACGCGGACGCCGAGGAGATGTCGATGCCCCAGCTGACCCTCGGGGGCTTCAGGCCGACGCCCAGGTACGACAGCGTCGCCTCCAGCGAGATGTACGTACCGAGCGCGATGGTCGCGACGACGATCACCGGCGCGACCGCGTTCGGCGTGATGTGCCGCAGCATCAGCCGCGAGTTGGAGGCGCCGAGGGCGCGGGCCGCCTGGACGTAGTCGTTCTCTTTGGTGGTGATGACCGAGCCGCGCGCGATGCGGGAGATCTGCGGCCAGCCGAGCAGCACCATGAACCCGACGACCGGCCAGATCGTGTTGCTGGTCACCACCGAGAGGAGGACCAGACCGCCGAGCACGACGGGGATCGCGAAGAAGATGTCCGTGGCCCGGGACAGGATCGAGTCGCCCAGCCCGCCGTAGAAACCGGCCAGACCGCCGAGGAACGAGCCGAGGAGCGCGACCCCGACCGTGGCGAGCACACCGACGCTGATCGAGATCCGGGTCCCGTACACGGTCCGCGTGTAGACGTCGCAGCCCTGTCCGTCGTAGCCGAAGGGGTGTCCGGGCTGCGAACCCTGCTGGGCCTTGGAGAGGTCGCACTGGAGCGGGCTCTGGGAGGTGATCAGTCCGGGCCAGATCGAGATGACGACCAGGAAGAGGATGACGAGTCCGGAGATGATGAAGACGGGGTTGCGGCGCAGGTCCCGCCAGGCGTCGGACCACAGGGAGCGCGGCTTCTCCCGCGGGCCCGTGCCCTCCGGTCCTCCCGGTGTCTTCTCCAGGGTCTCCGCTTCGCTCGATCCGAGGTCCATGGGGCCGCCGAAGCCTGTCGGTGCCATGGCGAGATCCTCCGGCGGGGGACCCTGCGGCCCGTGATGTGGGTCTTCCTCGTACGGCGGCTGCTCAGGCATAGCGGATCCTCGGGTCGAGTACGGCGTACAGAAGGTCGACGAGCAGGTTGGCGACCAGGAAGACGAGGACGAGGATGGTCACGAAGCCGACGACGGTCTGGGTGTTCTGGCGCACGATCCCCTGGTAGAGCTGATAGCCGACACCGTGGATGTTGAAGATCCGCTCGGTGACGATCGCGCCGCCCATCAGCGCGCCGATGTCGGTGCCGATGAAGGTGATCACGGGGATCAGCGAGTTGCGCAGCAGGTGCCGAATGGTCACCCGGCGCCGCGGCAGACCCTTGGCGATGGCCGTACGGACGTAGTCGGAGCGCTTGTTCTCCGCGATGGAGGTGCGGGTCAGGCGGGTCACGTACGCGAGGGACACCGAGGCCAGCACCAGGCCCGGCACGATCAGCTCGCCGAAGGTGGCGTCCGCGGAGACCGACGGTTTGATCCAGCCCCATTTGACGCCGAGCAGCAGCTGGGCCAGCAGACCGGTGACGAAGGTCGGCACGGAGATGACCACGAGGGTGAGCAGCAGGACGCCGGTGTCGACGGGCCGGCCGCGGCGCAGACCGGTGATGACGCCGAGCGTGATGCCGATGACGATCTCGAAGAAGATCGCGACGATCGTCAGCCGGATGGTGACCGGGAAGGCGGAGGCCATCAGCTCGGTGACCGGCTGTCCGTTGAACGCGGTGCCGAAGTCACCGGTGAAGATGTGGCCGATGTAGGTCAGGTACTGCTGCCACAGGGGTTTGTCGAGGCCGAAATCCGCGCGCAGCTGGGCGGCCGTGGCGGGGTCGCACTGCCGCTCACCGCACAGGCCCGCGATGGGGTCACCCATCACGTTCACCATCAGGAAGATGAGAATGGTGGCGCCGAAGAAGACCGGGATCATCTGCAGCAGACGCCGGACGACGTACCGTCCCATGAGTGCTCCGGAGATAGAGGGGCGGGCCGTGCTGACGGACCCGCCCCGGGCGGCTCAGTTGACGGTGATCTCGTTGTAGACGGGGACGCTGAACTGGTTGAGCGCCACGTTCGAGACCTTGTCCGAGTAGCCGGCGCTGCCGTTCTGGTACCAGAGCGGGATGGCCGCCATGTTGTCCCGTACGACCCCTTCGGCCTGCTGGAAGGTCTTGATGGCCGTGCTGGTGTCGGTCTCGGCGTTCGCCTGGTTGACGAGGCTGTCGAACTGCTTGTTCGTCCACTGGCCGTCGTTGGAGGAGGCGTTCGTGTAGTACAGCGGCTGGAGGAAGTTCTGGATCAGCGGGTAGTCCATCTGCCAGCCGGCCCGGAACGGACCGGGCATCTTGTGCTGTCCGATCTGGTTACGGAAGTCGGCGAAGGTGCCGATCGGGTTGCCGACGCAGGCCGTGTTGTTGCCGAGCGCGTTGTTGATGGAGTTGCAGACGGCGTCGACCCACTCCTTGTGGGAGCCGGTGTCCGCGTTGTACGAGATCTTGACCTGGCCGCCGGGCAGGCCGCCGCCCTCCTGGACCAGCTTCTTGGCCTCGGACGGGTTGTAGTCGCAGTACTTGCCGCACAGGCCTTCCTGGAAGCCGCCCTTCTCACCGAGCACCGGTGAGGTCCAGTCGCTCGCGGGCGTCCGCGTCTTCTGGAAGATGGTGTCGGTGATCTGCTGGCGGTTGATCGCCATGGACAGGCCCTGGCGGACCTTCAGCGCGCCGCTGGTGTTCCACTTCGGGTCGTAGAACGGGAAGGCGAGGGTCTGGATGATGCCGGCCGGGGTGTTGATGTACCGGCCGTTCAGGTCCGTCTTCGCGTTCTTGAGCTGGGCCGCGGGCACGTCGTCGACCAGGTCGAGGTTTCCGGCCAGGAGGTCGTTGTAGGCGGTGTTGTTGTCCGTGTAGACCTTGAGGTTCACGCCGGCGTTCTGCGCCTTGTCGTCACCGGGGTAGCCGTCCCACTTCACCAGGGACATCTGCGAGCCCTTGGCGTAGGAGCTGATGGTGTACGGGCCGTTGCCGACGGGCTTCTGCACCCAGGCCGCGTGGTCGCTGAAGAACGACTGGGGCAGCGGCGAGAAGGCCGCGTAGCCGAGGGTGTCCGGGAACGTCGAGAACTTCTGGCTGAGCTTGACGGTGAACGTGTTCGTTCCGGTCACCTTGAGCCCGGAGAGGGTGTCGGCGCTCTGGCTGCCCGTGTCGGGATGCACCTTGTTGTAGCCCTCGATGTACCCGAAGAAGTACGCGTTCTTCTGGTTGTTCTTCAGGCTGGCGCCGTAGTTCCAGGCGTCGACGAACGACTTCGCGGTGACCGCCTCGCCGTTGCTGAACTTCCAGCCACTCTTGATCGTGATCGTGAAGTTCTGCGAATCCGAGGTGTCGATCGTCTGGGCGAGCATGTCCTCGGCGGCGCCGGTCTTGGAGTTGTACCGCTTCAGCCCGCGGAAGATCATGTCGAGGACCTTGCCGCCCTGCACCTCATTGGTGTTGGACGGTTCCAGCGGGTTCTGCGGGTCACCCCAGGAGGCACTCACCGTGCCGGAGCCGCTGCTGCTTCCGCCCCCTCCGCCTCCGCAGGCGGACGCCGCGAGGGCTACCGCCACCGCACATGCGGCCCATTTGGCGTGCGTGGCTCCACGCATGGAGTGCCTCCTCAAGAGTGCGCTGTGCCGCCGGCGCCGGGGTCGGGGTCGGACGTCCGGCTCCGGTGCGCTGTGCCTTTAGGGCCCAATATCCGTCCATACGGGGTGCATCGCACATTTACCCCACCCTTCCGGGTGGCGGTCCATCCGGAAGGAGGAAATTCGGATGCGCCGTCAGAGGATCTTGACCTCCGGCGAAGACGATCTTGACCTTCGGCGCAACGGATCTCCGCACATCGATGCGGAACTGTTGATTCCAGTGCACTAGATGTACGCATTCCGAGACTCCGGCGTCCGGATAACGAACTCATTGCCCGTTTCGCGACGTTGGTCCGAATCCGGACACAGAACGGCCACAGTGCGCTACACGCGTAGTTACGCTTGGGTCAAGTCAAGGTAAAGAAAGTAAAGAGGCGACCAAGGCGACCGAGATTTTATTGACCTTGCATGAATTGCGTTGAAAAAGTCCGGCGTAGCCCGTAGGGAGCGCCCTGCGGACGCCGTTGACCCCACGGGCCTGGAGCACCATGACCCTCCCCACTCCTTCCGCGGCCGCATCGCTTGAGGTGACCGACGAGATCGGATCGATCCCGGATTCGTCTTCCAACCCCAAGGGCTCGGAGAGTCGCTCCCCGGGACGACTCGCCTGGAAGCGGTTCAGACGTGACCGCACGGGCGTTATATCCGCGTACATCGTGATCTTCTTCTTCGCGATTTCGATCTGCGCGCCGCTGATAGCGAAGCTGTATGGGAAGAACCCGTACGAGCAGTACGGCCAGGAGAAGGACGGCCTGCTCAACGACTTCGCCTTCCCGGTGAAGCCCAACGGCGGCATCGACAGCAACTTCTGGTTCGGCATCGAGCCCCAGCTGGGCCGGGACGTCTTCACGTTCCTGCTGTACGGCATCCGCACGTCGCTGATGATCGCCACTGCGGCCACCCTGCTGACCACGGTGGTCGGTGTGGTGATCGGCATCACCGCGGGATACCTCGGCGGCCGGACGGACTACTTCGTCGGCCGGGTCATCGACATCCTGCTGTCGTTCCCGTCCACGCTGTTCTTCATCGCCTTCATGCCGGTCGTCTACGGCTTGTTCATCCCCTTCAGTGACGAAGTTCCGACCTGGCTCAGGGCCACCAGTCTGATCCTCGTCCTGAGCGCCTTCGGCTGGGCCTCCATCGCGCGACTGCTGCGCGGTCAGGTACTCGGTCTGCGTGAGCGGGAGTTCGTCGAGGCCGCGAAGGTGACCGGCGCGTCCTCGCGCCGCATCGTCTTCAAGGAACTGCTGCCCAACCTGTGGACACCGATCCTGATCCAGTCCACTCTCATGCTGCCGGCCTACGTGACCGCCGAAGCAGGACTCGCCTTCCTGGGCGTCGGTATCAAGGACCCCACCCCCGACTGGGGCGTGATGATCCAGCGCGGCGCCGGCTTCTACGCGGACGACATCACGTTCATGATCTTCCCTGGCGTATCGATGGTCATCTTCGTCCTCGCCTTCAACCTGCTCGGTGACTCGGTCCGCGACGCCCTCGACCCGAAGTCGAAGCGCTGAGTCCCATCCCATGCCCCGGTCGCGGTCGTCCGGCCGGCAGCCCTTCTCACCCTCTGAATGACTAGGTAGGCACGCATGTCCTTCTCCCGCAGAAACTTCCTCATAGCCACCGGTGTGGCGGCCGGCGCGAGCACGGTCCTCAGCGCGTGCAGCAGCGGCAACGCCGGCGGCAGCAGCGGGAGCAACAAGGCTCCGTCGGTGGACAAGGCCGCGGCCGCCACCATCGCCGTCGGCACCAAGGCTGACTCCACCGGCCCGGCCCCCGAGGTCGAGGGCGCGGTCAAGGGCGGCACGATCTACACCCTGGACCAGATCGACTGCGACCACCTGGACCCGGCCCAGCTGTACTCCTCGTACGAGGGCGCCGTCTCCGTGCCGTTCCTTCGCGGTCTGACCGGCTACAAGGTCGACGCCAAGGGCAAGGTCACCCTGGTCGGCGACCTCGCCACCGACGCCGGCACGATGACGGACGGCGGCAAGACCTGGGCCTTCACGCTGAAGGACAACGTGAAGTGGCAGGACGGCGCCGACGTCACGATCGAGGACGTCCGCTGGACCTTCGAGCGTCTCTTCGCCAAGTTCGTCACCCAGGGCCCGCGCTACCCGCAGAGCTGGCTCATCGGCGGCGACAAGTACAAGGGCCCCTACGAGGGCAAGCACCTCGACTCGATCGAGATCTCCGGCAACACCGTGACCTTCCGTCTGAAGGAGGGCCACAGCGACTTCAACTTCATGCTGGCCATGCGCGGCTTCTCCCTCGTGCCCAAGAAGCACGACACCAAGGAGAAGTACGACAAGCAGCCCTTCTCCTGCGGCCCGTACAAGATCGAGAGCCGCAGCATCGGCAAGTCGATGACGCTGGTCCGCAACACCCACTGGGTGGCCGAGACGGACCCGATCCGCAACGCCTACCCGGACAAGTTCGAGATGCAGTTCGGCTTCGAGCTGCAGGCCTCCACGGACCGCTACATCGCGGACGCCGGCAACGACCAGTACACGGTCTCGATGTTCAACGAGGTCGCCCCCACCCGCATGCAGCAGGTGCTCGGCAACGCGGCCCTCAAGAAGCGCGTGCTGACCCAGGTCGACACGACCTGCTACTACTACGCGATCAACACGAAGCGCGTCCCGGACGTCAAGGTGCGCCAGGCGCTCAACTTCGCGTGGCCGTCCAAGCAGGCCCAGCAGATCCGTGGCGGCTCGTCCTCCTCGGCGATCGCCACCACGATCATCAGCCCCCTCACCCCGGGCCACCAGGACTTCGACCTGTACGGCAAGAAGACGAAGCCGACCGGTGACCCGGAGAAGGCCAAGGCTCTCCTGAAGGAGGCCGGCAAGGTCGGCCAGAAGATCGTCATCGCCTTCCAGCAGTCCGACACGGCCGTCAAGACCGCCGTCGCCATCAAGACCGCCCTCACCAAGGCCGGCTTCGACGTGGTGACCAAGCAGGTCGACAAGACCTCCTTCTACAGCCAGATCGGCCAGCTCGACAACGAGTACGACATGTTCGCCGCCGGCTGGGGCCCGGACTGGCCGGCCGGTTACGCGGTCATCCAGCCCTGCTTCGACAGCAGCCAGATCGCCGACGGCGGCGTCAACTGGCCGCAGCTGCGGAACACGGGCGTGGACAAGGCGATCGCCGCCGCCACCGTCGAGGCCGACCCGAAGAAGGCCGCCAAGATGTGGGGCGACATCGACCGCCAGATCATGGAGCTCGCCGCTGTGGTTCCGGACTACAACCCGATCCGCAACTGGATGTACGGCTCCAAGATCGGTGGCATCCAGTACGACGCGGGCAACACCTGCATCGCGATGACCAAGCTGTACCGCAAGGCCTGACCCGTCCCGGGGCGGCGGCCCTCACCGGCCGCCGCCCGGCTCCTGCCCCTCCCTCCACGCCCCCGGCGACGGCGCCCCGTCCGGAAAGTCACGCGCAATGTTCCGTTTTCTAGTCCGCCGCATCATCGGCGCACTTGTGATTCTGCTGATCATCAGCGCCGTCACCTTCATGCTCTACTACGCGATCCCGCGCGACCCTGCCCGTATGGCGTGCGGCAAGGTCTGCACCAAGGACCTGCTCGAACAAGTCCGGCAGAACCTCGGGATCTCCGACCCGCTCCCGGTCCAGTACTGGCACTGGCTGGAGGGCATCTTCGCCGGCCGTGACTACGGCGGCCTGGGCAACTGCAACGCGCCCTGCCTGGGCTTCTCGTTCACCAACCGCGAGCCCGTCCTCGGCACGATCATGGACCGGCTGCCCACGACCATCTCGCTCGCGCTGGGCGCCGCGTTCTTCTTCCTGATCATCGGTGTCGGTACCGGCATGATCGCCGCGGTCAAGCAGGGCAAGGCGGCCGACAAGATCGCCAGCTCGTTCTCGCTGATCGGCTCGTCGCTGCAGATCTACTTCGTCGGCTACATCGCGATGTTCTTCATGGTGCAGCAGCTCGGCATCATGGATCAGCCCTCGTACACGCCGTTCACCGACAACCCGGCCTCCTGGGCTTCCGGACTGCTGCTGCCCTGGCTGACGCTCTCCATCATCTTCACCGCCAACTACACGCGTATGACGCGCTCCCAGCTCGTGGAGCAGCTCAGCGAGGACTACGTGCGGACGGCGCGGGCCAAGGGCCTGTCCCGGCGCTCGGTGTTCTTCCGCTTCGCGTGGCGCGGCGCCATGGGCCCGATCGTGACGATCTTCGGCATCGACATGGGCACCCTGATCGGCGGCGCCATCATCACCGAGTCGGTCTTCAGCATCCAGGGCATCGGCCGGCTCGCGCTGACGGCGGTCGACGCCAACGACCTGCCGATGCTGCTGGGCGTGACCCTCGTCGCGGCGGCCGCCATCGTCTTCTTCAACATCATCGTGGACGCCGTCTACGCCCTCATCGACCCGCGGATCCGGCTCGCCTGACCCCGCTGCCTGTGCGGCTTCCCTCCCACCGGCCCCACCCAGCTACCCCCCGCATCACCCCCTCAGGAGCGTCCCCGTGACGAGCACCGATCAGCAGCCCTTCCTGTCCGTCAGGGATCTGAAGGTCCACTTCTCCACCGAAGACGGCGTCGTCAAGGCCGTCGACGGTCTCACCTTCGACCTGGCCAAGGGCAAGACACTCGGCATCGTGGGCGAGTCGGGCTCGGGCAAGTCCGTCACGAACCTGACGATCCTCGGCCTGCACGACCGCGAGCGCACCGCCATCGACGGGGAGATCCTGCTCGACGGCAAGGAGCTGCTGACCGCCTCCGAGCGGGAGCTGGAAAAGCTGCGCGGCAACAAGATGTCGATGATCTTCCAGGACGCGCTGGCCTCGCTGTCGCCGTACCACACCATCGGCAAGCAGATCGGCGAGACGTACCGCAAGCACACCGGCGCCTCCAAGGCGGAGGCCCGGGCGCGGGCGATCGAGATGCTCAAGCGCGTCGGCATCCCGCAGCCGGACGTCCGGGTGGACGACTACCCGCACCAGTTCTCCGGCGGTATGCGCCAGCGCGCGATGATCGCGATGGCGCTGGTCTGCGACCCCGAGCTGCTGATCGCGGACGAGCCGACCACCGCGCTCGACGTGACCGTGCAGGCCCAGATCATGGACCTGCTCAAGGACCTCCAGCAGGAGTTCGGCACGGCGATCATCTTCATCACGCACGACCTCGGCGTCATCGCCGACATCGCCGACGACGTCCTGGTGATGTACGGCGGCCGGTGCGTGGAGCGGGGCACCAAGAAGGAGGTGCTGCGCGCGCCGCAGCACCCCTACACCTGGGGCCTGCTGGGCTCGATGCCGAGCCTGGACGGACCGGTCGACGTACCGCTGTCGCCGATCCCCGGCTCGCCGCCCTCCCTCCTCAACCCGCCGACCGGCTGCCGCTTCCACCCGCGGTGCACCTTCACGGAGAAGGTCACCGGCGGCCTCTGCTCCACGGAGCAGCCGCTGCTGGAGATCACGGACGGGCGCGGTGCCGCCTGCCACCTCACGGCGGACCAGCGCCGCGACTTCTTCGCCGACTCCGCCGCCACGCGGTCGCACTGACGTAACTGAGACGGGACTTCACGATCATGAGCAACACGAACCCCCTCCTGGACGTCACCGGACTGACCAAGCACTTCCCGGTGATGGGCGGCTTCCCCTTCAAGCGGAGGATCGGCGCGGTCCAGGCCGTTGACGGTCTCGACTTCCAGGTCGGCGAGGGCGAGAGCCTCGGCCTGGTCGGCGAGTCCGGCTGTGGCAAGTCGACGACGGGCCGGCTGATCACGCGCCTGCTCGAGCCCACCGGCGGCAAGATCAGCTACCGCGGCCAGGACATCACGCACGCGGGCCGCAAGCAGCTGGCCCCGATCCGGTCCGAGATCCAGATGATCTTCCAGGACCCGTACGCCTCGCTGAACCCGCGGCAGACGGTCGGCAAGATCATCTCGGGCCCGATGGAGATCAACGGGATCAACCCGCCCGGCGGCCACGAGAAGCGCGTCCGCGAACTCCTGGAGACGGTCGGCCTCAACCCGGAGCACTACAACCGCTTCCCGCACGAGTTCTCCGGCGGTCAGCGCCAGCGCATCGGTGTGGCACGGGCGTTGGCGCTCTCGCCGAAGCTGATCGTGGCGGACGAGCCGGTCTCGGCGCTCGACGTCTCCATCCAGGCGCAGGTCGTGAACCTGCTCCAGGACCTCCAGCGGGACCTGGGCATCGCGTTCCTGTTCATCGCCCACGACCTCGCGATCGTGCGGCACTTCTCGCAGCGCGTCGCGGTGATGTACCTCGGCAAGATCGTCGAGATCGCCAACCGCGAGGACCTGTACGAGAACCCGCGCCACCCGTACACGCGGGCGCTGATGTCCGCCGTTCCCGAGGCGACCGCGGACGACGTCCCGGCCCGCGAGCGCATCCTGCTCACCGGTGACGTGCCCTCGCCGCTCAACCCGCCGTCGGGCTGCCGCTTCCGCACCCGCTGCTGGAAGGCGACGGAGAAGTGCGCGACGGAGGCTCCGCCGCTGGTGCAGATCTCGGGCAGCAGCGACGGTCACCTGACGGCGTGCCACTACCCGGAGACGAAGGAGACGATTCCGGCCCAGCGTCTCTCCAAGGACCCCGAGGCGGCGGTCTGACACACCCCTTTCCGTCAGCCGCCCCCTTAAGGAACCGACTTTCTCGGCCCATTGACCCGAGCCCATGAACGCCGGTTTCAGGGGAACGAAGGCCCGCACCCTCTTGGGTGCGGGTCTTCTCTCGTGCCACCCACTGCCTGGTTCCCCGCTCGTCGGCTCCGCGGGCGCCGGGCCCGGCGTCGACCCGGCTAGCCCAACTCCCCGCGTTCCACGCAGAATTCGTTGCCCTCGGGGTCCGCGAGGACGATCCAGCCGCCGCCGTCCGGGCGCGTGTGGTCGGCGAGTTGGCGGGCGCCGAGGGCCAGGGCGCGTTCGACCTCCGCCGACCGGGTGCGGCCGTGCGGCTGGAGGTCGAGGTGGACACGGTTCTTCGCCGTCTTGCCCTCCTCGACGCGCACGAACAGGAGGGCCGGTCCGCCGGACGGGTCCACGATCACCGCCTCCGGGTCACCGGGCTTGTCGTCGTCGGCGAGCGGCCGTCCCAGCAACCGGCTCCAGAACAGCCCGAGATCGTACGGGTCTCCGGTGCAGTCGAAGGTGAGGGTGCGGATGCTGGGGTACGACAACTCTGTTTCTCCCATTGGCTAGTCGCCCGTCCGGCCGTCGGCCAGTTCGCGCAGGATGTCGAGGTGGCCGTTGTGGCGGGCCGTCTCCTCCACGAGGTGGAGCACGATCCAGCGGAGGTCGACACGGCTGCCGTCGCGGCCCGGCCTCTCGGCCCTGGTGTCGAGGTCGTGCGCGGCCACCAACGTGCGGTAGCGGGCGCTCTGTTCGTCGTACTCGTCGAGGAGCTGGGGCAGCGGGAAGTCGACGGCGATACGCATCTCGCGGTCGGGGTCCTCGTCCGTCCAGGGCCCCTTGTCCTCCTCGCCCAGGAAGACCACCTGGAACCAGTAGTACTCGACCCAGCGGAGATGGTTGACGAGCCCGCTGAGGGTCATCAGCGGGGACCCGGGCAGCGGAGCCTTGCGGGCGTCCTCCGCGGACACGCCCTCGCACTTGGCTCGGACGGTGGCGCGGGCGTAGTCGAGGAAGGTGGCCAGCTGGGTGCGCTCGTCCCAGGCCGGCGGTGTGTCCGTTCGTGTCTGTGAAGTCATCGGGGTGAAGCATCCCGGTCGGCCCGGTCGATGTCGAGTGATTAAGCGGCGACCACGGGCCGTCAAAGGCCGTCCGCGCGGCGGGCGTTGCACTCACCCGGCCGGCACCGGCAGACTGTCGCGTCATGTCCCTCCACCTGCGCGGAACCGTCCTGCCCGACGGCGTCGTACGCGACCTCTGGACACTCGGCGACCGGATCACGTTCCGCCGCCCCTCCGTCCCGGCGGAGACCGTCGTCGACGGCGGATTCCTGCTGCCGGGCCTCGTGGACGTCCACACGCACCCGGGTACCGCCGCGGGGGACGACACGGGCTTCGATCCGGCGGTCTTCGCCGAGCAGATCGCCGAGCACCGGGACGCGGGCGTCACGGCCCTGCGCTTTCCGGGTCTGCTGGGTGAGATCCCCGACGAACTACGTGACGCCCCCGGCTCGCCCCGCATGATCACGGCGGGTCGCTGGCTGGCCTGGGCGGGGCTCTCCCGCACCGCCGGGTTCCACACGGTGACCGACGACCTGGTCGCCGCGGCGGTGGCCGAGGCGAAGGCCCACGACGGCTGGTGCAAGCTCATGGGCGACTGGGACCTCGAGGCGCCACCGGTGCCGTACGAGCTGTTGCGCGCGGTGGTCGAGGGCGTGCACGCGGCGGGTGGCCGGGTCGCGGCCCACTGCCAGTCCCCGGCGGGTGTGCTGGGCGCGGCCCGCGCCGGGGTCGACTCGATCGAGCACGGCATGGGGATGCCCGAGGAGTGCGTCGGGCTGATGGCCGGGCACGGCACGTCGTACGTCCCCACCCTCACCGCGTTCGCGTACAGCGCGCCCCGCGTCAAGGACAACGCCCGGGGCCTGCTCTGGCGCGAGGGACACCGCACGATGATCCGCCGGGTCCGGGAGGCGTACGACGCCGGTGTCACCCTGCTCGCCGGCACGGACTCGGCCCCCCACGGCAACGTCGCCGTCGAGGTCGAGCACCTCATCGGGGCCGGGCTGCCGCCCGAGGCCGCCGTCGGCGCGGCCAGTTGGACCGCGCGTGCCTTCCTGGGGCTGCCCCTGCTGACCGAGGGCGCCCTGGCCGACATCACCGTCTACGACACGGACCCCCGCGGGGAACCGGGCGTCCTGCGTCATCCGCGCCGCATCGTGCTGCGCGGCCGGATCATCCGCTGACGCCCTCGGCCTCCCTGACCACGAGTTCGGCCTCGAAGCCGTCGGTGTCCTCCAGGTAGGCGGCACGGTGCCCGGAGCCGCCCGCGTAGGGATGGCGGTCCGGGAACAGGAGCGTCCAGCCGTACGCCGGTGCCTCCTCGACGAGCGTGTCGAGCTCGGCCCGGCTCGTGACGTGGAAGGCGAGATGGTTGAGCCCCGGGCGCAGCCGGTCGTGGTGGTCCGCGGTCAGGGCGGGCGACTGTTCGAACACGAGGTAGGTCTCCCCCAGTCGCCAGCTGCGGCCCTCCGGCCAGTCCTGGTACGGCGCGTACCCGAGCCGCTCCAGCAGCCAGCCCCAGGACCGCACGGCCCGCCCCAGGTCCGGTACCCATAGCTCGATGTGGTGCAGCATCTCGTCCCGATTCTCGCGAGCGGTGTCGGAGTCTGTTTCCCCGGCTCCCGGTCGGCCCGTTCAACCTGCCACTGTTTTCGCCCACTTGCTCACGCGATTCCTTCCCCATCAGTGGTTTCGGGTGGCCCCGCGGGCTGAGAGACTGCTGCGATGACTGATCGTTCGTTCAGTGACGTCTCGCTCGCCGCCCTGTACGACGTGCTGAATCCATGGAGTCCGAGCGACGATTTCTACCTGGACCTGGTGATGTCCGCGCGGTCCGTGCTCGATGTCGGATGCGGGACGGGACGGCTGTTGGCACGCGCCCGGGAGGGCGGTCACGAGGGGCGGTTGTGCGGGCTCGATCCCGCCGCGGCCATGCTGGTGCAGGCGCGCCGGCAGGCCGACGTCGAGTGGGTGCTCGGGGATCTCGGTTCGGTGCGCTGGGAGCGGGAGTTCGACCTGGTCGTGATGACCGGGCACGCGTTTCAGGTGCTCGTCGGCGACGAGGAGGTGCGCTCCGCGCTGGCCGCCGTACGGCAGGCTCTCGGCGACGGCGGCCGGTTCGTCTTCGAGACGCGCAATCCCGCCGTCCGGGCGTGGGAGACCTGGCGGCCCGAGCGGGCGCGCGAGGTGAGCGACGAGAACGGGGACGCCGTACGGGTCCGGCACGAGGTCGAGACGCCGGTGCTCGGGGACCGCGTGACGTTCAGCGAGACGTTCGAGCATGCGCGCTGGGGGCGGCCGCGGGTCAGTCGCAGCACCCTGCGGTTCCTGGGAGCGGACGCGCTGCGGGAGTTCCTCGGCGAGGCCGGACTCGTCGTGCACGAGCAGTACGGCGACTGGGGCCGGGAGCCGCTCTCCCCCACCGCCCCCGAGATCATCACCGTCGCCGGCCCGGCCTGACCCGAGCGAGCGGCGCCGCGCGGTGACGGGCCGACCGGGCACCCCGGAGGCATGAGCCCACAGGGCGGCAGGCCGCCTCACCAATGGAAGCGGGGCCCGCGCGACAGCAGCGGGCCCTGCTTCCGGCGGGTCGTCCTACAGGCCCTCTGAAGAGTCCTCCAGGGCCACCAGTGCCGGGTCCAGCACGATGTCCTCGGCGCGGCCCTCGGTGGTCGGGTCCTCCGGGAAGTGGCAGGCCGTCAGGTGACCGTCGTTGTTGCCGGAGATCCGGACCAGCGGCGGTTCCTCCTGGGCGCACTTGTCCTGCGCCTTCCAGCAGCGGGTGCGGAACCGGCAGCCGGAGGGCGGGGAGATGGGTGACGGCACGTCGCCCGCGAGCCGGATCCGCTCCCGTCGGACCTTGCCCGACTCGTTCAGTTCGACCTCGGGCACCGCGGAGAGCAGGGCGTGGGTGTAGGGGTGCCGGGGCCGGGTGTAGATCGACTCCCGGTCTCCGACCTCGATCACCTTGCCGAGATACATGACCGCGACACGCTGCGAGAAGTGCCGTACGACCGCCAGGTCGTGGGCGATGAACAGGAACGCGATGCCCAGTTCCTTCTGCACCTCCTGGAGGAGGTTGACGACCTGCGCCTGGATGGAGACGTCCAGGGCGGAGACCGGCTCGTCCGCCACGATCAGCTTCGGCTCCGAGGCCAGTGCGCGGGCCACGCCGATGCGCTGGCGCTGACCGCCGGAGAACTCGTGCGGGAAGCGGTTGTAGTGCTCGGGGCTCAGTCCGACGATCTCCAGCAGTTCGCGGACCCGCTTCTCCCGGCCCCCTTCCGGGCTGATCCCGTTGATCTCCATCGGAGCCGAGATGATCTTGCCGACCGTCTGGCGCGGATTCAGCGACGAATAGGGGTCCTGGAAGATCATCTGGATCTCGGAGCGGACCGGCGTCAGCTGCTTGCGACTGGCGTGGCTGATGTCCTGGCCGCGGTACGTGATCGTGCCGGCGGTCGGTTCCAGAAGGCGGGTGATCAGGCGTCCGGTCGTCGACTTGCCGCAGCCCGACTCCCCCACCAGGCCGAAGCTCTCGCCCACGTGGACCGTCAGGTCGATGCCGTCCACGGCCTGCACCGCGCCGATGGTGCGCCGGATCGGGAAGCCGCCCTTGACCGGGAAGTGCTTGATCAGGTTCTCGACCACCAGCAACGGCTCGGCGGGGCTGTCGCCGGCTCCCGCGCGCGGTGCGGGCAGCGTGGCGGCACCCGTCGTGACGTCCTTCGCGACGTCTTCCTTCATGACGCTGTCTCCCTACCGCAGCCGGGGCTTGATCTGCTCGATGAAAATGGTCTGCTTCTGCTCGGCCGTGAGGTGGCACGCGCCTCCCCGGCCCGCCGGCAGCAGCGGGAGTTCGTCGACGCACCGCGCGCCCCCGACCTCGCCCCGGAAGGTGCAGCGGGGGTGGAACCGGCAGCCCGACGGCGGCTTCAGCAGGGAGGGCGGCGCGCCGGGGATGGGGGCCAGCGGCGTACTGAGGTCCGAGTCCAGCCGCGGCATGGAGTTCAGCAGGCCCCAGGTGTAGGGATGCTGGGGCGAGCGGAGCACTTCGTTCACCGATCCGCGTTCCACCGCGCCGCCCGCGTACATCACCATGATGTCGTCGGCCATGTCCGCGATCACGCCCAGGTCGTGCGTGATGAAGATGATCGCCGAGCCGAACTCCTGCTGGAGGTCCTTCAGGAGGTCGAGGATCTGGGCCTGCACGGTGACGTCGAGTGCGGTGGTCGGCTCGTCCGCGATCAGCAGGTCGGGGTCGCAGACCAGCGCCATCGCGATCATCGCGCGCTGGCGCATACCGCCGGAGAACTGGTGCGGATAGTCCTTCGCCCGCTCCTTGGGGTTGGGGATGCCGACCTTGCCGAGCATCTCCACCGCCCGGTCCCAGGCGGCCTTCTTCGAGGCCCCGGTGTGCTTCCTGAACGGCTCGGCGATCTGCCGGCCCACCGTGTAGTACGGGGAGAGCGCGGTCAGCGGGTCCTGGAAGATCATCGCGGCCTTGTTGCCGCGCACTTTCTCCAACTCCGACTCACGGGCCGTGATCAGCTCCTGGCCGTCGAGCACGATCTCGCCCTCGATGGTCGTGAACATCGGGTTGTGCAGGCCGAGGATGGTCAGGTTGGTCACCGACTTGCCGGAGCCCGACTCCCCCACGATGCCCAGGGTCTTGCCCCGTTCGAGCTCGAAGGAGAGCCCGTCGACGGCCTTGACGACGCCGTCCTCGGTCTTGAACCGGACGTACAGGTCACGCACCGAGAGGAAGGCACCCGAGTCCGCCGGGGCACCGGCGCCCGATTCCTTGGTCAGAGTGGTCACGGAATGCTCCTAGGACAGCCGCACGCGCGGGTCGATGAAGGCGTAGCAGGCATCCACGATGATGTTGAACAGCAGGATCATGGCGGCGGAGAAGAGCATCACGCCCAGCAGCAGCGGAAGGTCGCTGAAGAACACCGACTCGACGGCGAGCTTGCCGAGGCCGGGCAGTCCGAACGTGTACTCGGTGATGATCGCGCCGCCCAGCAGCGAGCCGAGGTCGATGCCGAAGATGGTGACGATGGGGATCAGGGAACCGCGCCAGGCGTAGCGGAAGAAGACGTACTTGCGCGACATGCCCTTCGCCCGCGCGGTGCGTACGTGTTCCTCCTGGAGCTGCTCGATCATCGACGAGCGCGCCATACGCGTGTACTGCGAGGCGAAGATCGTGGAGAGGATCACCCAGGGGATGATCAGCCCGCTGAACCAGCTGACCGGGTTCGCGGTGAAGTCGTTGTAGGCGGGCTTGTCGAAGAGGTGGCTCTGGTAGACGAGAGCCGCCAGCGCCAGTGGTCCGAGGAAGTAGATCTGCATCGAGCTGAGCACCATCGCCCCGGCGGTCACCGTCTTGTCCACGAACGTGCCGCGCTTCCATGCGGCGAGCATGCCCGTGCCCAGACCCACGATCAGGAAGCAGACCGCGGCGCCCAGCGTCAGCGACACCGTCGTGGGCAGGCGGTCCATCAGCGTGCCCCAGACCTGCTCATTGGTGTGGTACGAGTACCCGAAACAGGGTGCGGGGCACGGACCTTGGGTGAAGCCGCTGCTGCCCAGCACGAGGTTGTGCAGGAAGATCCCGTACTGCTCCGGGATCGACTTGTCGAGGCCGAGCACGTGGTGGATGTTCGCGAGGTTGGCGGGCGTGCATGTCTTGCCGCACATCAGCAACCCCGGGTCCCTCGGCATCCCGAAGAACAGCAGGAACGCGACGATACTCAGCAGGAAGAGAATGACGACGGCGCCGAGTGTCCGGCGAATGAGGAAGCGCAGCATGGCAGGGGCAGCTCTCAGACGTCAGCGGGGCCCAGCGGGGCCCGGCGCGTCCGCCTCGCGTGGCGGCGAGCGCACCGGGCCCCGTCAGAGCGACGGTTACTTGACGAACAGGCGACGCGGGTCGACGCCACCGATCACGTCGTCGTAGACCAGGCCGCCGACCTTGCTGCCGGCGATCTGGGTCTGCTTGTAGTAGCCGGTCGGGACCTCGTTGACGACGTCCTTGACCAGGTACTGGTCGACCTTCTCCCACTCGGCCGCGGCCTTGACCGGGTCGGTGATCTTGTTGATGCGGTCGATGTCCGCGTTCACCTTGGGGTCGTTGACCTGCGAGTAGTTCTGCGCGCCGTCGGCGATCGCGCGGCCGTCGTACAGCGGCGGGATCACGGTCGAGGCGGACGGCCAGTCGGCACCCCACGCGGTGTGGAAGATGTCGTAGTTGTTGTCCAGCTTGCTGACCTGGTCGTAGTAGGTCTCGGCCGGGATCTCCTGGCGCTGGACGTCGAAGCCGGCCTTCTTCAGCCCCTCAGCCATGGCGGTGGAGTACTGCTGGCCTTCGGGGGTGTTGGTGTAGCCGAAGGTCAGCTTCATGCCCACCTTGCCCGCTTCCTTCAGCAGGGCCTTGGCCTTGACGGGGTCACCGGCCGGCTTCTTGCGCTTGCCGAACGGGTCGAAGGACGCGTCGTAGCCACTGACGGTCGGGCTGATGAGGCCGCCGGCGACCTCCATCGCCTCGGTGCCGCCGAAGGCTCGCACGAACGGCGTGATCGGCAGGGCGTAGGCGATGGCCTCGCGGACCTTCTTGTCCTTGAGAGCCGGGTGGCTCATGTTGATGTTCATCTGGCCGACGTAGGGCTGGAAGCCCGAGACCGTACGGGCCTTCATCTTCGGGTCGGCGAGGACCTTGGAGAGGTTGCCCGCGTCGACCTGGTTGTTGAAGCTGATGCCGGCCTGGTCGGCGCCGGTGTCGGCCAGCAGCGTCTTGGTGGACGCCTCGAACTGCTGGTTGAACGTGATGTTGAACTGGTCCACGTACTGGTGACGGATCGGGTCCGTCTTCGGGTCCCAGTTGGTGTTCTTCACGAGGACCATCGACTTGCCGGACTTGAACGACTGGATCTTGTACGGTCCGGTCGTCACGGGCGCCCGGTCGTACTTCTCCTTGGTGTCACCCTTCGCGGACACCACCGCGTAGCCCGCCATGGCGAGGGCGTACGGCAGGTCGGGGTGCGACGTCTTGAACTTGAAGACGATGGTTTTGTCGTCCGGCGTCTGAAGGATGCTGTCCGGCAGGTGCTTGCCCTTGTAGGGGCCGTCCTTCAGCAGCTTGCGGTAGTCCGCGCCCGGCGTGTCGGCGAGCCACTGCTGGATGTAGGGCGGGCCCTGGTTGATGAAGGGGGCGAAGAGGCGCTCCATGGTCTGGCGGACGTCCTTGGACGTGATCGCCGTACCGTCCTCGAACTTGATGCCGTTCTTGAGCGTGTACTTCCAGGTCTTGCCGCCGTCCGTCGTGGTGCCGGAGTCGGTGGCGAGGTCGCCGACGATCTCGTGCTTGGAGCCGTCGTCGCTCGTGGCCTTGTACCCGGTGAGACCACGGTGGAGCAGCGTGGCGAGGGAGCCCTCGTCGGAGACGTAGATCTGGCCCGGGTCCAGGTGCGCGTAGCTGTCGCGCTGGAGGACCTCCATCGTGCCGCCGCTCTTCGCGCCGGGCACCTCGGCCGCGGGTCCGGTCGAGTCCGCGGCGTTGCCGAACTTGATCGACGCCTGCTGCCGCTTCGCGTTCTCCTTGTCCTTGTTGCCGCCGTTCCCGTTGTCGCTGCCGCCCTTGCTGCAACCGGTGAGCACGAGAGCTCCCGCCGCAAGCACTGAGATTGCGGCGTATGCGTGGCGTCCGCCCCTACTCATCACTCAGATTCCTACCCATCTGTGTATCACCGGCGCGAACAAGTGCACCTGTGGTGCCGTGGAGTTGCGGTGTCGAACCAGTGAAGTGCCATTGATGTGCTGTGGAATTGCCATTCGAAATCGGGGCGAAGGCGCCCACAACTCTGTTGGTCAGCGAGCCGTCTTGGGATCGAAGGCGTCCCTGACCGAATCCCCGAGCAGGTTGAACGCGACGACGAAAATGATCATCGAGACACCCGGGAAGAACATGTAGGTGATGTCGTTCTGCAGGACGAGTTCCGTCGAGGCCTTGGAGAACATCTGTCCCCAGTCGGGCGTCGGTTCGACGATTCCGACACCGAGGAACGACAGGCCCGCCTCGATCGTCACGAAGTTGGGGAGCAGGTAGGTGGACTGCACCAGGAGCGGTGTGACCACGTTGGGCAGCACCTCCTTGCTGATGATCCGCCAGGGAGATGCCCCACTCACCTTGGCCGCTTCGATGAACTCCCGTTCTCGCAGGGCCAGTGCCGTTCCCCGCAGGATGCGGGCGAGACTCATCCAGCCGAGGGCCCATTGGACGGCGATCAACGCGACCACACGTACATAGGTCGGTGTCTCGTCGCGCGGACTCACGAAGAGCGAGACCACGACGGGCATGCTCGCGATGAAGAAGAGCTGCGACGGGAAGGCCAGCAGGAAGTCGATGACGCGGCTGATGCCGTAGTCGACCTTCCCGCCGATGTAGCCGGCGGTGACTCCGAGCAGGATGCCGGTGATCACGACCGTGACCGTCACCGCCACGGAGATCATCAGCGAGGTCCGGATGCCGAAGATCAGCTTGGTGAAGACGTCGTAGCCGTTGCCGGGCTCGAGGCCGAACCAGAACTCGCTGCTGATACCGCCGTTGGGCTGGAGCGGCACGCCGGCGCTGTCGAAGAGCTCCGGACGTTCGTCCGCGTACACCGTGTACGGATTCTTGCCGTACACCTTGGCGATCAGCGGGGCGATCAGCCCGATCAGGAAGAAGAACCCCACGACGTAGGCGGAGATGACCCCCGAGCGGTCCCGCTTGAAGCGGATCCACATCAACTGGCCGGGAGAGCGACCGACGAGCTGCTCGCCCTCGGGTTTCGCGGTCGCCACCTGCCCGCCGTGCACGACGACCGGTTCCGCGCCGTCCTCAGTCTCGATAGGACTCGTCACAATTCGCCCATTCCGCAAGTGTGGGTGTGCCGTACTCGGCAGCGCCGGTCCGCCGGAGCGGAGGAGGCTGTGCCGAGTCGGCGGCCGTCACCTGGCGTGCCCGGCCACCGTTCGGTTCAGAAGAGACGTCAATTACCCGGCAGTCGCCTGGAATCCCCAGTGGGACGCGCGTAGTTGAGACCACGTCGCGGTCCGTCGGGCCGGGCTTCTGCGCCGGCCTCCGCGTCAGTACGCGCGGGCACGGATCCGGGCTCGGAACTCCGCGCCGTCGTCGCGGACCGCAGGGGACGATGTGACCCACATGGTGCTGATGACACCGCACATGGGTACCTCCTCATGACTCAACCGGTGCACGGACAGGAGGGGTACTGATTGACCTCCGACACCCCTGACGGAGGAACAAACACCCCACTGTGCTCGTGAGTCGGCGCTGTCCCCACAGCGCATGACCCATTGACCCGAGCGTTACGCGGCTAACTATCTGACATGAGCCAGATAACCGACCACAGCCTTTAGGTCTCGGTTCCATCACAGCTGGCGCGTACATCTTCCAAAATCTGGACAAAATGATCTGCGGGAGAAGCCCCCGAAACGGACGTGTTACATGCGTATCGGTCGGGGTGTACCGCATTTCGGACACGAGGGGGCGGAAAACGGGTGGCAAAAAGCCCGGGCACCCCCACGCTGGGGGTACCCGGGCTCTTTTTGCCGGTGGATCAGCCGGTGAGGCCGGTGGATCAGCCGTGCTTGGCGCGGCTCGCGGTGCGACCGCGCTCCTTCTGGTCGAGAACGACCTTGCGGATGCGAACGGACTCCGGGGTCACCTCGACGCACTCGTCGTCGCGGCAGAACTCCAGCGACTGCTCCAGGGAGAGCTTGCGCGGCGGGACGATCGCCTCGAACGAGTCGGCGGCGGCGGACCGCATGTTGGTGAGCTTCTTCTCCTTGGTGATGTTCACGTCCATGTCGTCGGCGCGGGAGTTCTCGCCGACGATCATGCCCTCGTACACCTCGGTGCCGGGGTCGGTGAACAGCACACCGCGCTCCTGGAGGTTCGTCATCGCGAACGCGGTGACGGCGCCGGCGCGGTCGGCGACCAGCGAACCGTTGTTACGGGTCGTCAGGGTGCCGAACCACGGCTCGTGGCCCTCGTGGATGGAGTGGGCGATGCCCGTACCGCGCGTGCCGGTCAGGAACTCGGTCCGGAAGCCGATGAGGCCACGCGAGGGAACGACGAACTCCAGGCGGACCCAGCCGGAGCCGTGGTTCGACATGTTGTCCATGCGGCCCTTGCGGACGCCCATGAGCTGCGTGACCGCGCCCATGTGCTCCTCGGGCACGTCGATCGTCATGCGCTCGACCGGCTCGTGCACCTTGCCGTCGATCACCTGGGTGACCACCTGCGGCTTGCCGATGGTCAGCTCGAAGCCCTCGCGGCGCATCTGCTCGACCAGGATGGCGAGCGCGAGCTCACCGCGGCCCTGGACCTCCCAGGCGTCCGGGCGCTCGGTGTCGAGCACACGGAGGGAGACGTTACCGACCAGCTCGCGGTCGAGACGGTCCTTGACCTGGCGGGCGGTGACCTTGCGGTCCTTGTCCTTGACCGCGGCCTTGGCGTCCGCGCCCTTGCCCGTGCCACCGCGGCCGACCAGCGGCGAGGTGTTCGTGCCGATGGTCATGGAGATCGCCGGCTCGTCGACCGTGATCAGCGGCAGCGCGATCGGGTTCTCCGGGTCGGCCAGGGTCTCGCCGATCATGATGTCCGGGATACCGGCGACGGCGCAGATGTCACCGGGGCCGGCCACCTCGGCGGGCTTGCGGGTGAGCGCCTCGGTCATCAGCAGCTCGGTGATGCGCACGTTGGACATCGTGCCGTCGCGCTTGATCCACGTGACGGTCTGGCCCTTGCGCAGCTCACCCTGCTCGACACGGAGCAGCGCGATACGGCCGAGGAAGTTGTCGGCGTCCAGGTTGGTCACGTGGGCCTGGAGCGGCGCGGACTCGTCGTAGGACGGGGCCGGGACGGACTCCAGGATCGTGGTGAAGAACGGCTCCAGGCTGTCGCTGTCGGCCGGGACGGTGCCGTCCTCGGGCTTGGTCAGCGAGGCCACGCCGTCACGCGCACACGCGTAGACGATCGGGAACTCGATCTGCTCCTCGTCGGCGTCCAGGTCGAGGAAGAGGTCGTACGCCTCGTTCACGACCTCTTCGATGCGCGAGTCCGGGCGGTCCGTCTTGTTGATGCACAGGATGACGGGCAGGCGGGCCTGCAGCGCCTTGCGCAGCACGAAACGGGTCTGCGGCAGCGGGCCCTCGGAGGCGTCGACCAGCAGGACGACCGCGTCCACCATCGACAGACCGCGCTCGACCTCACCACCGAAGTCGGCGTGGCCGGGGGTGTCGATGATGTTGATCGTGATGACGTCGCCGCCATCCTTCGGGTGGTACTTGACCGCCGTGTTCTTCGCCAGGATCGTGATGCCCTTCTCACGTTCCAGGTCGTTCGAATCCATCATGCGGTCGTCGAGCGACTCGGCGGCGTGCGCGGCGAAGGCACCGGCCTGCTTGAGCATGGCGTCGACCAGAGTGGTCTTGCCGTGGTCGACGTGGGCGACGATGGCGACGTTGCGGATGTCGTGGCGCGTGGCCATATTGAGGCGCTTCTCCCGGAGTGAGTGGACGGCCTCCGCAGCGCGGGGCCTGCCGGGCTGAACACGCCACGGCCTTACCCCATGGTACGTGGCCCGGACGGAGGCGGCCTCCGCAGGGCCACGGGGGGCCGGACCCGGCGGGCCCGCCACAAGGCGGGCCCCGGTCGTTCACCCGCAGGTCACCGGCTCTTCGACGGGCTCGCCGAAGGGTGCGCGCCCTTCTTCAGGAAACCCATGTCCTCGTACACCGGGGTCTGGAATCCGAAGGCTCCGGTGTTCGCCAGACCGATGCGGGCGGCGGCCAGCTGAGGGCGCTGATAGAGGGGGATGGAGCCGGCGGCCGCCCAGATGCGCGCGTCCGCCTTGCGGACCAGGGAGCGCTCCTCGTCCTCGTTCAGGGTGGAAAGCGCCTGGTCGAACAATTGATCGACCTGGTCCGTGCCGACGCGGGTGTAGTTCTGCTCGACGCTCAGCGAGCCGTCGGCCGCCGGAACGGGCTTGGCGTAGATCGGGCGGGCGTCGGTGGCCGGGAACGCGGAAGCGGGCCACGAGTAGAGCGCCAGGTCGTACTGGCCCGAGGCGATGTGGTCCTTGAAGTAGCTCTCGTCGGAGACCTTCGAGATGTCCGTACGGACACCGATGTGCTGGAGCATCCGCGCGATCCGGTCGGCGACGAGCCGCAGGGACTCCGAGCCCGCACCGGAGGGCACGACGAAGCGGAGCGTCAGGGGCTTGCCGTCCTTGGCGAGGACATTGGACGCGGCGCCCGCCGGAGCGGCCGTCCCCTTGGGAACGGCCGTCCCCTTGGGCGCGTACGCCCCCGGAAGCCCGCCCTGCCCGGCGTACTGCCGGCCGTCCAGGTGCCGGGCGGCCTGCTCGTCCTTGTGTGCGCCCGACCTCGCGTCGGCCTGCTGCTCCTGCTTCCTGGTGTGGTCCTTGGGGTCCTGTGCCGGCTGCCGGTCCAGCCCGGACGGCTTGTCGTCCTCGCCGTCGAGGTACGTCCCGCCCTTGCCCGGCCTGTCGTCCTCGCCCGCGTCCTTCTTCTTGCCCTTGGACCCGGCCGCCTTCTCCGTCTTCTTCTGCTCGGTGATCGGCCCGCCCGGCACCCACCCGGCGTCCGCGAGCAGCGCCCGCGCCTCGGCGGCGTCCTGGTCGCCGAGGGCGCCGCTGTTGTCGGCGTACGCCGCCTGGCCCGCCAGCGCGAGATGACTGCCGACCGGCTCGGCCGGCAGACCGAGCGGCTGGAGGACGACCCGGGCGAGTTCCTTGCGGTCCAGGGCGCGGGCCACCGCGCGGCGGACGCGCTCGTCGGCGAGGGGGCCCTCGGAGCCGTTGAGGGCGAGCTGGGTGTAGGCGGGTTCGAGGGACTTGCGCACCACGAAGTAGCTCAGCGCCGACCGCG
Source organism: Streptomyces sp. NPDC026500 (assembly GCF_055567635.1). NCBI lineage: Bacteria > Bacillati > Actinomycetota > Actinomycetes > Kitasatosporales > Streptomycetaceae > Streptomyces > Streptomyces sp. NPDC026500. Next base: position 245,086 of record NZ_JBVHQB010000002.1, on the reverse strand, counting down.
AGGGGGCCGCCTTGGCCTCGTTCCCCTTCGCGCCTGCCTCGCCCTTCTCGCTGTCGTCGCCCTTCTCGCCTGCGTCGCTGTCCTCGTCCTTGTCGCTGTTCTCGCGCTTGGTGCTCTTCTCGCCCTTGGCGCTCTTCTCGCCGTTGGCGCTCTTCTCGCCGTCGGTGCCCTTGTCCCTGTCGCCGCTGTCGCTCTTCTCGTCCGCCGCGTGCTTCCCGTCCTCCTCCGCGGACGAGTCCTTCTCGCCCTTCTTTTTGGAGGTGTCCTTCTCGCTCTTCTCTCCGGACGTGTCCTTCTCGCTCTTCGCGCCCGCCGTGCGCCGCTCGCCCGTCGGGGTGGCCCCCTGCAGCGGGGCGCCCTCCTTGTTCCGGGCGGCGAGGGTGACGCGTTCCGCCTCGGCGGGGTCGATCTCGGCCAGGTCGAGCTTGTCCTCGGCGAGCGCCTCGGCCCGCTTGTCACGGGCCACCGCCACCAGGTCGATCTCGTCGAGCTTGCTGGGGTGGCCCCACCAGCGCGCGTTGCGCGTGAGGCGGACCTCGCCGCCCTTGCGGTCGACCTCCTTCAGCGCGAAGGGCCCCGCGGTGACCTTGAGTTTGCGCCGCGCGCCATCGTTGAAGGAGTCCGCGGTACCCATGACGTCCTTCGGGTACAGCGGCGAGAACAGCGCCTTCCAGTCGGCGTAGGGCCGGCTGAACGTGACGCGGACCTCCAGGTTGTTCTTGCCCCGCTCGATCTTCTCGATACGGTCGTAACCGGCGTTGCGTGCCGTCCAGTACGCGGAGTCCTTGCCGGACAGGGCGCGCCACTGGGCGGCGAAGTCGGCGGCGCCGATCTCCCGTCCGTCGCTCCACACGGCCTGCTGGTTGAGTTTGTACAGAACGACCTGCTTGGGCGACGTGCCCACGACCTTCGCCGACTCCAGGTAGTCGGAGTTGATCTGCGGCCGCCCGTTCGCGTCCAGCCGGTACATCGACGGCAGGACGGCACCGGCGACACGGGAGGTCGCGGCATCGGCGTCTGCCTGGAACGTGTTCAGCGTCTCCGGTACGGCGTCCACGGCCCAGCGCAGGGTGCCGCCGTCCGCGATCAGGTCACGGGACGCGGGCGCGATGTCCTGCACGGCCGCGGGTTTGTCCGCCTCGTCGTCCGCACTGCAGGCGGCGAGAGCGGGTACCGCGAGCACGCCCGCGGTGAGGAATGCGGCCGAGCGCATCACCGCGCGCAGTCCGACGCCTTCGTGGGACATCACTGCAACCTCCGGGGGACGCTCCGCTGTAGGGGGCAGGTCTGCTTCTGATCCCGTTTGGCGGTATATGGAGCTGATCTGATCTACGGGCCAACTGAAGAGCAGTGCGGTGGGGCAGGGGCGGCGACACGGCGACGGGCGTACGGAACCCCACTCGTCCGGCGCAATCCGGAACCCCGCCACGGTCCCGTACGACGGGACGCGCCACGGTCCGTACGAGGGGAAGTGCCACGGTCAGTACGCCGGGACGCGCCACGCGCCCCACCAGGGGCCGCTCCACGGGCCCGGACCCTGTCGCGGCGTGTGTGGGGCGTGAGGCCTCCGCGCGGTCCCCTGCGCCGCCCCTGGGCGGGCGGGGAGATCGACCGGCGCACAGGGAAATGAACCGGCGCGCGGGACTCGTTCTGGAGCGCGTCAGCCTTCAATCCGTGCACACGCCTTCACACGGGTGCGGGTGACGCGCAACACTCGCAGGCGCATGAACGTTGCCGCCTGGGGCCGCGGGGCCCGCGGAAGTGAGGGCAAGTCATGTCCGTGCACGACGACCTGACGTCAGTCCAGCGCAGCCTCGACGATCTGCAGCGGTCGGTGCGGCGCCTGGAACAACAGATGGGCGCCGGTCTGGAGATGCGCCGCGTGCGCGCCGACGCCGACCACCTGCGGGAAAGCGTCGCGCTGCTGCGCGAGGCCACCGGCCCCTCCCCCAGGCTCTCCACCGGGCCCGGACCGGCGGTTTCCGCGTCCGGCCGACTGCCCGATCTGGTGCCCGTCCCCGACACCCCGTACGACAGCTCCTTGTGGACCGATTCCGACGACGAGGGTCTCGGCGCGCACCACGGTCCCTCCCACTAGCGCCCGCGACACCGGCGCACCCCCGAACCCGACCGGAGTGCGAAGTTGGCCACTGGTACGGAACCTCATCTGAACAGCGGCGGTGTACGAACGGGTACGCGCGCCGCGATCGCCGCCCCGCATCTGCGGACCGACCGCTGGTGGCTGGCGCCCGCCGCCACCGCGGCCGGGTTGCTGGCCTTCGTCGTGTACTCGACCTGGCGGGCCTTCTCGGACGCGCACTACTACGCGGCGCCGTACGTCTCGCCGTTCTACTCGCCCTGTCTGGCCGAGCGGTGCGGGACCATGCACGCCGGACCGAACGCGGACCTGTTCGGGAGCTGGTGGGCCATCTCCCCCGCGATCATCATCCTGATCTTCCCGCTCGGCTTCCGGCTGACCTGCTACTACTACCGCAAGGCCTACTACCGGGGCTTCTGGGCGAGCCCACCGGCCTGCGCGGTCGCCGAGCCGCACAAGAAGTACACCGGCGAGACCCGCTTCCCGCTGATCCTGCAGAACATCCACCGGTACTTCTTCTACGCGGCCCTCGTCGTCGCGGGCATCCTCACGTACGACACCGTGCTCTCCTTCCGCGACGAGCACTACAACTGGGGCCACATGGGCCTCGGCACGCTGGTGTTCCTGGTCAACATCACGCTGATCTGGGCGTACACCCTCTCCTGCCACTCCTGCCGGCACATCGTCGGCGGGAAGCTCAAGCACTTCTCCCAACACCCCGTGCGTTACCGGATGTGGCAGTGGGTCGGGAAGCTGAACGCCCGTCACATGCTGCTGGCCTGGGCGTCGTTGGTGAGCGTGGCGCTCGCCGACTTCTACGTGTACCTGGTCGCGTCCGGCGCCTTCGACGATCCGCGCTTCTTCTGACATGAGTGGGGCCTTCTGATGTCCGTGGTCGACCGACAGGAGTGGGACGTCGTCGTGGTCGGTGCCGGTGGCGCCGGACTGCGTGCCGCGATCGAGGCACGCGAGCGCGGCGCCCGTACGGCGGTGATCTGCAAGTCGCTGTTCGGCAAGGCGCACACGGTGATGGCCGAGGGCGGCATCGCGGCCGCCATGGGCAATGTGAACTCCGGCGACAACTGGCAGGTCCACTTCCGCGACACCATGCGTGGCGGCAAGTTCCTCAACCAGTGGCGGATGGCCGAGCTGCACGCCCGCGAAGCCCCGGACCGTGTATGGGAGTTGGAGACCTGGGGTGCGCTCTTCGACCGGACGAAGGACGGGCGGATCTCGCAGCGCAACTTCGGCGGCCACGAGTATCCGCGCCTCGCCCACGTCGGCGACCGCACCGGACTCGAACTGATCCGCACGCTCCAGCAGAAGATCGTGTCCCTCCAGCAGGAGGACATGAAGGAGACCGGTGACTACGAGTCGCGCCTGAAGGTCTATCAGGAGTGCACCGTCACAAGGATCCTGAAGGACGGCGAGCGCGTCTCCGGGACCTTCTGCTACGAGCGTGAGTCGGGCCGTTTCTTCGTCCTCGAAGCGCCCTCCGTGGTGATCGCCACCGGCGGCATCGGCAAGTCCTTCAAGGTGACGTCCAATTCGTGGGAGTACACGGGCGACGGGCACGCGCTGGCGCTGCTCGCCGGGGCGCCGCTGCTGAACATGGAGTTCGTGCAGTTCCATCCGACGGGCATGGTCTGGCCGCCGTCGGTCAAGGGCATCCTCGTCACCGAGTCGGTGCGCGGCGACGGCGGAGTGCTCCGCAACTCCGACGGCAAGCGGTTCATGTTCGACTACATCCCCGATGTCTTCAAGGAGAAGTACGCGCAGTCGGAGGAGGAGGGCGACCGCTGGTACGAGGACCCGGACCACAACCGGCGCCCACCGGAGCTGCTGCCGCGCGACGAGGTCGCGCGGGCGATCAACTCCGAGGTGAAGGCGGGCCGCGGATCGCCGCACGGCGGCGTCTTCCTCGACGTGTCGACCCGGATGCCCGCCGAGGTGATCAAGCGCCGACTCCCGTCCATGTACCACCAGTTCAAGGAGCTGGCCGACGTCGACATCACGGCGGAGGCCATGGAGGTCGGGCCCACCTGCCACTACGTGATGGGCGGCATCGCGGTCGACTCGGACACGGCGGCGGCCCGCGGGGTACCCGGGCTGTTCGCGGCCGGCGAGGTCGCGGGCGGTATGCACGGCTCCAACCGGCTGGGCGGCAACTCCCTCTCCGACCTGCTGGTGTTCGGCCGGCGTGCCGGGTGGCACGCGGCCGAGTACGCGGCCGGACTCACCGGGGACGGCGCCCGCCCGCCGCTGGACGACACCCAGATCGACGCGGCCGCGGCGGAGGCGCTGCGGCCCTTCTCGGCCGAGGGACCCGAATCCGCCGCGTCCGCCGACGGCGTCCCGGCCTCCGGCGCGCACCCGCCCGAGAACCCGTACACCCTGCACCAGGAGCTCCAGCAGACGATGAACGACCTGGTCGGCATCATCCGCCGGGAGGGCGAGATGGAGCGGGCCCTGGAGAAACTCGCCGAGCTGCGGGTACGGGCACGCCGGGCCGGGGTGGAGGGCCACCGTCAGTTCAACCCGGGCTGGCACCTCTCCCTCGACCTGCGCAACATGCTCCTGGTCAGCGAGTGCGTGGCACGGGCGGCGCTGGAACGCACCGAGTCGCGCGGCGGGCACACCCGCGAGGACCACCCGGCGATGGAGCGCTCCTGGCGCCGGATCAACCTCCTGTGCCGGCTCACCGACCCCACCGGCGGGCTGGCCGCCACCGACCCGGTGGCCGGACAGATCGACCTGGTGAACGAGACCACCCAGCCCATCCGCCCCGACCTGCTCGCCCTCTTCGAGAAGGAGGAGCTGGTCAAGTACCTCGCCGAAGAGGAGCTGTACGAGTGAGCAGGGAGCAGGAGCGGTACGAGGAGGCGCGGTACGCGTGAGCAGCTACGAGGCCCGCTTCAAGGTGTGGCGCGGAGATGTGAAGGGCGGTGGCCTGAAGGACTTCGAGGTCGAGGTCAACGACGGCGAGGTGGTGCTGGACATCATCCACCGGCTCCAGGCCACCCAGGCCCCCGACCTCGCCGTGCGCTGGAACTGCAAGGCGGGCAAGTGCGGTTCGTGCTCGGCGGAGATCAACGGGCGGCCGCGGCTGATGTGTATGACGCGGATGTCGGTGTTCACCCAGGAGGAGACGATCACCGTCACCCCGCTGCGCGCGTTCCCGGTCGTACGGGATCTGGTGACCGACGTCGGCTTCAACTACGACAAGGCGCGCGAGGTCCCCGCCTTCGTGCCGCCCGCCGGTGTCGGACCCGGTGAGTACCGGATGATGCAGGAGGACGTCGACCGTTCGCAGGAGTTCCGCAAGTGCATCGAGTGCTTCCTGTGCCAGGACACCTGCCATGTCGTCCGTGACCACGAGGAGAACAAGCCGGCGTTCGCCGGACCGCGCTTCCTGATGCGGGTGGCGGAGCTGGACATGCACCCGCTGGACGCGGCGGCGGACTCCGGCCTGGACCGCAAGCGCACGGCCCAGGACGAGCACGGCCTCGGCTACTGCAACATCACCAAGTGCTGCACGGAGGTCTGCCCCGAGGGCATCAAGATCACGGACAACGCGCTGATCCCCTTGAAGGAACGGGCCGTCGACCGCAAGTACGACCCGCTCGTCTGGCTGGGCTCGAAGATCGGTCGGCGGCGGACGTAGGCGGGGGCCCGGGCGGGGGCGGCGCGCCGTCCCCGGTCCGCTCGCGTCCTGCCGTCACCGCCCTTCGGTGTCCGGCGGGGCCACCGGGCGCCGGCCCGGGTGCTGCCCCATCATCTGGACCACCTGGCTCGCGACGAACAGGCCCATCCCGCCCAGGGCGTACGGCGTGAACTCGGCGTCGGGTCCGCGGAGCGGTCCGAGGAACATGAACAGGGACCATCCCACGGCCCCCGTCAACGAGCCCCAGCCCCACAGCTTCGGGCGCACGACCCTGCGACGCGCCCACGGCGGGATCCAGTAGCTCGCGATGGCAGCGATCCCGAATCCGGCCTGCGCGATGACGATCAGTGCGGCGAACCCGACGAAATACCAGTGCATCGAAGTCCCACTCCCCCGCGTGCCGTGCAGAGGCACGCGTCGTGATGATCGCACGCGGGACCCGGACCGTCATCACACGGTGCGGCGTCCCGCGGCGAACGCATCGCGCGGGGCCCGTACGGCCCCGGGCGGCGAGGGCGCCCGCGAGAACGACCCCCCACGCCCCTCCCGTACACCCCGACACCTCCCGTACCCCAACTGCCCCCAACTCCTCGTATACCGGTCGCGGAGGCGCTCGAACGGCCATACGCTCCCAAATGTGACGTCGCCCCTGAGTCGAAGCCGGTCGCGCCGGGCCCCGTCGCACAGAGCCGTGCGGGTGGCGCATGCCGTGCTCGGGGGGCTGGTCGCGGTGGGATGGCTGGTGCTGCCGTTGGCGCGGGCGGGCGCCGACGACCCGGCGACCGTGGCACGGAGTGCGGGGGTCACCGCTCCGCCGGTCGCGGCCCCGCAGGACGGGACGACGACCGGCGATCTCGTGCCGCCCCTGGTCGCGGTCGGCGCCGCCGGCGCGCTCGCGGCGTACGGGTACGCGCGGCGCAGACGGCGGGCGACGACCCGGACGACACCCGGCGGTGATCCCGAGGTCGTGCCACTCCATGAACTCGACCGGCAGGCCCGGCAGTTGCTCGTCGAGATCGACGACTGTGTGCGCGTCGGGGCGGAGGAGCTCGGCCTCGCCGCGGACCGGTCGGCGGGCGACGCGGTGGAACCGTTCGTATACGACCTGCGGCACGCGGAGGCCGAACTCGCCGCCGCCTTCCGGCTGCGGCAGCGCCTCGACGAGGCGGCGGCGGGTGGCGCGATCCTCGCCGAGGACGACATCAGGGAGGTCCTGGACGAGATCATCACCCGGTGCCAGGACGCCGGGCGGCGGCTGGACGAGGCGGCCCCGGGGTTCGATCAGATCCGGGCGCTGGAGCGGAACGCGGTGGCCGCGCTGGAGTCCGCCGAGACCCGCTTCCGGGAGGTCGCCGCGCGCACCCCGGCCGCCGAGGCCACGATCGCCGATCTCCACAAGCGGTACGCCCCCGCCACGTCGCTCCCGGTCGTCGGCGACGCCGGACAGGCCAAGGACCGGCTCGTGTTCACCACGTTCCATCTCAACCAGGCACGGCAGTACGCGGACCGGGGCGACGGAGCGAAGGCGGCCGCCCATCTCCGGGCCGCGGAGGGGGCGTTGGGGCAGGCTGCCGACCTGGTGAACGGCGTGGGCCGGCTGGCGGGCGAACTCGCCTCGGCGGCAGCGGAGTTGCCCGTGGCGCTCGCGGCGGTGGAGGCCGTTCGGGATACCGCCGGCAGACACGCGCCGAACGGTTCCGCCGGACTCGTAGGGCAGTTGGGGCACACCGAGACGCTTCTCTCCGGAGTGCGTCATGAGACGGCGGCCGGGCCGTACGACCCGCTGGACGCGCTGCGCCGCGTGGCGGAGGCGGCCGCGGGCCTCGCCCGGGCAGGGGGCGGTGACGTTCCCGACGGGCGCGCCCACGCGCTTCTCCCCGCCCGCAGCACGCTCGCCGGGGCGTCGTGCTTCATCGGCACGCACCGCGGAGCGGTCGGCAGCGAGGCCCGGACCCGGTTGGCCGAGGCGGAACGGCTGCTCGGGTCGGGGTCCGCCACCTTCTCCGAGGTACGGAGGGCCGACGACCTCGCCCGGGAGGCGCGCCGCCTCGCCGAGCGGGACGTACGGGCGTACGGCAACCCCGCGGGCGGCCGCGGGGGCCCCGGAGCGGGCGGCGCGGTGCTCGGCGGGATCCTTCTGAGCGACGGTGAGGGCGGCCCGATGAGCTACGGCGGCCCGCACACCCGGGGCCGCCGGGCAGTCTCCTTCACCTGAGCCCTCAGAACAGGCTCAGCAACGCCTCCGCCGGGTCGGTGAGCCCCGTCCCCCCGTCCGGCAGCGGGAGTTCGAACCACACGGTCTTCCCGCGCGGGGTCCGGCGGGAGCCCCACCCGGCGGAAAGGAGGCCGACGAGCTGCAGGCCCCGCCCGCCCTCGTCGGTGTCGCGGGCACGGCGGCGGCGCGGCTGGACGAGGCCGGCGTCCCAGACTTCGCAGACGAGGGTGCGGTCGAGCAGCAGCCGCAGCCTGATCTCGCCCTCGCCGTACCGCAGGGCGTTCGTCACCAGTTCGCTGACCAGCAGTTCCGTCGTGTCGACGAGCGGCTCCAGGTCCCAGGCGACGAGCTGGTTGCGCGCGTACTCGCGGGCCCGGCCCACACTGCGCGGCTCGCGCGGCAGGGTCCAGTCGCCGACGGAGTCGGCGGGCAGCCCCTGCACGCGTGCCATGAGCAGGGCGATGTCGTCCTCGCCGTGGTGGGTGTCGAGGGTGTTGAGGACGTGGTCGCACACGTCCTCCAGCGGGCTGGAGGGGTCGGTGAGGGCGCCTACGAAGGCTTGCAGGCCCTCGTCGAGGGGGTGGTCGCGCGATTCGACCAGTCCGTCCGTGTAGAGCGCCAGGAGCGCGCCTTCGGGCAGTTCGACCTCCACCTCCTCGAAGGGCTCGCCGCCCACCCCGAGCGGCATCCCGGGCGGCACGTCGAGCATCAGCGCGGTCTCGCCGGGCTCGACCAGCACGGGCGGCAGATGGCCCGCGTTGGCGAAGGTGCACCGGCGGGTCACGGAGTCGTAGACGGCGTACACGCAGGTCGCGAGGTACACCTCGGAGAGGTCGGCGTCGCGGGGCTGGCGTGCCGTACGGGTGGCCTGCTGGACCCCCCCAGGGGTGCCGAGTCCGCGCGCGATCTCGTCCAGCGCCGAGAGGACTTCGGCGGGTTCGAGATCGAGCAGGGCCAAGGTGCGTACCGCGGTGCGGAGTTCACCCATCGCCACGGCGGCGCGCAGCCCACGGCCCATCACGTCGCCCACCACGAGGGCCGTGCGGTGACCGGGGAGTTCGATGACGTCGAACCAGTCGCCGCCGACCTCCGTCGCCGCGTTGCCCGGCAGATAACGGCACGCGATGTCGAGACCGGAGGCCTCGGGGTCGCCCGGGGGCAGCAGGGACCGCTGCAGGATGAGCGCGCGTTCGTGCTCACGGCGGTACAGGCGGGCGTTGTCGATGCAGACGGCCGCGCGGGCGGCCAGCTCCACGGCCAGGGCGCGGTCGCGTTCCCCGAAGGGCTCGCTGCCCTTCGTGCGGGAGAACTGGGCGAGTCCGACCACCGTGTCGTGGGCGACCATCGGGACCGCGAGCGTGGACTGGATGAGGCCGCCCTCTTCGGCGGGGATGTGCTGCGGCCGTGCGGTGCGCAGGGCGTCCGCGCAGGGCGAGTTGAACGGGTAGTGGTGGACCGCGCCGACGGCGACGGGCGCGGGACCGCCGACGAACGGTGCATCGGAGACGGCGCTGGCGAAGGCGACCCGGCGGAGTTCGGCACTGCCGTCGGCGAGGCCCGGCGGGGTCTCGTCGCCGGCCAGCAGACCCTGGTACAGGTCGACCGTCGCGAGGTCGCAGAAACCGGGGACCACGACGTCGAGGAGTTCGCGTGCGGTGGTCTCCAGGTCGAGGGAGTTGCCTATGCGGGCGCCGGCCTCGTTCAGAAGGGCGAGATTCCGCCGTGCCGCGGCTGCTTCACGGGCGGCGGCGCGGCGGGCGGTGATGTCGGTTCCGAGCCAGGCGATGCCGATGGGGCGGCCGCTGCCGCTGTGCACCCGGTAGAGGTTGATGGACCAGTGGCGGCGCTCGTCGGAGCCGGGCACCTGCCCGGTGACATGCATGTCCGTGATCGAGTCGCCGGTCTCCAGGACCCGGCGCAGGATCGCCGTCACCCGTTCGGCCTCCGCGCGCGGCAGATAGTCGTGGACACCCTTGCCGTGGTGGTCGTCGACGCTGCCGCCGAAAATCGAGGCGAACCGCTGGTTGGCGCGCCGGACCCGGAGGTCCGTGTCGATGAGCAGGAATCCGAACGGAGATTGACCGAAAATCGCCTGCGAGGCGGCGAGGTCCGTCTCGATGGTGCGCAGGGTGCGGACGTCCACGACGATGCAGACGGCGGCCCGCTCACCGTGCTCGGTCGTCGTCGGCATCACATAGACCTCGGCGAGGCCCTCGGTGCCCCCGGAGTTCCCGGCGCCCTCACCGGCGTCCTCGGAGGCGGGCGTCCGGAAGGGCACCAGGCCGGTCCACTCGCGGCCGTCCAGGATCTCCGCCATCTTCCGCTGACCGAACTCACGCCGGTCGGCGGTGACGAACGCCTCGATGGGGTCCATGCCGACGGCCCGCTCCGCGGAGATCCCGAAGAGCTGCTCGGCCCGCAGACTCCACTGGTCGACCAGCCCGTCGGCGCCGATGGAGAAGGAGGCGGCCTTGATGTAGTCGTAGATCGAACCGGGTGGACTGCTCTGCCACATCGCGTCACCCGGCAATTCGCCGACCGCGTCACCGGCCAGGCCGGCCTCCGTGCCGTCGGCCTCTTCGCCCGTGGTGGTGCCCGCGGCCTCACGGGGAACCGCGCGCGCGAAGTCGTCCGCCGCATCAGCCCTCGCGCCGTCCGACGGGTCCTCGGACTCCGTGGCCTTCGCTGGTATCTCGCTCACGCGAACCGTCCCCTCCAGCTCACCGCGTCCGGCACCGGTCACCGGGGGCGGCTGCCCGCAGTATCCAGCACTACGGCGCCGCGCAACACGGTGTTCACGATCACAGCACGGTCCCGATGGTTTTTGGACCGGCCGCGACATACTCCCTGTCTTCTAACCAGGTGGCGCCCCGTCGAATCACACCATGCGACACCTGACAGGGGCCTGATCCGGCCGGACGCCGGTCGGGCATCCCGGGCCGCCGTGTCTCAGCCCGGCACGGCCAGTTCGAACCAGACGGTCTTGCCCGTGTCCGCGGGCCGGGTGCCCCAGCGCCGGCACGAGCCGGCCACGAGCTGGAGTCCGCGGCCGCTCTCGTCGGAGGTGTCGGCGGCCCGTTCACGGGGCGGGTCCGGCAGCGGGTCGGAGACCTCGACGCGCAGGGCGCCCTGCTCATCCTCGGGACGCACCAGCCGGACGCCGATCGGACCCGTCGCGTGCCGGAGCGAGTTCGTCACCAGTTCACTGACCAGCAGCGCGGCGATGTCGCCGAGGGAGTCGAGACCCCAATCGCGCAGCTGCCCCCGGACGACGGCACGGGCGGTGCGGACGGCACCGGGCTCCGCAGGAAAGGTCCACTCTGCGCAGTCGCCTTCGGTGTCGATCAAGCCGATCACTTCCCAGACCAGGAACCCACCCATGTCCGGTTTCGTGGGATTAATGGGCACATACCCGGTATCCGTGACGCTTTACCGCGCCGGGGGGCACACTATGGCGCGAACGGCGTACGAATCCGCACCTGGCTCATCACACGCCCTGAACGAGCCACGGCAGCGCGCCCTTGACCGCCGGTACGTCCTGATCCAGCCAGTCCACGTCCCAGATCTCTTCGGGGGTCAGCCAGCGCAGCTCGTCGTGATCCTGCAGGGCCCCGGGTTCGGCCGAGCCGGGCAGCAGCCGCGCGGCCCACACCACCAGGACGTATCCCGGCTTCAGGGGCCACTCGCCGGGGACACGCTCCAGCGCTTCCGCGTCGACGCCGAGCTCTTCGCGCAGTTCGCGCACGAGGGCGCGCTCGGGAGTCTCGCCGGGCTCGACCTTGCCGCCCGGCAGTTCCCAGCGCCCGGCGAGGTCGGGGGGTGCGCTGCGGCGGGCGGCGAGCAGGCGCCCGTCGCGCACCAGGGCGCCTCCGACCACCACGATCCGTTCCGTCATGCGCCGGAGCCTACGGGAGCGGGGCGGGGTCCCGGTCGGGATGGATCACCGGGTTCCGTTCTGCCCGATCCGCTCGACCCAGTAGAGCTGCTTGTGCCCGCGATCGTCGAGGCTGTCCGCGATCTTCTGGGCCTCGGCGCGGGTCGCGTACCTGCCGACGCGGTAGCGATTGCCGTTGTCGTCCTGCCGTATGACGAGCCAGGGAAGAGTGATCGTGCCGTCGTTCATCAAGCCCCTCCACTTCCCGCCCCGGGCCCCCGCCGAACCCCGCAATCCAAGGAAACCGCAATCCGCATATGCCCGAGCCTACGCCTAACCTTCACGCAGCGAATACGGCTTTACACAAAGAGGTACGCAACCGGCCAGTAGGGAACGGCGACCCGGGGGCGCACACCGCCGAACACGCCGCCCGCGACTCCTCGCGCGCCCTCGAACAGGGCGAAGTCCTTCCCCGGCCCGCCACTTGAGAAAGGCCAGATTCCAACCGAGGCCGCGGGCGCTCCCGTTGAGGCATCGGCAATCCCGGACCGGGACCACCGGTCATGGCGTCCGCCCGAAGGCCGGACGCCGCCGGACACCACGGACGCCATGCCGGACGTGCCGGACGCTATGGCGTATGAAATGCCGTACGAAATGCCGTACGAAGGTGACGCGCGGTCACTTCACCGGCAGGTGGTAGGCGATCCGGTACCGGTCCGCCGGGACCACCACGTCCGCCGTCTCCACCGGACGGCCCGAGGCGTAGAAGGTGCGCTGGATGACGACGACCACATGTCCCGGTACGCCGCCCAGCGCGAGGAGTTCCTCGGCGAGGCCGGGGCGCGCGCCCACCTCCTCGGTGACGTTGTCCACGATCACGTCGATGGCCGCCATCCGCTCGACGACGCCCATGCCGCCGAGCGGGCCCTCCTCGGGGAGCATGACCGGCGAACGCCCGGTGACGGCGAGCGGCTCCCACGATGTGGAGAGCATCATCGCCTCGCCGCCGTCGCGGTAGACGTAGTTCGTGCACATCACGCGGTCGCCGGGCTGGATGGCGAGCCGCTCGGCGATCGCGCCGCTCGCCTCGACCTGCCGGCTGTGGGACTCCCAGGTGCCGCGCACGGCGAGGTCGGCCTGCTCCTGACGGAAGGGGGTGGCGCCGCTGTCCGGCCGGTATCCGGAGCGGGCGACGCGACGCGGCACCGGCCGCTCCCGCACATAGGTGCCCGAACCCGAGCGGCCCTCGACCAGGCCCTCGGCCATGAGCACCTTGCGCGCTTCCAGAGCGACCGTGTCCGAGACGCCGTACTCCTCGCGGATTCTGGCCTGCGAGGGGAGTCGGGTGTGCGGTGGCAGCGAGCCGTCGACGATCTTCTTGCGGAGATCACCCGCGACACGCAAGTACGCCGGCTGCTCACCGAAAGTCACTTAGCCGCTCCCATCAGATTGTACAGACAGCAACAGCGTGGCAACCGTGGGTTGTGCCATGCAAGCAGAGGCCAGAGAATCACTCGATGTGATGACGCAAGCTCCTTGAGGGCATTACGCAGGCACTTTCTCCCCACTGTGGCCGCCGTCACACCTCGATTCGGCCGCCGCCTTCGCCACCGCTACCGCCGCCCCCGCCCTCGTCGTACTTCGGCGGGGTCGTCCCGAGCCCCAGAGCCTTGCGGGTGGTGACCGCCTTCTTGGGGTCGATGAGCTTCAGGGCCTTGTCGTAGTGCGCGTAGAAGGTGTCCACGTCGGGCGCGTCCGCGGCCTTCGCCCACTCCTTCGCCGAGAGGGCCATGTCCTTGGCCAGGGCGGCGACCCGTCCACGCGCGGCCGGCCCGAACCTGTGGGCGGGCAGCCCGTCCGCCTCCCACGCCACCGCCTCCGAGACACTGGCCGCCCATTTCTTGTAGCCGGGCAGATCGTCCTCGATGTACTCCGCGGCGGGCGCCGAGTCCAGAGCGTTGTCGATGGCCCGCGCCGAGCTCAGATAGGAGTACTGGTCGGGGTCCAACGTCAGCTGGTCATTGCGCAGGGAGCCCGTCAGGCTGCCGTTCTCGTCGGTGTTCCCGAACAGGCAGCTGACGGCGCGGTCGCCGCGGCGCCAGCTCTGCGACGTCGGCGTGAAGGAGTACACGTCGACGTCGTCCGGGACGGCCCAGGAGTCCATCGCGTACGTGTTCCGGAGCAGGTAGCACCGTTGGTCGGCGGCATCGGCGACCTTCTTGTCTCCCGGATAGCCGCCGTCGCCCATCTCGAAGTCCGCGAACACCTCGGCGTCGTGCTCGCCCGCGCACGGCACCTTGTCGACGTCGAACACCACGGCTCCCAGCGAGCCGCCGGGCGTGTCGAAGCACTCGCCCACCTCCAGCGAGAACGCGGTGCCTCCCGAGTCGTTCGCCGCGTCCCGGAAGCCGTCCCAGAAATCGCGCGCGCCCCCCGTGGCGACGACGAGCGCGAGCAGCACGACACCGATCGACGACATGACGATGCCGCCCACCGCCATTCCCTTGCCGCGCTCGCCACGCTTCTTGATCTGGACGAGCGCCACGATCCCGAGCACCAGCCCGACGGCGGGCAGGAAGCAGAGGATGCCGAGCACCAGCGCGGCGATCGCGAACCCGTTGAAGGGCACGGGCCGGTTGTACGGGGAGTAGCCCTGGCCCCAGGGCTGGTAGGGGCCCGCGTACGGGGACTGCTGATACGGCCCTTGCTGGTAGGGGCCTTGCGGAAAAGGCCCTTGGGGGTACGGAGCGTGCGGATACGGGGGCGGGTGGGCGCCGGGCGCCTCCGGAGCGCCGGGCGGTGTCTCCGGACCGCCCGGCGGTGTCCCTGGCGGCGGGTACTGCCCCTCGGGCTGCTGCGGGCCGGGCGGCGGGGGTATGGCCACGAGTTCCCTTGCTCCTCATCCACCTGCGGTGGAACGTGCGTACGACTGCCGAATGGCTGCGCGCATCGTAAGCGCGGCACAGCGGGGTCATGACAGCGGGCGTCCGGTCGTGACGCTCCGTCACTCACCGGCGCGTCTAACCTGCGCCTATGACTCCACTGCCGGACTGCTTCTGCCCGACGGACGGCACCCGTGTCCCCGCCGGCTCGCTCGCCTGGTGCTGCCCGGTCTGCCGCGGACCGCTCGATCTGGACTTCGCGCCGACGCCGGCTCCCCTCACTTCGCTCGCCGGGCGGGTGAACTCGCTGTGGCGGTACGCGGAGTGCCTGCCGCTGGCCGCCCCCACGGTCAGTCTCGGCGAGGGCCGCACCCCTCTGGTCCCGCTCCGCGACGGCGTCTCGGCCAAGCTCGACTTCCTTATGCCGACCCTGTCGTTCAAGGACCGCGGGGCGGTGCTGCTGGCCGAGCTGGCGCTGCGGCTCCAGCCCCGGCAGGTGCTCGCGGACAGCAGCGGCAACGCGGGCACGGCGGTCGCCGCGTACTGCGCGCGGGCCCAACTGCCCTGCACCGTGTACGTCCCCGAGGGCACCTCCGCGAAGAAGCTGGAGCAGATCGAGGCGCACGGGGCGCGGCTGCGGGTGGTCGAGGGCGACCGCGAGGCGACGGCACGCGCGGCACGTGAGGCGGCCGACGAGGACGGCGTGTTCTACGCCTCGCACGTCTTCAACCCGTACTTCCTGCACGGCACGAAGACCTACGTCCACGAACTCTGGGAGGACCTCGGCGGACGCCTGCCGGAGGTCGTCGTGGTGCCGGTCGGCAACGGCACGCTGCTCCTCGGCGCCGCCCTCGCCGTGGCCGAACTGCACGCGGCCGGGCTGATCGACCGCAGGCCCGCCCTGTACGCCGTCCAGTCCGCGGCGGTCGCCCCGCTGGCCCGTGCCTGGTCCGAGGGGGCCGACGACCTCGTCGGCGTCACCCCCATGGCGCCCACGTTCGCCGAGGGCATCGCGATCCCGCACCCGCTCCGGGCCCGCCAGATCCTGCGCGCGGTACGCGCCTCCGGGGGCACCTTCCTGACCGTGACGGAGGACCAGATCCGTCACGCGCAGACGGATCTCGCGGGACGCGGGCTGTACGTGGAGTCAACCGGGGTGGCCTGCTGGGCCGCGGTCCGGGAGGGCGTCCTGGGCCGGCGGGAGGCCGTGGTGCCGCTGTGCGGCGCCGGGGTGAAGACGGGAATGGCACAGGCCTGATCACACAGGCCTGATCACGCGGTGACCTTCGGCCACGCGGCCCGAGTGGGCATCAACAAGGTCGCGGCCGCGGTCGCCGCGAAGCCCGCTCGCGACCGTCGCCGGGATCCTCCTCGACCGGGCGACGCCGCCCGACCACCTGGGCACGGCGCGTCCGGCGATCCACTCAGCCGCCCGGCACACTCCCTGACCCCGGTCGATCAGAGCGCCACCACAGCGCCATGGCTCACACGGTCATACCCAGACGCGCCTGTTCCTCCTCGACGATCCGGCGGGCCAGCTCGGTGTCCGACACGTCGACCGCGTCCGGGGTGGCTTCGGCCACGGCGCTGCGGCGGGCATAGGCGTCGAAGAGGCGGGTCTTGTTCTCCAGCATCTTCACCATGCGTTCGTCCACTCCCCCGGTGGCGAGGAGCCGGTGCACACGAACCGGCCTGACCTGGCCCATCCGGTGGGCCCGGGCCACCGCCTGGTGTTCGATGGTCGGCTTGATCTGGGGTTCGCAGATGACGACGACCGAGGCGGCCTGGATATTGAGGCCGATGCCCGCCGCCTGGATCTGCGCCAGGAGCACCGCGGGGCCCGAGACGCCGGCGAAGTCGTCGACGATCTGCTGCCGCCGCCCGGCCGGGACACCCCCCGTGAGCGGACCGAACAGGGGAGTGCCGTCGGAGGTTCCAGCCGTGAGTTCTTCCTTCACCACGCCCAGTACGTCCTTGAAATTGGAGAAGACCACCGTCTTCTGCCCGTTCTCGCCGGCCTCCTGGACGATCTCCCGGAGCCGGTCCAGCTTGGCCGACTTCTCGGGGCGCATGTAGGCGGCCCTGCGCATCGCCATGAAGTTGCCCGCGCGCACGGCATCGCGGTATGCCTCCTCGTCCGACGCGCTCAACTCCTCCCACTCGTCGGTCCGCTGGAGACTGGGGAGTTCCGTCAGCACGTCCTCCTGGTTGCGTCGCAGGTAGACCGGGGCCACGGCCTTGCGGAAGGCGACCGATCCGGCCAGCGCGCCCCGTTCGCCCAGGGAGTCCGCGACGTCGCCGTCGAGCATCCGGACCAGGTCGCGGAACTCCATGACCCTGTTCTCCATCGGGGTTCCGGTCATGAAGAGGGCGCGCCCGCAGCGCTCCGCCCACAGGGCGACCGCCTGGGACCGCTTGGCCTTGGGGTTCTTCACGAAGTGCGCTTCGTCGACCACGAGCAGCCCGACCTCCCCGGCGCCCGGCGCGGGAAAACCGCGCAGCGCGTCGAACGTGGTCACCGCGACCCCGCCCCGCCCTTTCCAGTCGGCCAGGGCACGGTGGCGATCGGGGCCGTGGAGCACCATGACCCGAAGGGCGCTGCGGGCCTCGATCTCCCGTGTCCAGTTCACGAGGACGCTCACCGGGCAGACGACCATGAAGTGGCTCTGCCCCTCGCCGGCCAGGTGGGCCAGCACGGCGATCGCCTGGATGGTCTTCCCGAGGCCCATCTCGTCGCCGAGTATCACCTTGCGCTGGGCGAGCGCGAACTGCGCGCCGAACGCCTGGTAGCCGCGCAGGGAGACCCGCCGGTGCGCGTCGTCGAGGTGTTGCTTCCGCACCCGCTCGGCAATCTCGTCCGGCAGGAAGCCCTCGGCGGCGGCCGGGTCCGGCAGGTGTTCGGAGATCTCGGCGAGCAGGCTGTAGTACTCGGCGGAACGGAATTCGAAGTCCACCCAGGCCGCGATGTCGGACGAAGGCCCTCGGAGCAGGTCCACCGATGTCTGGGCAAGCAGCCCGGGCAGGCCCGCCCGCTCCGCCTCGTCCACCAGCGACCGGATCTCGGTGACCGCGGCCAGCGCGCGAGTCTTCTTCTCCTGGCGCGCCAGAAGCATCCGGAACCGTCCAGCGGCGGGCCTGGCGTCGGCGAGCAACGGGCCGAGCCGTTCCGACAGGACGGCGGCCCGGCCGACCGCACGGCGAGCGTCCGGGCCGGCCTCCACCAGTACGTGCAGGGCCCGGACGAGCGCGGTGGTGCCCGGCTCCGGCCGGTCCACGTCGATGTGGACGGCGACGGTCTCGTGCACGGCCTCGGCGAGCCGACGGGCGGCGGCGAGCATCTGGTCGACGGTGCGCTGCCCGACACCGGGGATCTGCCTCAACCGGTAGGGGCCCGCTTCGAGAACACCGCCCACGGTGCGCAGCCTGCTCTTCTCCAAGCTCCCCAGCCGCAGCCGCCCTTCGGTGACGTCCTGCAGTCGGGCGACAGGGATGGCGTCGAGCTCCCGCTTGACCGCCGCGTCGTGAATCGGCTTCAGTGCCGCCCGTACCGCCTCCACCGCCGCTCCGTGGTCACCGACCACGGTCCGCGCCGCCTCGTACAGTCGCGCTCCCCGCGCGACCCTGTCCCGCTCGCCACGCCCCACACTTCCCGCCCCTCCTCGCCCTCCCCGCATCCTCCCACCGCGAGGACAGGGCCCCGACGGACGTTCTCGGGGCCCTGCGGAGTTCCGCTAACGGGACTGCCAGGCCCGAACGAGGTCCTCCGGTCCCCAGTGCGCGGTCAGCGGCAGATCATCGGCCACCCCGCAGCGGGAGACCGCGATCAGCGGAGTGTGCGGGGCGGTCCCGGGGACGGCGAGCATGTCGCGTACCAAGGCGTCGTACTCATGACGGCCGAACGGCTGGGTCTCCAGCCACTTGACCGATCCGACGAAGTGCACTTGCTGGGCCGCCGGTTCGCGGTCCGCACCGACGAGATCGATCTCGGGGTTGTTCCGACGGTTCCACCAACCGCCGATGGCCTCGGTCTCGGGCCACTCGTCATCGGGCATCAGCCGCAGCAAGGACGCGCGGATCAGTGGCTCGACCGCCCGCCCGCGCCAGGTGGTCCATGACCGCTCGATGCGTTCCATCGCCAAGTCACCGCGGCCACGCTCGATCAGCGGGATCGCGCGCGCCAGAAAGGCCAACCAGAACCGCAGATACGGGTCGGCGATCCGGTAGCGCTTGTTCTTGCTGTCCGGCTTGACGGACAGGGGGAGATCGGCGGCCAGGACTCCCTTGGCCTGCAGCATGGTCAGCAGCGGGGACAGCGTGCCGGACGGCAGGGCGCCGGCGCCACCGACCCGGGCCGCGATCGCGCTGAACGTGCGCTCACCGCTGCCGACCGCTTCCAGTACGGCCCGTGCATGCGAAGTCTCGGGGAACTCGCCCAGCAGGGACAGCTCGCCGGCCACCAGCAGGGGCGAGAGAGGATTGGCGACCGAGGCCCGCAAGAACGCCGTACGCCCCATTCCCGGTCGCCAGGACTGCACGATCTCGGGGAATCCGCCCGTGATCAACTGGGCGTCGACGGCTGCTGCGGCGTCGAGCTCGGTCATGGCCTGCACGTCGGCCAGGTTCAGGGGACGGACGGTCATTTTCGCCGCCCGGCCGAAGAAAGGGCGCCCGTACGACTGCAGTGCCTCCATCACCGATGTATCGCTGCCGACCAGCAGCAGGAGTACGGGCTTGGAAGAGAGGTGGCGGTCCCAGACGGTTTGGAGCGCGCCCTCGAATTCCTGATCCTGCTCGACCAGCCAGGGCACCTCGTCGATCACCGCGATGCTGGGTGAGTCATCGGGTACCGCGAGCGCCAGCGAGCGCAGGGCCTGGTTCCAGTCCTGCGCCTGGAGGCCGGCGATCAGCTCCGCCCCCGGCAGTGGAGACTGCGCGAGGGTCGCGACGAAGTCGGCGCGCTCCGTCACGGGGTTACGCCCCCGGGTGGCCTGGAACACCACGTACGGCGCTCCCGAGCGGTCGCAGAACTCCTGGACCAGCCGCGACTTCCCCACGCGGCGCCGACCGGTCATGATCACAGCCCGCCCTCGAGTGGCTCCACCACCCTCTGCCACCGTCCGGTACTGCTCGGCCAGCAGCTCAAGATCTCCAGCCCGGCCCTGGAACTCCACGACACACCCCCAGGGTGAAACGTAGATAGATTCTTACGTAGATTGAATCTTACTTCACCTCGGACGGCCAGGCGGAGGAGCGGCGCGTACGGAGGTGACTGCGGGATTTCCCGACACCATCCCGGCACGGGGAAGAACAAAGGGCCCGACCCCGAAGGACCGGACCCCACCTGACCGCATGTTTGCCAGACCGCCAACGTGGCGTTGTTCCATCCGCTCACACGTTGAAGCGGAACTCCACCACGTCGCCGTCCTGCATGACGTACTCCTTGCCCTCCATGCGGGCCTTGCCCTTGGCGCGGGCCTCGGCGACCGAGCCCGTCTCGACCAGGTCGGCGAAGGAGATGACCTCGGCCTTGATGAAGCCCTTCTGGAAGTCGGTGTGGATGACACCGGCGGCCTCGGGGGCGGTGGCGCCCTTCTTGATCGTCCAGGCGCGGGATTCCTTGGGGCCTGCCGTCAGGTAGGTCTGCAGGCCGAGGGTGTTGAAGCCGACGCGGGCCAGCGTGGCGAGCCCGGGCTCCTCGGCGCCCACCGACTCCAGGAGCTCCATGGCGTCCTCCTCGTCGAGCTCGGCGAGGTCCTGCTCCAGCTTGGCGTTGAGGAAGATCGCCTCGGCGGGGGCGACCAGGGCGCGCTGCTCGGCCTTGAAGTCGTCGTCGACCAGCTCGTCCTCGTCCACGTTGAAGACGTACAGGAACGGCTTGGTGGTGAGCAGGTGCAGGTCGTGCAGCAGCTCCTCGTTGCCGGAGCCCTGCACGATGCCCACGGAGAAGAGCGTGTCGCCCTTCTCCAGGATCTCCTTGGCCGCCTCGACCGCCGCGACCTTGGGCACGACGTCCTTCTTGATGCGCGACTCCTTCTGGAGGCGCGGCAGGACCTTCTCGATCGTCTGGAGGTCGGCGAGGATCAGCTCGGTGTTGATCGTCTCGATGTCGTCCTTGGGCGAGACCTTGCCGTCGACGTGCACGACGTTCTCGTCCTTGAAGGCACGGATGACCTGGCAGATCGCGTCCGACTCACGGATGTTCGCGAGGAACTTGTTGCCCAGGCCCTCGCCCTCGGAGGCGCCCTTCACGATGCCGGCGATGTCGACGAAGTCGACGGTCGCCGGGAGGAGGCGCTGCGAGGAGAAGATCTCGGCCAGCTTGGTGAGACGGGCGTCGGGGACGCCGACCACACCGACGTTGGGCTCGATCGTGGCGAACGGGTAGTTGGCCGCGAGCACGTCGTTCTTGGTCAGGGCGTTGAACAGGGTCGACTTGCCGACATTGGGCAGACCGACGATTCCGATCGTGAGCGACACGTTGCGACTTCCCGTACGAGAGGATGGGCGAAGGGCCCTCCAGGAGAGCGGGCCGATCCACCAGTCTACGGCGTGAGCCGGCCCCGGCCCGCGAGGTATCGAACGCATGGCCAAGCTCTTTCCACGGCCTCGCCTTCGGCTGGTCTCCGGCGTGTCCGATGAGCCATTCCACACATAAAACGACCTAAGTTGGTCCAGTGGAGCAACACAGGACGCGTCCCCCTCAGTACAGACCGCGACGCGGCGCACCCGTTCCGGCGCAGGCCGGGCGGGCGGCGGGCGGCGGTGTCCGACGGGATGCCCCGGTGGCGCGGCGACCCCCACCCGCGGGCGTCGGGGAGACGCGCCGGACGTCGCGTCCGAGGCTGACCGGGCTCGGCGGCGGGCTGTTCTGCGGCGCGTTCATGTTCGCGCTCGCCTGCCTCGACCACCTGCTGTTCGGCGGATCGCCGACGGTGTACGGGGTGCTGTTTCTGCCGGTGTGCGTGCTGACCGCGCTGTGGGTGCGGCCCGGTGACCTGGTGACCGCCCCCGTGGTCGTACCGATCGCCTTCACCTTCGGGATGCTGCCGATCGCCGACAGCGGAGGCGGCATCGGCGGCCGCTTCATGGGCCTGGTCACCGGCCTCGCCCTGCAGGCCGGCTGGCTGTACGGCGGGACACTGGTCGCGGTCCTCGTCGTGACCGTCCGCAGGGTCCGCCTGATGAGCCGCCGGGCCGCCCGGCGACGGGCGCAGGCGCGGGGCCTGCCGCCCGACAGACAGGCCCGCTGACCCTCTCGTACCGTCGCCCGCCCGTACCCTCGCGGGCGGCCGCGCCGCTAGTGAGCGAGCTGCGCCGCTCGCATCGCCGCGCCCACGATCCCCGCGTTGTTCTGGAGCTGCGCCGGGACGATCTCCGCCTTGATGTCCTCGATCAGCGGCAGGAACTTGTCGGCCTTGCGGCTGACGCCGCCGCCGATGATGAAGAGTTCAGGGGAGAAGAGCATCTCGACATGCGCGAGGTACTTGGTGACGCGGCGCGCCCAGTGCTCCCACGTCAGTTCATTGTCGTCCTTGGCCTTGGTGGAGGCCCGCTTCTCGGCTTCGTGGCCGTGCAGTTCCAGGTGCCCCAGCTCGGTGTTCGGGACCAGTTCGCCGTCGATGAAGAGGGCGCTGCCGATGCCGGTGCCGAAGGTGAGCAGGATGACCGTGCCTCTACGGCCCTTCCCGGCGCCGAACTCCATCTCGGCGACACCCGCCGCGTCCGCGTCGTTCAGCACGGTCACCGGCAGACCGCCCAGCCGCTCACCGAGCAACGCGCGCGCGTCGGTGTCGATCCAGGCCTTGTCGACATTGGCCGCCGTACGGATGGTGGAACCACCGGTCACCACACCGGGGAACGTGATGCCCACCGGGCCCGTCCAGCCGAAGTGACCGATGACTTCCTTCACGCCGTCGGCCACCGCGTCGGGCGTCGCGGGTTGCGGAGTGAGCACCTTGAAGCGCTCCTCCGCCAGGTCCCCGCGATCAAGGTCCACAGGGGCACCCTTGATCCCGGATCCGCCAATGTCCACACCGAAGATCTTCATGGACCCACGTTACGTCGTCCGACTGACCGTCACTTCCCGGGCGTACCGCCGGTGCGCTCCGCCACCAGCGCGGCAGCCTCGGCACGCAGATCGCGGCGCAGCTCCTTGGGGAGCGAGAAGGTGATGGACTCCTCGGCGGCCTTGACGATCTCCACGTCCTCGAAGCCGCGCTCGGACAGGAACTCCAGGACCTGCTCGACGAGGATCTCGGGGACGGAGGCGCCGGAGGTGACACCGACCGTGCTCACGCCCTCCAGCCACGCCTCGTCGATCTCGCCGGCGAAGTCCACGAGGTAGGCCGCGCGGGAGCCGGCCAGCTTGGCGACCTCGACCAGGCGCACCGAGTTGGAGGAGTTGCGGGATCCGACCACGATGACCAGCTCGGCCTCCGCACCCATCTGCTTCACGGCGAGCTGGCGGTTCTGCGTGGCGTAGCAGATGTCGTCGCTCGGCGGGGAGATGAGGAGCGGGAACTTCTCCTTCAGGGCGTCGACCGTCTCCATGGTCTCGTCGACCGAGAGGGTGGTCTGGGAGAGCCAGACGACCTTGGAAGGGTCGCGGACCTCGACCTTGGCGACATCCTCGGGGCCGTCGACCAGGGTGATGTGGTCGGGCGCCTCTCCAGAGGTGCCGATGACCTCTTCGTGGCCCTCGTGCCCGATGAGGAGGATGTCGAAGTCCTCGCCCGCGAAGCGGACGGCTTCCTTGTGGACCTTGGTCACCAGGGGGCACGTCGCGTCGATGGTGGCGAGCCTGCCGGCGGCGGCCTCGTCGTGGACGACGGGGGACACGCCGTGCGCCGAGAACATGACGATGGACCCCTCGGGGACCTCCGCCGTCTGCTCGACGAAGATCGCGCCCTTCTTCTCCAGGGTCTGCACGACGTACTTGTTGTGCACGATCTCGTGACGGACATAGATCGGGGCCCCGTACTGCTCAAGGGCCTTCTCGACGGCGATCACGGCGCGGTCCACGCCCGCGCAGTAGCCACGGGGGGCGGCGAGCAGGACACGGCGGCCAGGCGAAGCAGTCATGCCCCCCATCGTAAGGCCGCGCCCGTCAGGCCAAGGATCGCCTCCTTGGAGAGGTCGGGGATCTCCTGTTGGAGAGGTGGGTGATCGCCTGCTCGGAGAGACTGTGGGGAGCCGAAGGGGTGGGGCCGGGCGCGATCCTCGGGAGATGCCATGTCCGACAGGCAGGCCACCGCCGGTACGGCCTCGGCCGGACACGGACTGCGGCGCAGCCTCGGCTTCCGGGACCTGGTCGTCTACGGGCTGCTGTTCATCGCCCCGATGGCGCCGGTCGGGGTCTTCGGGACCCTGGACGCGAAATCGCACGGGGCGGTCGCGCTGGTCTACCTCGTCGCCACGGTCGCCATGGCGTTCACCGCCTTCAGCTACGCCCAGATGGTCCGGGTGGTCCCCCGGGCGGGTTCGGTGTTCGCCTACGCGCGCGCGGGGCTCGGCAAGGAGGCCGGGTTCATCGCGGGGTGGATGGTGATGCTGGACTATCTGCTCATTCCGGCGGTGGCCTATCTGTTCTCCGGGATCGCGATGAACTCGCTGGTCCCGGAGGTTTCCCGGTGGGTGTGGACCACGCTCGCCGTCGTCGTCACGACGTTCCTCAACCTCTGGGGGGTCCGCACGGCGGCGCGGGTCGGCTTTCTGGTGCTCGCGATGGAAATCGCGGTCCTTCTTGTCTTCGTCGTGTCGGCGGCCGTGGTGCTCGCGCGCGACGGGACGCACCGCGACTGGCTGTCCCCGCTGTCGGGTGACGGGACACAGGGCGCGTTCGCGCTGTCGGCGGTCATCGGCGCCGTCTCGGTCGCCGTCCTCTCCTTCCTGGGCTTCGACGCGATCGCCTCCTTCGCCGAGGAGGTCACGGGCGGTTCGGAGAAGGTGGCCCGCGCGGTGCTGTTCTGTCTGGCGCTGGCGGGTGTGCTGTTCGTGGCGCAGACCTACCTGGTGGCGCTGCTGGAGCCGCTGTCGTCCGCGCGGCTCGCGACCGACCCCGTCCTGCAGGGTTCGGCCTTCTACGACGCCGTGGACGCCTCCGTCGGTTCGTGGCTGCACAACCTGGTGGCCGTCAGCAAGGCGATCGGCGCGGCCTTCGCGGCGCTGGCCGGGCAGGCCGCGGCCGGACGTCTCGTCTTCGCGATGGCCCGCGACCGGCGGCTGCCGCGGGCGCTGGCGCGGACCGACTCCGGGGTGCCGCGGGCTGCCCTGCTGTGCGCGGCGGTGATCACGCTGGTCGCCGCGGTCTGGGCGGCGCGCCGCGACGACGGCCTCGACAAGCTGGTCTCGGTGGTCGACATCGGCGCGCTGACCGCGTTCACGCTGCTGCACGCGTCGGTGGTGGGCTGGTTCGCCGTACGGCACCGGGGCGGTCCTGTGGTGTGGTGGCGGCACGTCCTCATTCCCGTACTGGGCGCCGCGATCACCGTCGCGGTGATCGTCGAGGCGTCGGGAACGGCCCAGGTGGTGGGTCTCGTCTGGCTGGCGGTGGGGCTGGTGGTGCTGCTCGCCCAGCGCGGGCGGGCCGGGTCCGAGGCCGGGTAGCGGCTGTCCCGGGGCCGGCGTCACGGGCGCACACCCGCTCCGGACGGCCGAGGTCACGTCGCCGGGGGCCGGACCGCGCTGACCCGTGCCGCGCGTGCCGGCGTTGTCGGTGGTGGCCACTACGCTCGGGCGCATGGCTCTCAACACGTCCGCGGACGCTCCGCTGCCCGTCGGAGAGGTGTCACGGCTCATCGGGGGATGGATCGACCGGCTCGGCGCGGTGTGGGTCGAGGGGCAGATCACCCAGTTGTCGCGGCGCCCCGGCGCGGGCGTCGTCTTCCTGACGCTGCGCGACCCGTCGTACGACATCTCGGTGGGCGTGACCTGCTACCGGCAGGTCTTCGACGCGGTCGCCGACGTGGTGAGCGAGGGCGCCCGGGTGGTGGTCCACGCCAAGCCGGAGTGGTACGCGCCGCGCGGGCAGCTGTCCCTGCGGGCCGCCGAGATCAAGCCGGTGGGGGTGGGCGAGCTCCTCGCCCGGCTCGAGCAGCTGAAGAAGTCGCTGGCGGCCGAGGGACTGTTCGCGGCCGAGCGCAAGAAGGCGCTGCCGTTCCTGCCGCAGCTCATCGGGCTGGTGTGCGGGCGGGCGTCGGCGGCCGAGCGGGACGTGCTGGAGAACGCGCGGCACCGCTGGCCCGCCGTCCGCTTCGAGGTGCGCAATGTCGCCGTGCAGGGCGTCCACGCCGTACCGCAGGTCTTGCAGGCCGTGAAGGAGCTGGACGCGCTAGACGAGGTCGACGTGATCATCGTGGCGCGCGGCGGCGGCAGCGTCGAGGATCTGCTGCCGTTCTCCGACGAGCAGCTCATCCGCGCGGTCGCGGCCTGCCGTACGCCCGTCGTGTCGGCCATCGGGCACGAGCCCGACAACCCGCTGCTCGACCATGTGGCCGACCTGCGGGCGTCCACACCGACCGACGCGGCCAAGAAGGCCGTGCCGGACGTCGGCGAGGAGTACGAGCGGGTGCGGTTCCTGCGGGACCGTGCGCGGCGCTGCGTCCAGTCGTTCCTCGACCGCGAGGAGCGCGGCCTCGCGCACACGCTGGCCCGGCCCTCGATAGAGGATCCGCACCGGATGATCGACGAGCGGGCGGACCAGGTCGCCGCCCTGCTCGACCGGGGCCGGCGCACCGTCGGGCATCTCCTGGACCGCGCGGACTCGGAGCTGACGCACACCCACGCGCGCGTGGTGGCCCTCTCCCCCGCCGCGACGCTCCAGCGGGGGTACGCGGTGCTGCAGAAAGCCGACGGTCATGTGGTCCGGGACCCGGCCGAGGTGGCGGCGGACGAGACGCTGCGGGCGCGGGTCGCCGAGGGTGAATTCACGGTTCGAGTCGATGCATAGGGTGGGCGAATGACCAGCAAGGTGGACGAGGCGCTCGGGTACGAGCAGGCACGGGACGAGCTGATCGAGGTCGTACGCCGCCTGGAG
This sequence comes from Streptomyces sp. NPDC026500, assembly GCF_055567635.1. Lineage (NCBI taxonomy): Bacteria > Bacillati > Actinomycetota > Actinomycetes > Kitasatosporales > Streptomycetaceae > Streptomyces > Streptomyces sp. NPDC026500. The sequence goes on along the minus strand of NZ_JBVHQB010000002.1, from coordinate 218,319 downwards.
GCGGGTGGTACGACCCTGGAGGAGTCCCTGGCGCTCTGGGAGCGGGGCGAGGAGCTGGCCAAGGTGTGCCGGCGCTGGCTGGAGGGCGCGCGGGCCCGCCTGGACGCGGCCCTGGCCGAGGAGGAGTCCCAGGGAGAGGACACCGGCTCCGGTTCCGGTTCCGAGTGACGGGCCGCTCCGAGTAACGGGGCACTCCGGGTAACGGACCGCTCCGAGTAACGGCCTACAGCGGCCGACAGCCGCCGCGGCCGGCTCTGGTGGGGACCGGCCGCCGTCGTGAAGTGGGGCGGCTCCAAAGCGAGGCGACTGTGCGGTGGGGGCTGTGCGACAGCCGGCTGCGCGGTGAGGCGACTTTTTCGAACCCCTGTATCTGTGAAGCGGATCACGACGCCCCGGTTTTCGTTGAACTTTAAACCTCTTCGTCGTACTGTCGTACTCGCCAGCAGATCCCCCGGGATCCACCGCACATACCGAGAAGGTTCTTCATGTCTCTCGTCCTTGACCCCACCGCTCAGGACCTGCTGTTCCGCGAGGCCCGCACCGCGAACACGTTCACCGACGAGCCGGTGACCGACGAGCAGGTGCAGGCGATCTACGACCTGGTCAAGTACGGTCCGACCGCCTTCAACCAGTCGCCGCTGCGCATCACCCTGGTCCGCTCCCCCGAAGCCCGTGAGCGCCTCGTGCAGCACCTCGCCGAGGGCAACCGGGCGAAGACCGCCGCCGCCCCGCTGGTCGCGATCCTCGCCGCGGACAACGAGTTCCACGAGGAGCTGCCGACGCTGCTCCCCCACTTCCCCGCCGCCAAGGACCTCTTCTTCTCCGAGCGCCCGGTCCGCGAGGGTGCCGCCGCGATGAACGCCGCCCTCCAGGCCGCGTACTTCATCATCGGCGTCCGTGCCGCAGGCCTCGCCGCGGGCCCGATGACCGGCGCCGACCTCGCCGGTATCCAGAAGGAGTTCCTGGACGACGACCACACCCCGCTGATGATCGTCAACATCGGCAAGCCGGGCGAGGACGCCTGGTTCCCGCGCTCCCCGCGCCTGGACGCCGACCAGGTCATCACGACCGTCTGACCAGCGGCTCCACCGGCACCACCAGCAGCACCGTTCGACCCTGCACCTGCATGAGAAGGCCCCCCGGCGCTACGGCCGGGGGGCCTTCTCATATGTATGCGGGATCTGGCGTATGCGGGACCTACGACTGTACGGCCGCGGGGTCTACGACCGCGGGATCTACGGCCGCGGGGTCTACGACGTCTTCAGGGCCTGCGCCATCTTCACCAGCGTGCCGAACGACCCGGTGCCGGTCACCACGGTCGTGGAGCCCTTGCCCTCCAGGACGAGGGCGTCGTAGTGGTCGCCCTCGTAGCGCTGCCAGGTCCGGTCGCCGATGCGCTGGGTGGCCTTCGTCTGCCGCGCACCCTGGCTCGCCGCGTCGATGAACACGGCCGGCCGCTGAGTGGACTGCTCGACCGCCACGTACTGACCGTCGGGGGCCTGGAAGCCCAGATGCCAGGCGTCGAACTCGCTGCCGTCGTACCGCACCGACGTCGCCTTCCACGCCGAGGGCAGACCCTCGGGCGCCGCCACCGGATAGCTCGCCGCGCGCCGAGCCGTCAGCAGCTCGACGCGGTAGTCGACACGCTGGAGATCGGGCTTGGAGTCGTCATGCGGGATGAAGATGTAGATAACGCCCGCCATGAGCCCGATGAGGCCCAGGGAAAGAATCATGTCCCGGACCGACTGCTTGCCTTTCATACCTGCCACGGACCTATCGTCGCAGGTGCCCTGGCCTGCTCATCCGTGGGCCCCCCTGCTCATTTTGTAAGCCTGGCGATAGAGTCGGGACATCACCCTCATCCGGCCGTCGTCGTATCAGAAAGGTGCGTGTCGATGACCGAGCATCATCTGCCCTCCGAACTCGAAGTCCCGTCGGAAGCCCCCGACCGGAACCTCGCCCTCGAACTCGTCCGCGTCACCGAGGCCGCCGCGATGGCCGCGGGCCGCTGGGTCGGCCGCGGCGACAAGAACGGCGCCGACGGCGCCGCCGTCCGGGCCATGCGCACCCTCGTCTCCACCGTCTCGATGAACGGCGTCGTCGTCATCGGCGAGGGGGAGAAGGACGAGGCCCCGATGCTCTTCAACGGGGAGCGCGTGGGCGACGGGACCGGCCCCGAGTGCGACATCGCCGTCGACCCGATCGACGGAACCACGCTCACCGCCAAGGGCATGACGAACGCGATCGCCGTGCTGGCCGCCGCCGACCGCGGCACCATGTTCGACCCGTCCGCGGTCTTCTACATGGACAAGCTGGTCACCGGCCCGGAGGCCGCCGACTTCGTCGACATCAACGCCCCCGTGTCGGTGAACATCCGCCGGGTCGCCAAGGCCAAGCGGGTCACGCCCGAGGACGTCACCGTCGTCATCCTCGACCGGCCGCGCCACGACGGGATCATCAAGGAGATCCGGGACACCGGCGCGCGCATCAAGCTGATCTCCGACGGCGATGTCGCGGGCTCCATCCTCGCGCTGCGCGAGGGCACTGGCATCGATCTGCTGCTCGGCATCGGCGGCACGCCCGAGGGCATCATCTCGGCCTGCGCCGTCAAGTGCCTCGGCGGCACCATCCAGGGCAAGCTGTGGCCCAAGGACGACGAGGAGCGGCAGCGGGCGGTCGACGCCGGGCACGACCTCGACCGCGTCCTGACCACCAGCGACCTGGTCTCCGGCGAGAACGTCTTCTTCGTCGCGACCGGAATCACCGACGGCGAGCTGCTGCGCGGAGTGCGCTACCGCTCCGAGACCGCGACGACCGAGTCGATCGTGATGCGGTCCAAGTCCGGAACGGTCCGCCAGATCACGTCGGAGCACCGGCTGAGCAAGCTGCGTGCGTACAGCGCGATCGACTTCGATCGCGCCAAGTAGGACCGCCGGCCGCACGCGGCCGGGCGCCGCGAGGCGCGAAAGGGGCGCCCCTTGTGCGGAGGGGCGCCCCTTTTTCCTGCGCTCGCGCCGACCGGCGTCGAGACCCGCCTGTCAGCCCGGCTGCCGCGCGCGGGCAAGCCCGGCAGCGGGAGCCAGTCGACTCCCGCGTGCGCGCGACCAAGACCGGCAGCCATACGGCCGGTGCCGAGGCCCGCTCGGCGGCCCGGCGTCGAGACCCGCCTGTCAGCCCGGCTCCCCACACGCGGCCAAGCCCGGCAGCCATACGGCGCGCGAGTCGACCCACGCCGAGACCCGCTCGGCGGCCGGCTTCCCTGCGCGGGAGCCAGTCGGGTTCCACGCGCGCAGGCAAGCCCGGCAGCCGATCGCGTGCGAGTCAACCCGCGTCAAAGCCCGCTCGGCGGCCTGGCGTCGAGGCCCGCCTGTCAGCCCGGCTTCCACGCGCGCGGGCAAGCCCGGCAGCCGTGCGTGCGAGTCGGCCGGCGCCGAGACCCGCTCGGCGGCCGGCTTCCCTGCGCGGGAGCCAGTCGGGTTCCACGCGCGCAGGCAAGCCCGGCAGCCGATCGCGTGCGAGTCAACC